>NZ_JBEYIX010000011.1:0-59097 GCF_040636055.1 Micromonospora sp. NPDC006766 | reverse complement strand
TGAGCCGGCACCGCTCGGCTGGCCGGCACGGGCTGCACCAACAGCGGCATGGGTTCCGGCGCCGCCGACCGGGCGGGGGGCTGCCCGGCCGACGGCGGATCCGGTGCCGGCTGGTGCCCCGGCGCGGAAACGCCGAGGACCTGCCGTTGCAGGGACGGTGCCGCCCGGCGGGCCGCCGACGGCGGTGCCGCGAGCGGCAGCGGCACGGAATCGCCGGGCGACTGTGGACCGGCGGGCTCCGGGGTCGGCGGCTCCGCCACCGGTATGGCGGCGCCGTGCAGCACGCCGGCCGGCTCGGCGCCGCCGACGAGGTGCCCGAGGGGAGCCAGGTACGACGGGTCGCGCCAGGCGGCGAGCGAGCCGGTGAACGCCTCGGGCAGGTTCAGCCGCGGCTCCTCGGGGGTAACCCGCTGAATCGGCGGCAGCCCCCGCCAGGCGGGCGGCCCGGCACGGCGCGGCTCGCTCGGGCCGGCGTCGGTCGCGGCAGTGGCGGCCGGGGCGGGCGCGTCGGCGGTGGACCGCTGCACGGTCCGCTGCGTACGCCGCCGCCACGGCCACATCGGGTCACCGTCCCTGACTGATGCGGGTGTTGATGCTCGCGATCTCGGCCACGTACCGCAGCCGCTCGCCGTGTTCGAGGTCGAGGATCTCGTCCAGCGACCAGTGGAAGTGGTAGGCGACGTACGCGACCTCGGAGTAGATGCGGTCGGCCGCGTACGTCACGATTCCCCCAGGCGCCCGCCGGCGAGGTCGACCGCGAAGCGGTGCTGACACTCCGGGCACACCACGCTCGCACGCGTGTGCCCCTCGCTGTTGATCCGCCGGTACATGTCCTGTAGGAACGCCAGGTCGGAGGCGAACAGGTCCTCCACCACGCCGGGGTGCACGTCCAGCACCGTGCCGATCCGAGTGATCACGCGGCTGAGCAGCACCACCGTCAGGTACGCCGGATTCTCCCGCACCCGGTCGTCGCGCAGCGGCACCAGCTCGTCGCGCGCGGTCGCCAGCCGCATCACCCCGTCCCGGTGCACCGTGCCGGCGTCGTCCACGTAGCCCCGGGGCAGCTCGAACGGGAACTCGGTGCGCAGCGTCTCGCGCCGAGGGGCGACGGCGGGCGGGGCGACGCCGGGCGACTCGGCCAGCTCGGGGCCGGGCGGCGGGACGAGCGACGAGGTGCGGCGCATGGGGCTACTCGACCTCCATCGCCTCGTACGTCACCACGAGCTTCTCGGTGAGCACGCTGGTGTCGCCGGCCTTGAGCGAGCTGATCTCCAGGCTCTTCGGCCACGCGTTGGTGAGCTTGTACCGCTTGATCGGCAGGCCCTCGTAGTCGAAAACGATGATCGCGCCGCCCTTGCGGGCCGCGCTCATCTTGCCGAAGCGGCAATCCTTGATCCACCGCTCGAAGCTGTTGTCGGCGGTCAGGCCCCGGGTCAGCGTGACCTCGCCGGCCTTCGGCGCGCCGGGCGCCTTGCGAACGGCGAACTTGCCGTCGGCGGTGTTCGACTTGTACTCGATGACGTCCTGCTCCATCTTGAGGCCGGTGACCTCGGTGATCTGGCGGATGACGATGCTGTCCACCTCCAGCCCGAACGAGTGGCCGACGGCGGAGTCGAAATCGGGGAGCGGCACGACTGCCTCCTGACGCTACGGGGACTACTCGTTGACCAGGCTGGTGCCGCCGGACATCTGCGCCAGCTGGAAGATCACGAACTCAGCGGGTTTCACCGGCGCGACGCCGATCTGGCAGACCACCTGGCCGGCGTCGATGCTCTCGGCCGGGTTGGTCTCCCGGTCACACTTGACGAAGAATGCCTCGTCGGGGGTGAGCCCGAACAGCGCGCCCCGCCGCCACTCGTTGATCAGGAACGCGCTGATGGTGCGGCGGACGCGGGCCCAGAGCATGTCGTCGTTGGGCTCGAAGACGACCCACTGGGTGCCGTTGAGGATCGACTCCTCCAGGTAGTTGAACAGCCGCCGCACGTTCAGGTAGCGCCAGGCCGGGTCGGACGACAGCGTGCGCGCGCCCCAGACGAGGATGCCCCGGCCGGGGAAGGCCCGGATGCAGTTGATGCCGCGTGGGTTGAGCAGCTCCTGCTCCGCGCGGGTCAACTGGGTCTCCAGGGCGACCGCGCCTCGGATCGGCTCGTTGGCCGGCGCCTTGTGCACGCCCCGGTTGCCGTCGTTGCGCGCCCACACCCCGGCCAGGTGGCCCGACGGCGGCATGAACCGGTTGGTGCCGGTCAGCGGGTCGAACACCTTGATCCAGGGGTAGTAGAGCGTCGCGTACTTCGAGTCGTAGCCGGCCTGGTCGGTGCGCCACTCCTTCACCTGCTGCGGCGACAGGCCCGGCGGCGGATCCAGGATCGCCATCCGGTCACCCATCAGCTCACAGTGGGCGATCACCGCCGACTGCACGGCCTTCACCGACTCCAGGTCGATCGCGCCGCGCTGGTACGCCCCCATCAGATCGGGCACCGCGACCATGGTCACCTCGTCGACGGCCTCCAAGCCCCCGAAACCGGTACGCTCCGCCGCGTCGCCCACGTATTCGTCCGCCGACACCGTCTCCGGCGCGCCCGCGGCGGGCGGCTCGGCGGTCAGCGCCACCTCGCCGCCGGACGGGCGGGCCAACTGGCCGGCCGGCGCCGCCTCCTCGATTGTGATCAGCTTGGACCGTTCGCGGACCTGGGTCACCACGTTGTCCTTGCCGCGTTTGGTGGTCACCGACTCGAACGTCTCGACCACCTGGCCGCCGCGCTTTACCACCAGGTTGAACCGGTCCTCGGTGGCGCCCTCCGGCGGGTCGGCGACCTCGACCGTGATGTCGTCCGGGGTGCCCTCGGGCAGGGCGCGGGCGACCACCCGGTAGGTGCCGAGGATCGCGGCCGGCGCGGCGGGCAGGGCCTCCTCGCTGGCCGCGTCGCCGCCGACCCGCACGATGTACGCGGCCCCGCCGCCCTGCATGAAGTAGCCGTAGACGGCGTGGCCCAGGTAGCAGTCGGGGGCGAACTCGCCGAAGATCTGCGAATACTGGCTCCAGTTGGTCACCAGGGTCGGGGTGTTGAACGGCCCCTGCGCGGCGAAGCCGACGAACGCGGCGACCGCTGTGCCGACGCCTTCGATCGGGCGGGAGCCGGACACCTCCTCGACGTACACGCCCGGTGCCAGGTAGTTGGGCATCACGCCTCCTCGTCCCTCGATCAGGGTCGAGTCGAGCGTCCCGCGTGCACGTTGGGGTTCAAACGTCCAGGCGGACGCGTGATCGGGAAAAGGTGCGTGCCCGATGAGGCAGCCTGCCCGACTGCAGGCGTCACTCCCAATCGATCTCGCGCAGCGCGGCTATGCCGTCGTCAAGCTCGGCGATGACCTCACCGTCGCTGCTCTCCCCCGCTAGCGAGAGGATGCGCGGCGACAGCTCGATCAGGGCAGCGATGAAGTCCCGCCAGGTTGCCTCGGACAGCGACGACTGGCTATCGGTGATGAGACCGAGGACCCGGTCCGGTGAGCCGTCGAAGGAGATTGAGAGCTCCGCCAGGTGTTCTTCGGACTCGAAGTCGAAGCGGATGACGTTGACGTTGGGGAGGTAGCGGACTCGGAGCATCGCGTCGTCGTTCTGGTAGGTGTGGTCTACCCAGCGCCACCCTTCACCGCTCTCCGCCTGCCATCCCTGGCTCTCCAGCCGGCCTTGGATGTCATCGATCAGGTCACTCTGCTCGGGCGATGTCGTCATGCGTCAGGTACCAGCCTTGATCGCTTCCATCTTCTCTGCTTCGGCGTTGATATTGTCGACAATGGGCTTGAGGCCGTCAAGCCGTCCCTGCAGGGCTTTCTTCGAGATATCATCCAGTTCTTCGCCACCGTACTCACCCAGCACCTCTGCCAGCGTGGGCACCCTCAGAACATGTCCATCGCTTCGGAGCTTGATCATGGCATCGATGCTGGCCTGCTTCTCTTCAATCGTGCCTTTGCCGCGGTAGAGGCCGATGATTGACAAGCTCAGGTGGACATTTTTGGTGGATGAATACAACTGCAACCGTCCGCCGCACCGCTCGCAGGGGCTCTTGGTGATGGTTACATCGAGGCGGTCTCGCTCGCCCTCTGGTGCGCGGGGCAGTCGGTCCCGGTTTGCTTCGATGAAGGCGGTGAGCACGTCCTCGGCATGGTGATCCTTGTCGAAACTCTCCTGCCGGGGCAAGGCACGGCCGTTCCACCTGCCCACCAACGCCGTGTGCGGAATTCCGGTCGCGCGTCCCGTCTTCTTCGAGACACGAACCGCAAAGTCTTTCTTGAGAAACTTCGTGGCCTTGCCAAACTCGGTCGTGGTGCCCAATTCGGAAGGTGACGCGGCCACGTAGACGTTGAACTTTCCGAACCCGCCCGGTTTGACCTCGATGCTGCGCAGTCCTAGCGGGCTGTTGACGCGGTGGGCGTCCCGCACGGCAGCACTCAGTTGATCCGCCGAACCCACGCCGGAGCCGATCCTGCCACGCAGTTCCCGTGCCGCCTTTGCCTTCACCTCGCTCGGGCTAAGGCGGCCATTGCGTGACGGCTGATCCGGCGACCCTCCGTCGCTTCGCTGCCGTCTGGTCTTCTGCTTGATCTTCGACCAGAGTTTCTTGCCCAGTCCGACGATTTTTCCGACGACCCAGTCGACGGCTTTCATGACCGGCTTGGCGAGGGCCTTGAAGAACTTTTGGACTTTCTGGGCGAGCCCGCCGATGCCGAGCACCGCGGCAAGCACCCCGATCAGCACCGGCACCGAGCGCGCCAATGCCTTCTCGATCAGCGCCGGCACCCCGCCCTTACCGCCGCCGGCGATCGCGATGATGGCGTCGAGGACCGAGTTGACGAACTCGATGATCTGGGCGCCCTGGTTCACGATGAACGTGACGAAGTCGATGATCATCTTGACGGCGCGGATGAACGCCGACGCGGGGTTGAGCAGGCTGATGATCCAGGTGATGCCGGCCATCAGGATGGTCGGGATCAGGTACTCGCTGATCTTGGCGAACAGGTTGGCCTTGAGGTCGCCGACCTTCTCCTTGATCTCCTCCCAGATGCCGCCCAGCCCTTGGGCCTGCACCTTCTGCGCGAGGGGCACGGACGTTTCGACCGCGCTCATCGCCTGCTCGGGCACGCCGCGTTTGACGATCCGGCCCCGGATCGCCGCCCAGGTCAGCCCGAGCAGGGAGCCGATCATCATCACGATGCCGCGTAGGTCGAACTTCGCCGGCAGCTCCAGGCCGGCCCCGGCCATTGCCCCGGTGAGCCAGCCGACGAGGCCCTTCTTCAGGTGTTCGCCGATGTTGGCCAGGAACGCCTGCAGGCCCGCGCCGACCGCGGAGACCAGGTTGCCGAGGAAGCCGATCGGGTCCTTGATGATCGCCATGACCGCCTGTGCGGCCTTGGCCAGGACGCCCATCAGCATGTCCTTGAGCTGCAGGATCGTCTTGATCACGCCGGCAACCGCGTCGACGGCCTTGGCGACGAGGCCCTTGTTCTTCTCCTTCTCGGCGGCGATCTCCTCGTCCACCGATTTCAGCGCCTCGTTGTACTTCGAGGCGAGGGTCTGCACCAGCTCGGTGCCCTTGTTGTTGACCTGCTCGGTCAGCTCGTCGAACTTCCCGGCGAATTCGCCGGCCGCCTCCTTGCCGATCGCCTGCAACTCGGGGGAGAGGCTCTTCACCGCCGCCTGCAACTCGTCGCGGCCGGTGGCGATGCGCTGCTTGGCCCGGGTCAGCTCGGCGCCGATGGTGTCGGCGACGGCGGAGATGACCTGCTGCATCTGGTCGACGTAGCCCTTGCGGGCGACGACGAAGATCTGGTTGGCCTCTTCGGGCAGCCCGGCGAACTTGTCCTTGAGCCACCGGCCCTTGCCGAGGATTCCCGAATACCGCTTGTCCTTGTACTCGTCCATCCGCCGCTTGTGCTCGGCGGTGAACGCGTCCCGGGCGGCCTTCTCTCCCTTGGTGAACTGGTCGTCGACCTGTTTGTCCAGGCCGGACAGGATTCCCTCGACGTCCTTCTTCGTCGCGTCGAAGACTTTCTGCAACTTCGCGGTGACCTCGGCGCGTTTCCGCTCGTCCGCGGACTTGGCGGTCTCCTTGCCCGCCCCGACCTGGGCGCCGGCCTGCTTACGATCGGTCGCCAGCGCGGTCATCGCCGCCGTCCCGGCCGCCCCGGCCGCCGCCTTCGCTCCGGCAAGGGTCTGCGTCTCGGCGGCGCGTACCTGGCCGGGCGCGGTGTCCGCGTGCTGCTCGGCGGCGTTCTTTTCCTTCAACGCCCCGGTGAACTCTGGCTCGTTCGACGTGGCCAGTTGCTCCTCGGTGACCTGCGCGTCGGCCATCTGCTGGTCGACCTGCTTTGGCCCGTCCGAGAAGTCGGTCGCCGCCGGCGGGGCCTTGTCCGGTACGGCCTTCGCCGGATCCGGCATGCCCGGCACGCCGGGCGGCTTGTCCGCCACCAGTGGGGTGACCGGCTTCTCGACCGCCTTCGACGTGTCCGGCGGGGCCTTGGTGGTGGTCTCGATGGCGTTGGCCGACGCCTTCTTGCCGTCGGTGACCTGCCCCTGCACCTGCCCCTTGACCGCGTCGGCCTTACCCGAGTCGCCGAACTTGGCGGCCTCGTCGAGGTTCTTGGGTGCCTGGGCGGCGATGGCCTCGTTGACCGCCCGGACGAACGCGACCTTGTCGAACGCGCCCGGCTTGGCGGCGTTCATTTTCTCCGCGTTCGCCGCCTTGCCCTGCGCCTCCTTGTCGTCCTGCGGCGGCTTGGCCGCACCCTGCGCCTTTGCCGCCTCCGATTTCGCCGGCGGGTGCGCCGACAGCAGCTGCTGTTTGCCCCGCACGTCCGCCTTCAACTCGGTGAACTTCGGATCAGCCTGCGGCCCGGGACGGTGCACCGGCCCGGCGTCGGTCGCCAACCGCTGCACCGGGGCGGCCTCCACCGGCCCGGCGACGGCCGACCCCGCAGCGGGGGCAGCGGAGGCAGACGACGGGCCGGCGGCGGTGCGCTGGGCGGGCACGACCGCGCCGCGCGCCGCGCCACCCGCACGCCTCGCGGCACCCGATCGGGCCGCCGGCGTACGCGTCGTCGCCGCGCGCCGCTGGGCGACCAGCGCCGCCACCGCCCGGTTTCCCGCCCCGGACTGCAACCGCTGCACGGCCGCCCGGCTGAGCGGGCGGGCCTCCGGCTCGCGTACACCGGTGGTGGGCTCCGGGTCGACGGTCGCGCGTGGCGGTGGGGTCGGCGCGGCGCGGCCCGGGGGACTGCCTCGCTCCTCGGCCGGTGCCTTCACCGAAAAGCGCCCGTGAAGCCCCCGGCTTTGGCCGTGGGGAGGTAGAGGCGTTCAGGCGTTCCGCTGGTCTTGGACATACCGTTTGACCGCCTCCGAGGTCGCGCCGCCGACAGTGGCCACGAAGTAACTGTTGGTCCACAAGGTCGGCAGCCGGGTCTTCAACGTGGGGAACTCTTGACGTAGCAGCCGCGAGGAGCGGCTCTTGATGGCTTTGACGAGCCGGTGAACACCGAACTGCGGATCGACAGTGACCAGAAGGTGAACCTGGTCGGGCATCGTTTCGAGTTCGACGACTGGCGCGTCCCGCTCGGCGCACACCTCGGTGATGATCTGCTTCAGCCGGGCGTCGACGGGGTCGGTGATGACGGGCCGCCGGTATTTGGGGCACCACACGACGTGGTAGGTGCATCGGTAGACGACGCTGTTGTTTGACCTGATCTCATCCACAATGGGCAGCATATAGTTCAGTGCAGTATGCTGTCCGATGTGGAGGAAGCGGTGCGCTACACCTACCGGCTGCGCCCCGGCGCGACCGCGGTAGCCGCACTGACCGCCGAATGGCATCGCTGCCGCTGGCTGTGGAACGAAGCCGTCCACCAGCAGACCCAAGGCAACCGCCCGACCGTCACGAAACTGCACGCCCTGTTGACCGAAGCCCGCGCCCACAGCGCGTGGCTGCGGGAAGGGTCCGTGGTCGCCCAGCAGCAGGTGCTGCGGGACTACGCGCAGGCGTTGGCGACCTCTTTCAAGGTCAAAGGCCGGGGCAGGCCGGTCCGGAAGGCGCGGAAGAAGACCCGCCCGTCGTTGAACTACACCCAGCGCGGCTTCTCGATCAAACACGACCGGTTGTGCCTGCCCGGCAAGGTGACCATCCCGGTGGTGTGGTCCCGTGACCTGCCCGCCGACCCGACCAGCGTCCGCGTCTACCAAGACTCCCTCGGCCACTGGTATGCGTCGTTCGTGACCCGCCGCGAACCGGCCCGGCTGGCCGACGCCGACGGCGGAATCGGCATCGACTGGGGCGTCAAAACCGTCGCCAACACCACCGACCCGGGTTTCGACCTGCCGCACCCCGAGTACGGCAGGCGAGCAGCGCGGGCCCTGGCCACGGCGCAACGACGCATGGCACGGCGGGCACCGAAGCCCGGCCAGAAAGCGTCCCGAGGCTACCGCCGGGCCCGCCTCGAAGCCGCGAAGGTGTATGCGAAGACCACCCGGCAGCGGCAGGACACCGCCCGCAAGTGGGCCAGACGAGTCGTAGAAAACCATGCCGTCATCGCGGTCGAGGACTTCAAACCGAAGTTCCTGACCAAGACGAGCATGGCCCGTAAAGCAGCCGATGGGGCTATCGGCGCGACCAAACGTGAACTGATCGACCGTGGTAAGCGGGCGGGCCGGAAGGTGGTGCCGGTGCCGCCCGGCTATACCACGATGACATGCGCCAACTGCCACGCGAGAGCCAAGCAGCGGCTGGTGCTGTCGGAACGGATCTTCCGATGCGAGTCCTGTGATCATGTCCAGGACCGTGACCGGAACGCCGCAAGGGTGATCCTTGCCTCGGCAGGTTTGAACCGAGCTGGTGCCGACGGTGTAAGACACGTCCTCGACTCCTTCGGAGTTGATGCCGTGCTACCTGAGCCAGGAATCCCCCGCCTTTAGGCATGGGGAGCACTCAACACATGCCTCCGGGTCGGGTTCACCCGGCGCGCGGGTCGCTGCTACTCGGCGGGCTCCTCTTCCTCCTCGCCGGCCTCCTGCCGCTGGACGTACGTCTGCGCCGACTCGTCCTCCTCGGACATCTCCTCTTCGCGCTGCACGCTCGGGTGGTCGTGCCCGTCGTGGTCGACGGCCCGCTGCACGGCTGCCGCCGGGGCGGGCGTGGCCGGGGCGGACATCAACCGGTCGGCGTTGGCGACGGCCTCCCGCTCGAAGCGGTCGGACGGGTCGCTGACCTTCACCCCACCGCCGGTGTCGGTGCCGTCCACCGGCCCACTGCGCTGCTGCACCACGTGGGTCAGCTCGTGGGCGAGCATGTGCTGACCGCTGGACGAGGCCGGGTCGTAGCTGTCGCGCTGAAAGACGATGTTCGAACCGACGGTGTACGCCTGCGCGTTGACCGACTTCGCCGAGTCGTGCGCCGCCCCGTCGGTGTGCACGCGCACATCGCCGAAGTCCGCCCCGCCGAAGCGGGCCTCCATGTCCGACCGGACGTCGGTCGGCAGCGGCGACCCGCCGCCGGAGTTGACCACGTCGTGCACGGGGGAGCGTTCCTCGACCAGCTCGCCGACGGCCTGGTTGCCCACCGCCCGTTGCAGGCCGAGCAGCCCCGACGCGCCGAGGACATCGGGCCGGCCGGTGGTGGCGGCCTGGTACATCAGCGCGTCGTTGTCCCGGTCGACCGGGCCGATCCGATCACCGCCGGGGCGTACTGACGCCTCGGAGTCGAATTCGCGATGTCCGCGCATGCCGGGCCTCCTCGCTCGGGCGAGCCGACCCGTCCGACGGCCGGACCTCCCGCGTCGACCGTCCCTTGCCGGCGGTCCTGCCACAAGCCACGCCGGGCCGTCCGTGAAGGCAGCCCGAGCTGCCCATCTGGGCAGCGCTGCAACGTTGACCGGGTTCGCTCTTGCCGATCATGAAGTTGTGGTGCCAGGGAAGTGGTAAACGTCCACTTTGTCAGGTGCCACAACTCCATGATCGACGCATGGCCCTGCGGCGGTGACCTGCTCTACGTGAGCGAGCGGAGCAGCGGTCGCGTCTCCGAGTCGGTCAGACGGCCAGCCCGAGGTAGGGGCCGAACTCGCTCTCCAGCGTCAGCCGGCCGAGCTTGCGGTATTCCCGGCCGACCGCGCCGATCAGCTCGGCCATGCCCACCGGCCGGCCGGCCTCGGCGGCCAAATAGCCGGCGGTGATCGCGGCGGAGCGGATATGCCCGCCGGCCAGCTCGAACGCGCCGGCCAGGAAGGCCAGGTCCAGGTCGGGGGCGCGGGGCACCCGGTCGCCGAGGCAGCGGTCCCACAACGCCCGCCGGGCCGGCTCGTCGGGCACGGGGAAGTCCACCACCACGTCCAGCCGCCGGGTGAACGCCTCGTCCAGGTTGGCCCGCAGATTCGTGGCCAGCACCGCCAGCCCGTCGAACGTTTCCATCCGTTGCAGCAGGTACGCGCTCTCGATGTTGGCGTACCGGTCGTGCGCGTCGCGTACCTCGGAGCGTTTACCGAAGATCGCGTCCGCCTCGTCGAAGAGCAGCACCCCGTTGACCCCGGCCGCCTCGCCGAAGATCCGCTCCAGGTTCTTCTCCGTCTCACCGACGTACTTGTCGACCACCGTGGCCAGGTTGACCGTGTACAGGTCCAGCCCGAGGGTGCCCGCCACCACCTCGGCCGACATCGTCTTGCCGGTGCCGGAGTCCCCGGCGAACAACGCCGTCACCCCGTGCCCGCGCCCGCCGCCGGGACGCATCCGCCACTCGCGCAGCACCCGATCCCGGTGCCGGGCCCGCCCGGCCAGCTCGCGCAGCAGCGACATCGCCGGGGCGGGCAGCACCAGGTCGTCCCAGCCGACCTGCGGCACGATCCGCCGGGCCAGCCGCTCCAGGCCCGCCGCGTTCTGCGTACGCGCCCCCGCCCGCAGGTGCGCCTCGCCGACCGGCTCGTCGGACGCGGTGGCGAGCTGCACGGCCACCGAGGCGGCACGCTGGATCGCCGGTGCGCCCAGTACGAACTGTGCGGTGGCGGCGGCCGGGTCGAGCCCGTCGGCGAGCCGGTCGGGCAGCGCCGCCCGCCACACGGCGGCCCGGTCCGCGGCGGCCAGCGGCGCGACCTCCACCTGCAGCGGCGCCAGGGCCGTCCACGCCGGATCCCACGGCTGCGTTCCGTAGGCCAGCACCCGCACCGGGCCGGCGATCAGCCGGGACCAGATGGCCCACGGCTCGCCGCCGTGCACCGGCCCGACCACCAGGCCCGCCCTGGCGAGCAGTGCCTCCCGTACCAGGATGGTGGCCAGCTCCGCCGGCTGCGCCTCGGCCGCCAACCGGGGCAGATCCACGGCGAGCGCCCGCTGCCCGGACCGGTGGAGCGCGGCCGCCGCCAGCGCCACCGCGCTGCCGCCCGGGCTCTCCCGCAGGTACGCCAGGCGAACCCCGGCCCGCTGCAGCGCGCGACCGAGCGGCTCCGCGTCGGGCGGGGACGGTGCGGACGGGGCGACCGGCTCGGCGAGGCCGACCAGCAGCGGCTCGGGTGCGTCCGCGCCGAGCAGCCAACCGCCCACCCGGTCCGGCACCCACAGCCCTCGGCTGAGCACCGGCCGGTCGGGGGAGTCCACGCGCAGCAGCGCCAGGTCGATCAGCGGCGCGCCGGCGGTGAGCCGGAGCCGGGCCGACGCGGCCGCCTCGGGCAGCCCGCAGAGCCGCAGCGCCAGGCCGATCGAGGGGCGGCGGCGGGTGACGTCGTCGTTGAGGTATCCGTAGAACTGCTCGAACCGGCTGTCCACGTCGGGGGCGAGCGCGACCAGCAGCAGCGCCTCGTCCAACGGGGCCAGCCCGGCGGCGGCGGCCAGCGCGGCCAACCGGTCGCCGGTGGTGTCGGGCATCCCGGTGGCGTCGAGTGTTGGGGCTGTCGGATCGTCGGCCGGGTCGGTGGGCCACGGGTCGAACGGTTCGCGGGCCGCGGCGAGGGCCGCGTCGACCGCCTCGTCGGAAAGGTAGAGGCCGCGGAACGGGTCGTCCGGCTGCGGGTCGCCGTCCCGGCGGTGCGCCACCGCCGCGCGTACCGCCAACTCCACCCGCTGCAGACGGCGCAGCAGGGGCACCACCTCCTCGACCACCGCTCACCCTCCGCTACGAGCCGGGCGGTGCCGGATTCGGTCGTCGCCGTCGCCGGTGCGGTCGGCGACCTCGGCGACCAGGCCCTCGCGGGCGGGCGGCCCGACCGGCACCTCGCGGCCGCTGTCGACCGGGGTGCTGACCACCACGTCCAGGGACGGTTTCAACTCGCCGCCCAGCGCGGTCCAGACGTCGGCGAAGGCGCGGTCCTCCGGGGGCGGCAGTGCGACGGTCATCGGCACCGGCATGTTGATCGCGGCCACCGAGCCGGTCAGCACGGCCGGCGGCAGGGCGTCGAAGCGCAGGAGGCACAGCAGGAGCGAGGAGAGCAGCCGATGCTCGTCCTCCGGCCGCTGCGTCCACGCGGTGACCAGGTAGGACAGCTTCACGTAGCGGGGCGGGGCGACCCGACGGATCACCTGGCCACGCTCGTCGTACTCGTTGATCAGGCCGCGCGAGCGGCGGCGGAGGTCCTCGCGGATGTCGTAGAGGTAGAGGTTGATCGTGGGCGCGTTGCGGCGGGCCGCCCACTCCTTCGTCGGCGCCTCCAACACGATGTCCACCGTGGCGCTCGGCAGGGCCTCCTCGCGGATCAGCCGGCGCAGCGCGTCGTCGATCTCGTGGATCATCCGGTCACCCCCGGCCGGCGAAGGCGGGCGGGCCGAGCCCGCGCGGCACCACCAGGAACGGTTCGGGTGCCCGCACCGGGGCGAAGGCGTGGCCCGAGACCCGGCCGGCAGTCAGGTCCCGCAGCCCGAGGGCATCTTTGCGCAGCACCAGAACCTGGGTACGGAAGCTGCCGTCCGCGTCGGCCACCGCGTCCGGGGTGGTGGTGATCCCCGGTGCCCAGCGCAGCCGCACCCGCGCCCCGGGTGGAAAGTCGGTGCCCACCGCGGCGGTGACGAAGCCGGGCGGGCCGATCGTCGTCTCGAGGCGTACCTGCGGCGCCCGCACCCGGATCGGCGCCTGCGCGGTACGCGTCGCCGGCACCCCTCGAACGGTGGCGCTGAGCCGGCCGGTGATCGTGGCGGTGACCGCCGCCCGCGCGGGCAGCACCACGGTGATCACCTGCTGTGCGCCGGGGCCGAGCGTGTCGAGCCGGCAGAGTCGACCGTTGGCGGTGCAGCGCGGGTCGACGGTGAGCGGGGGCAGCAGCGGCGCCGGCGCGGTGACGTCCAGCCAGATGTTGTCGGCCGGCAGGCGAGTGGTGTTGCGGACGGTGAGGGTGACCGGGATGGGGTCACCGCCGAGATAGCCGGGTTGGCCGCCCACCGAGACGGTGAGGCTCAGGTCGGGGACCGGCAGCCGCTGGAACGTGGGCTCGCTGCCCACCTCCCGGATCACCGTGGTGGCCGGACCCCCGCCACTGGGCAGCAGCACGATGTCCGAGGGCTCGGCCATCGGCACGGCCAGCGTCCAGACGCGTTGCAGCGCCACCGCGATCCGACGCCCGTCCGGGGACCAGGCCGGATCCTCCGCCCATCGGCCGTCCCGGTCGGCCGCCGCGAGCGGGTGCCGGGCACGGGTGCCGTCCGGCGCCACCACGCACAGGTCGTGGCCGCTGTCGACGAACGCGATCGCGGTGCCGTCCGGTGACCAGGCCGGAGCATTGTCGGCGGATCGGCTCGGGCAGGGCTCATCCACCCGCGCGCTCAGGTCCCGTTGGTCGGTGACGGTCAGGGCGTCGGCGATGTTGCCGTCGAGGCGGGCGAGCCAGATCCGGCTGCCCGATATCTCCGGGTCGGCCACGACGATCAGCGCCGTGTCGGATCCGGTGCGGCCGGCGCTGTCGGTCGCTGTGCAGGTCACCACGGTCTGCCCGATCGGGAACAGGGAACCGGACGGCGGGTCGCACCGCACCGGCAGCGGCCGGCCGTCGGCGTCCACCGCCGACGCCTGGTATCTCACCCGCGCGCCGTCCGGCCCGGTGGGTCGCACCTGCACGTCGTCGACGCGGACCAGTGGCCTGTCGGGCGGGGCGACCCGGACGATCAACTCCTGTACGGCGTCGGAGCGGGCCTCGGGCGGTTCGAGGTCGAAGCGTACGGTGCAGCGCAGCACCGAACCGGGCACCGCGGTGGGTGCGACCGAGACGTTCTCCTCGAAGACCGCCGGCTGGCCGGCGGTCGCCCGGGCCGGGTCGGGGCTGAACCCGACGGAGAGCCCATCCTCGCAGGTGGCGCTGGGTTTCACGGTGATGCTCAGTTCGCGGATGGCCCGCTGCACCGCGTCGATCATGTCGGCCGGGTCGCTGTTGGCGGTGAGCCGGCCACCGGTGGCTGCGGTGATCCGTCCGGCCGCGCCGTCGTAGTTGAGCCCGCGTTCGAAGTCGGCGCCGACGATGGGCACGCCGATCAGCGCGATCCCGGCCGCCTGCAACTCGCGGATGAGATCGGCCTCGGCGATGGTGCCGTCCTCGGACGCGGTGATGCCAATCCTGGGTGGTGAGACGGGGACCGTCTTGTCGACACTGTCGGTGTCGCTGATCAGCACCACGACCTTGCTGCTGTCCGGGCGGAAGTTCATCCGGTCGTTGCGGGCGAGTTGCCGCAACGCGTAGAACCAGTTCTCTGTGCCGTACGGGCTCTGTGCGGTCAGGTCACTGACCGCCTTGTAGACCGCGGCGTCCTGGTCGGTCAGCGCCTGCCGCGGGAAGTACATGAGCTCGTCGTAGTTTCCTCGATTGTCGAGTCCGGTGAACGTGGCGAGGCCGAAGCGGGCGTCGGGGCGGCTTTTGCGGACGCTGCCGATCACCTCGGGCAGCCGCGCCTTGAGCTGCCCGATGACGCTCGAACCGCCCTCGCCCGGCTGGGACATCGAGGCGGTGTCGTCGACCAGGAAGACGATGTCCGGCCGGGGGGGAATGTCCGGGGTGCGCACCGACTGCCGCACGTTGAACGTGTCCCCGGGCCGCGCGGGCCGGTCCACGAGGGGGGCGGCCAGGTCGCTGTCCCGGGTCGAGGCGTTCCGGGCGAAGGCCAGCTGCCGGCCGTCCGGCGACCAGGACGGCTCGGTGTCGTCGCCGGTGAGGTATGCCGGCATCGGCACCTCGGCAAGCAGCCGCGCGTCGGCGACCGCGGCGACCAGGATGCGGGACGATTCGTAGCCCTCCGACGGCTCCCGGCTGAAGGCGATCGCGTCCCCGTCCGGCGACCAGGTCGGGTCGGTGTCGCGGTCGCTGTCGACGGTGCCGGGCGGGGCGAGGATCTGCGGGTTGGCGCCGGTGGCGTCGGCGACGACGATGCGCGCGCCACCGTCGGGCTGGTCGGCGCTGTAGGCCAGCCGGAGGCCGTCCGGGCTGAACGCCGGACCGGTCTCGGACCGACCGGGCCGGGCGGTGTGGTTCCGGCGGTCACCGCCGGCGGCGTCCGCGCTCCACACGTCGGTGGTGTAGTCGGCTTCGGTGGCCGTCCAGAGCAGGTCGTTGCCCTGCCAGGCGGGCTGGTGCTGCGGCAGCGGGCCGGTGGCGACCGGGACGACCCGGCCGTCCCGGAGCACGTAAACGTCGCCGGCCGGGTCGTCGCGGGTGGTGGTGAAGGCGAGCTGGCGGCCGTCGGTCGACCAGGCCGGCTCCGCGGCGTCGCCGGGGCCGGGCACCGCCCGGGTCACCGGGCCGCCCGTCGCGGCCACCGTCGCCACCGTACGCAGGCTCGGGCTGGCGGTCGGGGCGAAACGGGTGGTGGTGAAGGCGAGCCGTCGACCGTCCGGCGACCAGGCGGGTTGCCCGTCGGCGGCCGGGCCGTCGGTCACCCGCACCGGGGTGCCACCGGCCGCAGCCATGAGCCAGATGTCGCCGGCCGGGTCGTCGCGGGTGCTGGCGAACGCGATCTTCGTGCCGTCGGGGGACCAGGCCGGCCAGGTGTCCTCGGCCGGGTGGTCGGTGAGCCGGCGCAGCCCGCCGCCGTCGACGCCGACGACCCAGATGTCGGCGCTGCCCGCCCGGTCGCTGCTGAAGGCGACCCGCCGGCCGTCCGGCGACAGGGCGGGGTGGGTGATCGTGCCGGGGCCGCCGACCAGTCGCAGCGGCCTCGACCCGGGCCGGCGCAGGTAGAGCCCGCCACCCAGATCCGCGCCCCCGTCGGCCGCCTTCCGCCCCACCCAGACCACCCGGCCGGCGCGCGCGTCGGCCTCCTGCTCGCCGTTGCCGAGCTCGGCGTCAGCCAGCAGCGGCCGTGGTTCTCCCGTGCCGGCCCGGCTGATCATCAGGGTTGGGCGCTCGGGGCTGGTGTAGCCCAGCCGGTAGTCGACCTCGGCCGAAGGCGACGTGGGGGAGGGCGGCATCGGCGGGACCGGGGGCTCGGGGGCGGCCACGGCCGGCCCGGCCAGCAACGCGAACACCACGGCCCCCCAGCGGCGGTTGCCCCAGCGCACGACACCTCCCGTGGTCACCCGTGCCAACACGGTGGCTGCCCACGCGCGGTCAGGTGGTGACAGTCGGTGCCGGCCTGCGGGCAGGGTGGCTTGCCCGAACGGGCAGCGCGGCTCAGATCAGACCGTTACGCAGCGCGTACGCCACCGCGTGGCAGCGATTGCGCAGGTGTAGCCGGTTCGTCACGTCGTGCAGGATGTTCTTGATCGTCCGCTGCGAATAGGACAGCTTCGCGGCGATCTCCGCGGTGTCGAAGCCGTCCGCGACCAGGCGCAGCACCTCCACCTCCCGCTCGGCCAGCCCGGAGAAGGTCAGCCCGCGCGGCCCGAGCACCTCCCGTTGCAACGCCCCGACCTGCTGCAACAACCGGCCAAGCAGGTCCGGCGGCACCGCGCCCTCGCCGGCCGCGGCGGCCCGGATCACCGCGACCAGCCGGTCCGCGTTCGCCTCCGACCTGCGTACGATCCCCGCCACCCCGTGCTCCACTGCGGCGACCAGGCCGGCGTCGTCCACCTGGGTCACCACCAGGACCAGGGCCGACCTGCTCCGGCTGCGCAGCGCACGCAGCGCGCGCAGCGTTGGTTCGTCGATGCTGTCGCTGATGACGACGGCGACGGCGGCCTGGTCCGCTTCGGACTCGTCGAGCAGCAGCACCTCGGGGCGGGGCCGGAGCTGGCTGACCACGCCGGCCCGGGAGATCACGTCGGTGGAGTAGAGGTGGACGGGCAGACGTCGCATGCGTTCCCCCAACAGCGGTTGTCCGGACGGCCATCGCGCTGAGTATCGCCGCGCGCACCAATCGTGCAGTCAACGTGGGTTCAACGGCCCTCACACGTTGCCCCAACGTCTTCCTCTACGCCTGATTGATCCGATGGGGTCGCTCCTAGAGTCGCGGCCATGACGACCGACGCGAACCTGGATACCGACCTCGTCGAGGTCAGCCCGGGCGGCGAGGCGAGCTGCCGGCTGGAGGTCCGCAACGGCGGCCCGATCGTCGAGGCGTACGTGATCGAGGTGCTCGGCGAGCCGGCCGGCTGGGCCAGCGTGGACCCGCCCACCGTCTCGGTCTATCCGGGCTCCGCCGAGTCGGTCACCGTCCGCTTCCACCCGCCCCGCTCGGCCCAGGTGGTGGCCGGCGAGCGGCCCTTCGCGGTGCGGGTGATCCCGACCGAGACCCCGGACGCGCAGGTCGTGCCGGAGGCCACGGTGCGGGTGTTGCCGTTCGCCGAGATCGCGCCGGAGATCCTGCCCCGTACCTCCCGGGGCCGCCGGGGTGGCCGTCACGAACTGTCCGTGGCCAACCGGGGCAACGTCCCGCTCGGTCTGGCGTTAGGCGGTGGCGACCCGGACAACCGGCTCACCGTCACGATCCGCCCGCCGCAGGTCACCGTCGCTCCCGGCGCGACGGCGTTCGTCCAGGTGCGGGCCCGCACCCGCCGGCTGCTCTGGCGCGGCCATCCGGTCACGCTGCCCTTCCAGGTCGGCGTCACCTCCGACGACACGCCGCCGGCTACCCTCGACGCCGCCACCGTGCAGGAGCCGGTGTTCCCGCGCGGGCTGGCCCGCATCGTGGCGGCGCTGCTGGTGCTGGCACTGCTGGGCGTAGGTCTCTGGTACGCGTTGCTGCGCCCCACGGTGAAGTCCCTGGCCGAGGAGGCCGCCCAGCAGCAGGTCGCCCCGGTGGCGCAGCAGGCCAGCGCCGCCGACGCCCGCGCCCAACAGGCGGACAGCAAGGCCCAGCAGGCGGTTGACGCGGTCGGGCCCGGGGGCGCCTCCCCGCTGCCCACCCCGAGCAACCCGGTGCGACCGCCCTCGCCGACGCCCAGCGCCGGCGTGCCGGGCATTCCCGCCGGTGGTGATTCCTTCAGCCGGCGGCTCGCCGTCACCGCAGGGGTCGGCGCCACCCGTACCGACCAGTACACCGTGGCGGCGCGTCGGGTCTTCGTGCTGACCGACATCTTCCTGCAGAACCCGCAGGGCGACGAGGGACGCCTCGACCTCGTGGTCGACGGCAACACCGTGCTCACCGTGGCGCTGAACAATTTCCGCGACCTGGACTACCACATGGTCTCGCCGATCGAGGTGCCCGCCGGCCGCGTCATCAGCCTGCGGTCCGTCTGCCGACGAGCAGGTGCCACGTTGGACGGCGCCGGGGGCGGGGGCGGCCAGTGCCGTGACTACGCCCTGCTCAACGGCTACACCCGCAACGCGAGCCCCGCCCGGCCGTAGCTCGTCGCCCCGCCCGGCCCTCTTGGCCAGGTAGTGGCGGGCCGCACTCCGGCCGTCGGCAGCGGGCATTATGACCCGTCGGCGATCGGTCCACACTGGTCGGACGGGCGGGTTTGGATGCGTTCGGGATCGGATTTCCATCCGCCCAGATCTGGCCCCTGCAGAAGGATGTCGATATCGTTACCGGCCAATTGGACGGCGGATGATCAATTTTCGTCGGCCGTCCTTTCGCCCCGCCCGAGAACAGGAGGAGCGCTCGTGGCCTCACCCGTCGATTCGACGGTCGCCGGCGACGACGTCGAGCCGCAGCGGCCCATTCCGCGATTTCTAACCGAGTTCACGCCCACCCGGTGGCGGCGTCGGCTGAGCCCTTTTTCCCGCGTACCGAAGCATTCGAAAATGGGCGAGACCTGGCACGTGGCGGCGAAGACCGCCCCGGACGAGTTGGTCATCGTCGACCGCCCGCCGGACATCGACCCCGACGGCGCCGAGGCTCGCACGTACACCCAGTGGGCGGAGCTCGTCGATCGCGCTGCGGCCTGGCTGCACAAGGCGGGCGTGCGACCGTGGGACCGGGTGGCGATCCTCAAGGCCAACCACCTGGACATCGTCATCCTCGGGTGCGCCGTCGCCCGCATCGGCGCGATCCCCTGCATGTTCTCTGGCTCGTACGGCCCCGAGGCGATGATCCCGATGCTGGAGCGGCTGGAGCGGCCGTTCCTGCTGACCGACCGGAAGCACCTCGACAAGTGCGGCATCACCCCGGAGGTGGTGGCGGAGCACACCGTACGGACGATCAGCGTCGACGCGGCCGCGGACCGCCCGGACGTGCCGCACCTGGACGAGTTCAAGGACGCACCGCCGGTCCAGCCGAACATGCGCGAGCTCAAGGAACCGGTGGTCATCACCCACACCTCCGGCACCACCGGCGTGCCGAAGTTGGTGATGCACTCCGCCGAATCCATCTACGCGATGGCGATCGTGGAGACCGAGCGGTGGCCCCGGTTCGGGCTGCGCCGCAGCGACACGGTGGCGTTCTGCGATCCCTACACCCACGAGCGGCTCACCACGATGCAGCTGGCGATGGCCACCGTCGGTCCCCGGGTGCTCTTCCTGTCCGACCCGTTCTCGCCCCGCGTGCGGGAGCTGTTGGCCGAACACAAGCCGACGCTGGTGGAGGCGCTGCCGAACATCTACCTGGCCTGGGAGCCGCTGACCCGCGACCCCGCCGGGCTGTTCAGCAACGTGCGGGAGTACGTCAACTCCTTCGACGCCATCCACACCCGCACGATCCGAACGTTCATGGCCGCCACCAAGCGCCGGTTTCCGATCTGGGTCCAGTCGTGGAGCCAGAGCGAAAATGGCGCGCTGTGCATCCGCCCGTTCTTCCGCTTCGTGGTACGCCGCAAGGCGCACCGGCCGCCGCCGACGCAGCTGATCGGCTGGCCCATCCCGTTCCACGCCAAAATGCGCGCGGTGGACCCGGAAACCGGCGAGGAGGTCCCGCGCGGCCAGGTCGGCCTGATCGAGATCGACCAACCGGGGCGGTGCCTCGCCTACGTCGGCGAGCAGGACCGGCACGACCTGAAGTGCAACGGCAACTGGTGGAACACCGGCGACCTCGCGGTCATCAACAAGTGGGGGGCCGTGCGGATCGTGGACCGGGAGATCGACCGGATCCCCGGCGGCAGCGCGATCGAGTTCGAGGACCTCATCCTCGACCGAATCGACTACACCACCGAGGTCGTCATTCTTCCGGTCGCCGGTGACCTGCCGGTGCCGGTGGTCAGCACGACGGACGATGTCCCGCTGGACATGGGCGACTGGGCGCGGGCGGTCGCCGACCTGACCCCGATGGCACCACCGATCCAGATAAGGTGGGACGAGTTCCCTCGTACCGGCACTTGGAAGATCCGGCGGGTCGCGCTTCGGGAGCAGTTGCTCGCCGATGCCCAGGCGATCGGCATCGGACGCTGGACCTGACCTTCTGATCACCTCGACCGTGGTGCCGGTGCTGACTGTGCCGGCGCCACGGTCGTACCGCCGACCACCCGCCGCCAGCGAAGGGCACGCGCGATGTTGGATCTCCTCGGCCGGCTTGCCCACCGGGCGCGTTGGTGGGTGATCGCCGGTGCCGCCGTGTTCCTGGTCGCCGCGGGCGTCTGGGGCGCCGGCGCCTTCGACGACTTGGCCGTCGGCGGGTTCACCTACCCGGCGAGTGAGAGCTCCCGCGCCGACCAGGTCGAACGGGCTCGGCTCGGGCGTCACGACGCCGACGTCGTCGTGCTGTTTCACAGCGACCGCGTGACAGCGGACGATCCCGCGTACGCCGAGGCCGCCCGGCGGGTGCTCGACGGCCTCCCGGCGAATCGGGTGGAGGGGGTCACCGACTACTGGCGGGCGGGAGTTGCGGCCCTGGTCAGCGCCGACCGGCAGGAGAGCTTCGCGGCGGTGCGGGTCGCCGGGGCCACCGAGAACGAGCGGCTCACCAACTTCCTGGCCATCCGCGACAGCCTGACCAGCCCCGACCTCGACGTTCGGGTCGGCGGGCCGCTGGCGCTGATCGACGACGTCAACACGCAGAGCAAGGCGGACCTGACCCGCGCCGAGGCGTTGGCGATGCCGATCCTGTTCCTGCTGCTGGCCCTCATTTTCCGTAACCTGCTGGCGGCGCTGCTGCCGGTCGCGGTCGGCGGGCTGGCGATCGTGGGCTCGCTGGCCGGCCTGCGGCTGCTGGCGCAGTTCACCGATATCTCGATCTTCGCGGTCAACGTGGTGACCCTGCTCGGCCTCGGGCTGGCCGTCGACTACAGCCTGTTCATGGTCAGCCGGTTCCGCGAGGAACTCGGCGCGGGCCATCCGGTTCCGGCGGCGTTACGGCGGACGATGGTCACCGCGGGCCGCACGATCGTCGTGTCCGCGGTGACCGTCGCGCTCGCCCTGGCCAGCCTGGCCGTCTTCCCGCAGGTGTTCCTCCGGTCCATCGCCGTCGGCGGGGTCGCCGCGGTGCTGCTGGCGGGCTTCTTCGCGATGACCGTGATGGCGGCGCTGCTGGCCCTGTTCGGGCAGCGGCTGCGGAGGCGCCGCCGCCGGCCGGTCGACACCGACCCGGACTCCGGGATGTGGGCGCGGATCGCCCGGACGGTGATGCGCCGACCCGTACTGGTCGGAGGCGCGGTCATCGTCGTGCTGGTGGTGCTGGGCCTGCCGTTCCTGCGCATCTCCTACGGCTGGCTGGACACCCGGGTCCTACCCGCCTCGGCGGCGAGCCGGCAGGTCCAGGACGCCATCGAGCGCTCGTTCCCGGACAGCGTCACCCGGCCGATCGAGGCCATCGTCACCCTGCCCGGCCCGGCGACCGGGTCGGCCGGCCAGGAGGAGCTCACCGCGTACGTGGACCGGGTGGCCGCGCTGCCCGGTGTGCGGCACGCGGACGTCACCGGCCTGGCCGGCGACACCGCGCGGGTAACCGTACGGTTCGATGCGCAGCCGATCTCCCAGCAGGGACGGGATCTGGTCGCCGCGGTGCGGGGTGTCGCGCCGCCGCCGTCCGGCACGGTGCTGGTCAAGGGCGACGCCGCCGGTTTCGCCGACCTGATGGACATGCTCAAACAGCGGTTGCCGTGGATGGCGCTGCTCGTCGTGGTCACCACGTTCGTGTTGTTGTTTCTGTCGTTCGGCTCGCTGGTGCTGCCGGTCAAGGCGATCCTGATGAACGTGCTGAGCCTGACCGCGGCGTTCGGCGCGGTGGTGTGGATCTTCCAGGATGGCCACCTGGACGGGCTGCTGCGGTTCACCTCCACCGGCAACATCGACGTGGTGCAACCCATCCTGATCTTCGCCGTCGCGTTCGGGCTGTCGATGGACTACGAGGTGTTTCTGCTCTCGCGCATCCGCGAGCACTACGACTCGAGCGGTGACAACACCGAGGCGGTCGCGGTCGGGTTGCAACGGTCGGGTCGGATCATCACCAGCGCGGCCCTGCTGCTGGTGGTGGTGATCGCGTCGTTCGCGACCGCCAGCGTGCTGGTCGTGAAGATCGTCGGTGTCGGGCTCGCCCTCGCCGTCGTCGTCGACGCGACCATCGTCCGGGCGCTGCTGATGCCGGCCACCATGCGGCTGCTCGGTCGGCTCAACTGGTGGGTGCCCGGGCCGCTGCGACCGGTCTACCGACGGTGGGGGATCCGCCCGGAGACCGACCGACCGGAGCAGGCCGTTTAAAAGATCAGCGCCCGGCCGAGGCCCATGTCGGTGAGGCGGGTGGAGTGCACGATGCTGGTGACTTCGACGGCCTTCTGGATGCGTTCCTCCGGCGAGGTGTCGACCAGCCGCCGCCCGTCCCAGATCTGGTAATCCCCGATCATCGCCCGGTGCGGCGCGATGCCCTCCTGGAACCAGTTCTCCCAGCGGGTGAGCTGGTCGGCCACCGGCAACTGCTCCCACAGCCGCATGCCGGCGCGGATGAGCTCCACGAGGCGATCCCGCTCCTCGGGGTGCCGGCTCAGATGCTCGCGGATGATCGACGTGCCGACGGCCAGGTGGCGTACCTCGTCGATGGCCGCGCCCTTCTCCATGTCCGCCATCCGGGGGTCGATCGGTCGCCACTTCCGCTCGCTCAGCTCGAACGACGGGGCGAGGAACCCTTCGACCAGGATCGTCAACAACACCACGCCGCCGACGAAGTCCTGCTGCTCGCGCACGATCGGCATGCCGAGCTCCTCCAACGGATCGAGGATGGTCGCCTTGTCGGTCGCGGTCTGCTCGGCGATCACGGCAGCGACATCGTTCTCGTCGACGCCGAGGTTCCGCAGGTGGTTGCGGAAGATCATCGAGTGTCGGGTCTCGTCCATCAGCTGCGTGGCGTAGAACTCGGCGGTCGTGGAGTCCGGCGCGCACGCCACGAGGTGACCGATCGCGCGGGCTGCCCGCTCCTCGGCCAGTGCGCGGAACGCGACCTCCTGCACGAGCGCGTCCCGCAGCGGACCCGGCTCGTGGAGGAAGTCCGGGGTCACCAGCTCCGGCGGGTAGCCGACGACGTTCCCGCGCAGCGTACGCTGCGGCACGTTGGCGAACCAGTACCGCAGGTCGCACTCGCCAGCGGTGAGCCGGATGCCCTCCGCACCGTCGAACAACGAGGACGCCTGATCCCAGTCGGCGGCGTCGTCGGCCGTCACCCCGGACCGCTGCTCGGCGCGAGGTGCGGCCGGCTGCGGAGCGTACGTGACCGCCTGCGGGCGCGGGCCGGGCGCGGCGACCGGCGTCGCCCGGACCGGTTCGGGCCCGGCGACCGGGGCTGCGGCCTGCGCCGGTTCGGGTGCGGGTACGGGCCCGGACGCCTCGACCGGCGGGGCCACGGGCGGCTGCGCCGATGGCGGCTGCGCCGATGGTGGCTGCGCGGCGGGCGCCGCCGATGGTGGCTGTACGGCGGACGCCGGGGTGCCGTCGGCCATGATGAACGGGCCGGTGCCGTCGAGATAGTCGACCAGCGGCGCCGCGACGCTGGCCCGCGACGGCGGGTGGAACGCGACGCACTGGCACGCCGCGACCAGGTAGGCCACCTCGGGGGAGCGGATGAACGACATGCCCCCGAGCATCTCGACCGCCTGCCGGGCGGCGTCGGTGATGGCGTCCTGCGCGCCGTAGCGGGCCATCAGGACCCGGGCCAGCGCGTCGTTGTCGGTGTCGCCGTCCCGCATGGCGCGGGCCGCGCCCTCCAGCAGCTGCGTCGCGGTCTCCAGCCGGGTGCCCAGCGCGGCGCGGTCGCTGATCGCGCCGCGCCCGGCGGCCAGCGCGCGTTCGACGAGGGCGCTGGCCATGCCCAGGTACGAGGCGGTGATGAGCAGCTCGAACCAGATGAACCCAACGGTCTGCAGCTCGTCGAGCATCCCGTCCGGGCCGTTCTCGGTCGGGATGACCAGCTCTTCCTCGATGAATACGTCGGTCAGCCGGACCTCGTCGCTCTCCGCGCCGGCGAGCACGTTGCTGCCCCAGAACGGGTGCCGGGTGACGCCGCGCAGCGTGGCGGGCATGAGCAGGAACGCCGTCTGCTGACCGCCGTCCGGCGCGGGCACCGCCACGCTGGCCGTCAGCAGGTCCATCGAGTGGCTCAGGCTGCACGGCTTCTTCGACCCGTTGATCCGGTAGCCGCCGTCCACCGGCGTCGCGGTCATCGTGGGGGAGAGGATCCCCTGGGCCGGGCGCCCCTCGGCGAAGCCCGACGAGACCAGCAGGTTGCGGCTGGTGATCGCCTCCAGCAGGGCCCATTCCATGCCGGAGTTCTTGATGCTCTCGGCGAAGGTGAACAGCGTGGCCACGGAGAAGTGGTGCATCGTGGTCGCGACCGCCAGCGACGGCGCGTGGGCGCCGATCGCACGGGTCACCCGTACCGCGTCCAACGGGCCGGCGCCGAGCCCGCCGTAATCCTTCGGGATCACCAGGCTCGGGCCGCCGCTGGCCCGGAACACCGGCAGCGTGTCGCCGCCCGAGGCTTCCCGCTGCGCGAACGGGACCTTCGACAACCCGTCGAGCAGCCCCGGCAGGTACGACTCGCAGAGGGCGCGGGCCTGGTGGAGCGATCGCACTGGGATACCTCCGGGGGCGGGCGGTCAGTGGGGGAGAAGCGCGCGGGCCGCCGCACGGCGCAGCTTGCCCGACGGGGTCTTCGGCAGGCTGCCCGGCGGCAGCACCACGACCGACGCCGGACGGGCGTCGACGTCGGCGACGATCCGGGCGGCGACGGCGTCGGACAGCGCCCGCTCCGCCGTTGGGTCACCGGCGAGCCGCGACTCGACCAGCACCGCGAACGACTCCCGCGCCACGCCGTCACCGGCCATCCGCCGCACCGCCGCGACGTTGCCGTCCCGGACGCCGTCGACCCCGGCGGCCGCGCGCTCGATGTCCGTCGGGTAGATGTTGCGGCCGCCCATGATGATGACGTCCTTGCGCCGCCCGCAGACCACGATCTGACCGCCGGCCAGGTAGCCCTCGTCGCCGATGTCCAACCAGCCGTCGTCGTCCAGCGCGGGGGTCGGGCCGTCCTCCGTGAGGTAGCCGATGGTCACCGACTCACCGCGCAGCTGCAACCGGCCCACCTCACGGTCGCCCAGTTCGGCGCCGGAGTCGTCGACCACGCGGACGGCGACGCTCGGGAAGGCACTGCCGAGCATCGGCAGCCGGCGGACGCCGCTCGGATGGTCGTCGCGTACCGGCACCGCCCGCCGGTTCTTCTCCAGTTCCAGGGCGTCGACGGTGTCGAGGAGCATCGGGTCGGACAGCGCCGACAGCGAGATGACCAGGGCGCTCTCCGCCGCGCCGTAGCAGCAGTTCACCGCCGTGGGCCGCAGGCCGAACCGGGCGCCGGCCGCGACGAACGCCTCCACCGTGGCCGGGTCGATCGGCTCCGCGCCGTTGCACAGGGCCTTCAACCGGGACAGGTCGAGCGATCCGGCGTCGGCGCGCGCGAGCTGCCGGGCCAGGATCGCGTACGCGAAGTTCGGCGCCGCCGTGATCGTCCCGCCGTACCGGCTCATCAGTTCCGCCCACACCATCGGACGGCCGAGGAACTCCGCGGGCGTGACCATGACCAGGTCCATGCCGGTGAACATGGGCAGCAGCAGGCAGCCGACCATGCCCATGTCGTGGAAGAGCGGCAGCCAGCTGACCACCACGTCGTCGTCGCCGCACCGCAGGTGGGTCGAGCTGTCCACGAGGTTGGCGTGGAGGTTGCGGTGGCTGATCCGCACCGCCTTCGGCTCGGCGGTCTCAACTGCAGCAGCGCGGTGTCGTCCTCGGCGGCGGGCACCACGGTGAACTCCCCGTCGCTGTCCAGGTCGCCGATCATCCGGTGGGGGATGCCCCGCTCGCGGAGCACCCCGGCCATCGCCTCGAACGGGGCGCCCACCAGCACCAGGCGCGCGTCGATCATGCGCAGCACGCGGAGCGTGTCGTCGCGCCAGACCGACAGATCGGTACGCGGGGTCGGCTGGTGCAGCATCGTCACGCTGCCACCGGCCAGCCACGTACCCTGGGCGGCCCGCGCGACCTCCGCCGGGTCACCGGCCAGGACCGCGACCGCCTGCCGGCCGGTCAAGCCAGCCGCGACCAGCGCCGCCGCCGTGCGTCGCGCCGCCTCGTGCACCTGCCCCCAGTCGCGTCGCACCGGGTTCGCCGGAGCGCCGGTGACCATGCCGCGCGGCGACCGGGCGGCGGCGTCGACGAGGGTGTCGACGAACCGGCTCACATCAGTCTCGCCAGAATCATGGGCGACAGCGTAGACAGGGCGATCGACGAAGACCATAGGTCCTTTGTGGAGACCGTACGGGCGATTGTGTCGGCTACCGTCGACGACGGACGATGGATCGCCGCCCGGTGGGTGACCGCGGCGCTGAGATTGAAGATCGCGGAAGGCGGCCGCCCATGGGTGACTCGCAATGGTGGTTGGAGCTCGTGCGCACCCAGGCGGCCGAGGTGCTCGGCCGGCCCCGGGGGGACGTCTCTCCCAACGGCGCCTTCGTCGACCTGGGTTTCGACTCACTCACCGCGCTCGAACTGGCCGACCGGCTGTCCGAGGCCAGCGGGTTGCCCCTGTCCGGCACCCTCGCCTTCGACTACCCCAACCCCGCCGCCCTGGCCGAATACCTGGCCTCGCAGGTCGGACGCCCGGCCCCGGAACGCTTCGCCGCCACGCGGGGACCGGCCGGCGAGCCGGCCGACCAGCCGGCGGGCGCGTCGGAGCCGATCGCCATCGTGGCGATGGCCTGCCGTTTCCCCGGCGGAGTGGCCACCCCTGAGGATTTCTGGGACCTGCTGGTCGACGGCCGCGACGGCATCGGACCGTTCCCGACCGACCGGGGCTGGGACCCGGCGGTGTTCGATCCCGACCCCGACCGGCCCGGCTTCACCTACGCCCGGCACGGTGGCTTCCTCTACGACGCCGGCGACTTCGACGCCGGGTTCTTCGGCCTGTCGCCCCGGGAGGCGCTGGCCGCCGACCCGCAACAGCGGCTGATGTTGGAGATCACCTGGGAGGCGTTGGAGCGCGCCGGCATCGACCCGCGCACGCTGCGCGGGAGCCGCACCGGCGTCTACGCCGGCGTCATCGCCGGCGACTACGCGCCGCGCCTCGGCGCCGTCCCACCGGAGGTCGCCGGCTTCCTACTGGCGGGCAACGCGTCGAGCGTCGTCTCCGGCCGGGTGTCGTACACGTTGGGCCTGGAAGGGCCCTCGCTCTCGGTGGACACGGCCTGCTCCTCGTCGTTGGTCGCGCTGCACCTGGCCGCCCGGGCGCTGCGTACCGGCGAATGTGACCTCGCCCTGGCCGGCGGGGTGAGCGTGATCGGGACGCCGCTGGTGTTCACCGAGTTCAGCCGCCAGCGCGGGCTCTCCCCGGACGGGCGGTGCCGGTCGTTCGCGGCGTCCGCCGACGGAACCGGGTGGGCCGAGGGCGCCGGGGTGCTGGTCCTCGAACGGCTCGCCGACGCCCGCCGCCACGGCCGGCGCGTCCTGGCGGTGCTGCGGGGCAGCGCGGTCAACTCCGACGGGGCGTCCAACGGTCTCACCGCGCCGAACGGTCCGTCCCAGCAAGGGCTGATCGCCGACGCCCTGGCCGACGCGAGGCTCGACGCGCCCGACGTGGACGCGGTGGAGGCACACGGCACCGGCACCCGGCTGGGTGACCCGATCGAGGCGAAAGCGCTGATCGAGGCGTACGGGCCCGGCCGGCAACGTCCACTCTGGCTCGGGTCGGTCAAGTCGAACATCGGACACGCCCAGGCGGCGGCCGGCGTGGCCGGCGTCATCAAGATGGTGCTGGCGCTGCGGCACAGCCGGCTGCCCCGCACGCTGCACGTCGACGAACCCACCCCGTACGTGGACTGGTCCACCGGCCCGTTGCGGCTGCTCACCGACGAGCAACCCTGGCCGGCCGGCGCCCGACCGCGCCGCGCGGCGGTGTC
Organism: Micromonospora sp. NPDC006766; assembly: GCF_040636055.1. Taxonomy (NCBI): domain Bacteria; kingdom Bacillati; phylum Actinomycetota; class Actinomycetes; order Micromonosporales; family Micromonosporaceae; genus Micromonospora; species Micromonospora sp. NPDC006766. The sequence goes on along the minus strand of NZ_JBEYIX010000011.1, from coordinate 30,424 downwards.
GTCGTTCGGGATCAGCGGCACCAACGCGCACGTCATCGTCGAGGAGGCGCCGCCGGGCGAGCCCACCGCCCCGGCCGACCACGCGGGCGGGCCGGTGCCGCTGGTGCTCTCCGCGCGGACCGTTCCCGCGCTGCGCGAACAGGCCCGGCGCCTCGACGCGTTCCGCTCCGCTCACCCCGACCTGCCGGCGCGCGCGGTGGCGGCCGCGTCGGTCCGGCGTACGACCTTCGAACAGCGCGCCGTCCTCCTCGACCGTGACGGCCTCGCGGCGCTCGCCGCCGGGCAGGACTCCCCGGCCGTGATCACCGGCACGGCCGCCGAGGGCGGGCTGGCCCTGGTCTTTTCCGGTCAGGGAGCGCAGCGGCCCGGGATGGGGCGGCAACTCGCCGCGACCGAACCGCGGTTCGCCGCGGCTCTGGACGAGGTCTGCGCCGCGCTGGACCGTCACCTGGACCGTCCCGTCCGCGCGGTCATCGACGGCGACCCGGACCTGCTGGACCAGACCGAATACACCCAGCCGGCGCTGTTCGCCGTGGAAGTGGCGCTGTACCGGCTGCTGCGGCACTGGGGGGTCCGGCCGGACTTCGTCCTCGGCCACTCGATCGGGGAGGTCACCGCCGCCCACGTGGCCGGCGCGCTGTCGCTGGACGACGCCGCCCGCCTGGTCGCCGCCCGGGGCCGACTGATGCAGGCGCTACCCGCCGGCGGCGCGATGGTGGCGATCCAGGCCACCCCGGACGAGGTCGAGCCGTTGCTCGCCGATCCGGCGGCGCGGGTCGGGCTCGCCGCCGTGAACGGCCCGACCTCGGTCGTCATCGCCGGCCCGCAGGACGCGGTGCGGCGCGTCACCGACGTGTTCGCCGCGCAGGGCCGCCGGACCAGTCGGCTCCGGGTCAGCCACGCGTTCCACTCCCCGTTGATGGAGCCGATGCTCGCGGATCTCGGCAAGCTGGAGGCGGACCTCACCCACCGGCCACCGCAGATCCCGCTGGTCGCCAACGAGACGGGCCGGACGGTGGACCTGATCACGGCGGGGCACTGGAGCCGGCACGCGCGGCAGCCGGTGCGGTTCGCGCAGAGCGTGCGCCGGCTACGCCAGCAGGGGGTGACCCGCTTCCTGGAGGTCGGGCCCGGCGGCACGCTGTCGGCCATGGTGCTCGACTCGGTCGCCGACCTGGACGACGCCGACGACTCGACCGCCCCGACCGTCGCCGTGCCGCTGCTGCGTACCGGGCGCGACGAGCGGGGCTCGGCCCACGAGGCCGTGGCCCGCTTGTTCGCCGGGGGCGTGGACGTCGACTGGGCCGCGCTGATCGGTGACGACGTCCCGCCCGTCGAACTGCCCACCTATCCGTTCCAGCGCAGCCGATACTGGTTGACGCCATCGGCCCGGCCCGTCGAGACCCCGGAGTCGCCGGGCGGGCTGCTGCTGACCGGTGAGCTGTCGCTCGCCGCCCAGCCGTGGCTCGCCGAGCACCGTGTGGGTGGCGCGGTCGTCGTACCGGGTGCGCTGCTGGCGGAGCTGGCGGCGCGCGTGGGTGACCACGCCGGCTGCCCCGAGGTGGTGGAGCTCCTGCTGCAGGCGCCGCTGGTGCTTCGGGAGGCCGGCGGCGTCGAGACCCGGGTGGTCGTCGCCGGGGCGGCCGGCGATCCGACCCGCCCCCTGACGATCCACGCTCGCCCGCCCGGCGGCACCTGGACGCGGCACGCGACGGGCACCGTCGCCCCGGTGCGGGCCAGCGACGCCACCCGGCTGCGGCTCTGGCCGCCGCCGGGCGCGGCGCCGCTGGACACCGACGGGTTCTACGACCGACTGCGGGCCGGCGGCTACGACTACGGCCCGACCTTCCGCGGCGTCGACCGGGCATGGCAACGGGGCGACGAGATCTTCGCCGACGTGACGCTGCCCGACGCCGACGCGGCCGAGGGGTACCTGCTGCATCCGGCGCTGCTCGACGCGTCGCTGCACGCCCTCGGTCTGCTCGGCGACGCTAGCGGCGCCGGCGGGATCGCGCTGCCCTTCTCCTGGGCCGGCCTGCAGGTGCACGCCCGGGGCGGCACGGCGCTGCGGGTGCGGCTGACCCGCGACGGCGACGGCGTCGAGGTGGTCCTCGCCGACCCGTCCGGTGCGCCGGTCGCCACCGTGCGGCACGTCGCGCTGCGGCCCATCACCCCCGACCGCCTCGCCCTCGGGCCGTCCGCCGGTGATCCGGTCGGCGGGTACGAGCTGCGTTGGGTGACCGCCGCCGCAGGCCCAGCCGACCAGCCCGTGGTCTGGCTCGACGAGCTGGCGGCCACCGACCCGGTGCCCGACGTCGTCTGCGTCGAACTGCCCGCGGGCGGCGACGACCCACACCGCACCGTCGTCGCCGCGCTCGACCTGGCACAGCGCTGGTTGGCCGACCCGCGCCACAGTGCCGCCCGGCTGGCGGTGGTGACCCGAGGGGCCGTCGCCGACGAGCCCTGCGACCTGGCTCAGGCGGCGGCGTGGGGGCTGCTGCGGTCGGCGCAGTCCGAGCAGCCCGGCCGGTTCACGTTGATCGACCTGGACGACGACCCGGCGTCTCGGCAGGCGCTCGCAGCGGCCGTCGCCACCAGCGAACCGCAGGTCGCTGTCCGCGCGGGTGCGCTGCTGGTGCCCCGGCTGCACGCCCCCGACAGCCCCGCTTCGGAGACCCGGGCCGCCACCGAACCCGGGCCGCGACCGTGGCACCCGGAGGGAACCACCCTCGTCACCGGCGCGACCGGCGCCCTCGGCCGCCTCGTGGCGCGACACCTGGTGCGCCGGGGCAGCGCCCGGCATCTGGTGCTGGCGTCCCGGCGCGGACCCGACGCTCCCGGCGTCGCCGACCTGGTCGGCGAGCTACGGGTGCTCGGCGCGGCGTCGGTACGCGTCGTCGCCTGCGACGTCGCCGACCCGGAGGCCCTGACCGACCTGCTGGCGTTGATCCCCGCCGAACACCCGCTCACCGCGGTGCTGCATCTGGCCGGGGTGCTGGACGACGGGGTCGTCGAGTCGCAGACCCCGCAGCGGGTGGCCGAGGTGCTGCGGCCGAAGGCGGACGGCGCACGACAGTTGCACGAGCAGACCCGGGACCGCGACCTGGCCGCGTTCGTGCTCTTCTCCTCCGCCGCCGGTCTGTTCGGGTCGCCCGGGCAGTCGGGTTACGCGGCCGCCAACGCCTACCTCGACGCCCTCGCCCGGCACCGGCGCGCGCAGGGGCTGCCGGCGCAGTCGCTGGCGTGGGGCCTGTGGGAGCTGCCGGACGGGATGGCCGAACAGGTCAGCGCGACCGGCCTGCGCCGCATGCGGAGAATCGGGCTGACGCCGCTGTCGGCGCAGCGCGGGCTGGAACTGCTGGACCGGGCGCTCGACACGGACACGCCGACGCCGGTCCTCGTTGACGTGGACCGCGCGCTGCTCGACGGGCACGACCGGCGGTCGGTGCCGACCGTGCTGCACGACCTGATGGCCGCGGACCGCGTACCCGATGAGGACGTTTCCGGGGCTGCGCGGCCGGCCACGGTCGACCCGGGTGCCGGCACCCGGCCGGGAGGTACGGATCTCGCCCGGGTCCTGTCCGGGCTCGCGCCCGCCGAGCAGGACCGGTTGCTGCGCGAGACGGTGCTCACCGAGGTCGCCCGGGTCCTCGGCCACGCCTCGGCCGCCGACCTGGACAGCGCCCGGAGCCTGCCCGAGCTCGGATTCGACTCGTTGACGGCGGTGGAGCTGCGCAACCGCCTCGCCGCCGCGACCGGGCTCACGCTGCCCGCGACGGTGGCCTTCGACCACCCGAGCGTACGCGAGTTGGTCGGCTACCTGCGTGGTGAGCTGCTCCCCGAGCAGGCGTCCACCGCGCTCGGTGTGCTGCAGGAACTGGCCCGCCTGGAGTCCAGCCTGACCAACCTCGCCATGGACGGGGTGACCCGCCAGCGGCTCGCCGACGCCGTCAACCGCCTGCTGCCGCTGGTCGACACGGCGCCCGACCGGGTCGACGCGGCGCAGGACGATTTCTTCGACCTGCTCGACTAAACGAGTAGTTCCGAAGTCGGCGAGGACCTCGCGACCCGCAGCCGGCCGCCACCGAGTCGCGAAATGGGGCCTTGAATACCGGAGCCGACCGAGGCCACCTCGCCGGCGATGTCCCAGCCCAGCAGGAAGGGCGGTGGCACCGGACCACCGGGGATCATCCCGGCGCGGGCTGCGAGGTCGGCGGCTGTACGCAGACCGCCTGCACCCGGATCCACGTCGACCATTCCGAAAGTGTCGGAAACTCTGTCAGTCCTCGTCGGTCGGGCGGGGCTGGCGGTACTCCTTGATCCACTGCTCGATCTCCTCGGCCAGCCACACCTTCATGCCGCGCAGTTCCTGATACGGCTTTGGGAAAGTGGGATACCGGGCGAGCTGCTGGAACCGCTGCCGCGAGACGCCGAGGCGCTGAGCGATCTCGTAGGGCCCCATGAGCTGCCCTGGCCCTCGGTCCATTCCCTGAAAGTAGGCAGACAGCTGCTAGTCTAATGGCTATTGCCAGTTGACTAATCCATCGGTTGACCAGGAGCATATCTCTATGCCGCGAAAGCGCCTATACCGGGATCTTCTGGCCCCGGGTCAGGGGGAGAGCCGATGACTGACCATGGACCGGTTCTGCCCGTCTGGACTTGCGCCGGGTGTGGCGCGCCCTGGCCCTGTCCCACACGTCGCCGTGAGCTGCTGGCCGAGTACGACGGCGCTCGGGTGTCCCTGTCGATCTACATGGCCTCGCACTTGGTGTCCGCCACGCAGGACATGGGCTGGGCTCCCGCCGGCGCACTGCACCGCCGGTTCCTCGGGTGGGTGCGGTCTTGAGCCGAGTCGATCCGGGAGACGAGAAGTTCCACTACTCCGACAACTCGCACAGATGGATACCGCCGGACCCCGCCTTCCCCCAGGAGGTGTGGGATGAGATGGTCCGGCGCACAAGGAGAAGCACCTCCGGCCGCCGACCCGACCACGCATCGTGCGCCGTTCGATCTGACGATTACCCCGGCACCCATCGCGGGCACCGGGAGGTCGCTGGTAGAGGCGCTCAGGTCGCCGTAGAGGCGGAGAGGCCTACCAAGAGGCGTAGGCGTTGAACAGGCAACGGAGGTTCATGCGCCGGCGCCAGGCGCGGCACGGTCGGCTGCCTGCTCCCACAGGTCGAGCAGGAGCCGATTCACCTCGTCGGGCCGTTGTTGGTGTGGCGCGTGATCCGCGCCTGCGATCTGGTGGAAACGGGCATCGATCCGCTCGGCGATGACTCCTGCCGTGGCAACCAGTGCGTCTCCGGTTGTTGACCGATAGTCCGCTGGCGCCGTCTCCCACGTACCGGCCAGCACCATCTTCGGGTAGCTGGTCGGGCGGAGAGCGTTGACCGGCACGTCGGCTTCCCAGCACGGCCGCTCCCGCATGGCTGTCCGCGCCGCCCGCAGGGCGAACTCCCGTGGCTCGGGCACCCTCTCGTCGCCCGCGCCGTACGACGCGCGCAGGTAGTCCTCTGCCGTCGTGGACTGCGAAGCGGCCACGTAGCGCCGGTTGGCTTCGAGTGCGGCGGCAACAGTGGGATGGTCGGCAGTCACGGCGAGCGCGGCCGGCTCGATGAGCGCCAAGGAACTGACTCGTTCCGGGCGGCGAATCGAGGCCAGCATCGCGACCAAACCGTCACGTGTATCGGCAGCACAGCGATGATCGTACCGGGCGTCGAGTTCGGCGCACCCTCGTCCGATCTGCTGTGGACAGCCGGTCCGGACCGCTCAGCCGAGCGGGGCGGCCTCCACCACGATGACCTCGATGCCGGAGCCGAACAACCCGAGCAGGATGTCCCGGATCGAGTCGCGCATCGCCGCGCACGCCACCGGGTCGATCAGGCTCGCCAGGGAGGCGATGCCGAGGTCGAACCGGCTGTCGAACTCGACCCGCACCCCGTCGTCGGTCTCGACCACGAGCCACGTACCGGAGAACGTCGCGAAGTCACCCGTGACCTGATCGAAAACGATCCGGCGGTTGACCGGGTCGATCTCGTCGCGTTCGGTCCAGACCAGGATGCCCCGGCGGAAGTTCACCTCCCACTTCGACTCCACCTCGGTGGAGCTGACCCGGGTCACCCCGACCGTCCGCACGGCGTCGGTGAACTCCGGGTACGCGGCGAAGTCGGCCAACCGGTCGAACGACTCCTTGGCGTCCGCCCCGGGCAGCAGGGCGTGCATGATGACCGAGCACTCCATCGCTGCGGGCCTCCTCAGGTCGGGTCGACGTTCACGGCTTCAGCCCCCGGATCAGGTGACGCAGGCTGACCCGCCACGCGTCCTCAACCTGCGTCGGGGTCATCGCGTCCGGTCCGCCGGGGATCGTCCCGAACGACGTCGGCAGCAGCTCAGGAATGATGACCAGCCCGCAGACCGCCACCACGCCGTCCAGCCGAGCCAGGTCCTCGGGGGCGAGGACGTCCGCGAACGCCGGCCGGACCAGCCGATCCACGATCGACGGATCGGCGATCCGGCCGGCGGGAATGTCCCTGCCGCACTCGCGGGCGGTCTCCGTCACCAGTTCGAGGTAGCGCTCGACCGGGAGGCCGGCGGGTCCCGCGGTCAGCCAGTACTCGCCCGTGCGCAGGTCGGCGTCGACCACGGCGCGGATTCCCCGCGCGACCATGTCCTGTGGGACGAGGTCGAAGAACGTGCCGGGATGCGCCGGGATGAACGGCAGCTGCTGGGTCACCAGGTATTCGGCGAGCAGGTGCACCCCCTGGTGCTGCCGGATGGCGCCGGTGCGGGAGTCGCCGATGACGATCGCCGGCCGGACGATCACCGCGTCGATGCCGCTGTCGCGGACCATCCGCTCGCCGAGGTATTTCGAGGTCACGTACTCGTCGGTCCGCGCGGCCACCTTCTCCGTGCCCAGCCGGCCGCCGCCACCGGCCTGGCCGTACCGGGACACGTAGGCGGTGCTGACGTGCACCAGCGTCGCCTCGGCCTCAGCGGCGAACTCCATGACCCGGCCGAGGCCCTCGATGTTGAGCCGGTCCACCTCCGCCTGGTCGGCGGAGAAGTTGACGATAGCGGCCGAGTGGATCACCACGTCGACCTCCGTGCACAGCTCGCGGTAGGCGCGGCGATCCAGCCCGAGTGCAGGCGCGTGCAGGTCCAGCCGGACCACCCGGTCCGAGCCGGCGGGCAGCCGCCGGTGGGCTCCGGCGATCACGTCGTAGCCGGAAAGCTCGGCCAGGACGGCGGTGCCCACGACGCCGCTGGCCCCGGTGACCAGGACCGTACGCCGGGTCATGCGGATGGTTCGCTTTCCGAGGCGGGGAAGCGCGCGGCCAGGGCGACGCTGGCCCGCTCGAACCCCGCGACCAGCCGCGCCTCCTCCTGCGGGGTCATCGTGGCGGGCGGGGTCAGCCGCAGCACCGGGTGCGCGTTCATCGAGTGGTTGACGAGCACGTCGTTGTCGAGCAGATCCATCAGGAACTCCGCGGCGTGCAGGCCGGAACGGAACTCCACGCCGATGAGCAGCCCGGCCCCGCGTACGTCGGCCACCAGGTGCCCGATCGGCCACAGCCTGTCGGTGATGGCCGCGAACAGCCGCGCGCCCAGCGTGGCCGCCCGGTCGACCAGCCGTTCCCCGTTGATCACCTCGACTGTCGCGCGGACCGCGGCCATCGCCAGGGGATTCGCGGAGAACGTCGACGTGTGCAGGTAGGGGTCCTTGTCGAACGGCGCGAACGCCTCCTCGGTCGTGACCGTCGCCGCGACCGGCACCAGCCCGCCGCTGAGCGCCTTGCCGACCAGCAGGACATCCGGCCGTACGCCGTCGCGATCCGCTCCCCACCAGGTCCCGAGCCGCCCCAGCCCGGTCATCACCTCGTCCAGGACGAGCAGCCCGCCCCGCTCGCGGCAGAGCGCCTCGACCGCCTTGAGATAGCCGGACTCGGGGATGATCACCCCGCCCTCGCTCTGCACCGGCTCGACGACCACGCAGACGTCCCGGTCGACAACGGCGGCCAGTTCGTCCAGGTCGCCGAAGCTGACGTGGGTGACCTCAGGCAGCAGCGGGCGGAACGGATCCTGATAGAGCGACCGTGCGGTGAGCGACAGCGCACCGACCGTCTTGCCGTGGTAGCCGCTGTGCATGGACACCAGCCGGTGTCGCCCGTTCGCCCGGGCGATCTTGATCGCGGTCTCCACCGCCTCCGCGCCCGAGTTGGAGAAGTGCACCTTGACCAGGCCCTCCGGCGTCACCGAGGCGAGCGCCTCGGCGGCCCGGGCGGCGGGCTCGTTCAGCAGCACGCGGGTGGACAACGCCTGCTGTTCGAGCTGGTCTCGCACCGCGTCGAGCACGGTCGGATGCCCGGCGCCGACGAAGAACACACCGTAACCGGCGCAGTTCACCAGGTGACGCCCGTCCGCGGTGTGCACCAGCGCGCCGGTGGCGCCGACCTCCAGTGGTGTGTCGAGCATGGCCGCGACCCGCCCCAGCCCTTCGCCGAGATGGCGGCGGTAGAGATCGAAGACACTGGAGGTCACGGGCGGAAGTCTGCCCGAACGGAGGCACCTGAACAATTGTCTACTCAGGACGAAGCCGATGGCCGAACAGCCGAGCTGCTTGCACTGACCGTGCTCTATGGTGCCGGCGTGGACACGTACTGCGAGATCACCTACGCCGTCTCCGATCGGATCGCCACGATCTCGCTGAACCGCCCCGAGGAGCGCAACAGCTACACCCCGCGCATGGCCGACGAACTCGCCCACGCGTTCGACCGCGCCGACCACGACGACGACGTCCGGGTCGTCGTCCTCACCGGCACGGGGGAACACTTCTGCGCCGGGCTGGACATGTCCCTGACGGAGTTCGACACCCCCGACGACCCGGACGCCGACTGGGCGGAGCCGGCGGGTCGTTGCTCGATGCGCATCTTCGCCATGAACAAGCCGGTCATCGCCGCGATCCGGGGCGCGGCCGTCGGCGCGGGCGCCACCATCATCCTGCCGGCCGACTACCGGCTCGCCGCCACCGACGCGCGATTCGGGTACGTCTTCAGCCGACGCGGCATCTACGCCGAAGGCGCGTCCACCTGGTTCCTGCCCCGTCTGGTGGGCCTGGGCCGCGCCCTCGACTGGATGATCAGCGGGCGGGCCTTCGACGCGGCCGAGGCGCTCTCCGCCGGTCTGGTGCACAGCGTCCACGAGCCGGAGCACCTGCTCGACAAGGCCTACCAGCTCGCGCGGACTCTCGCCGCCAGCACTGCGCCGGTGTCCGTGGCGGTCATCCGGCAGATGCTCTACCGCACCAGCGCCCTGGACTCGCCGTACCCGGCTCACCGGCTGGACTCCCGGCTCTCCGCCGAGGCGCTGCGCAGCCCCGACGCGCGGGAGGGCTTCGACTCCTTCCGGCAGCGCCGCGCCCCGGTCTTCACCGGGCGGGTCAGTAGCGACCTGCCCGACCACCTGCCCTGGAGAAGCTGATGAGCCCGGAGGCTGCCGGGCCCGGCCCGGAGATCGCCGAACAGATCACCGTCGCGGCGTCCGTGGCCACGGTCTACGCGGCGGTGGCCGACGTGCGGCGGATCGCCCGGTGGAGCCCCGAGTGCGTCGCGATCTGGGTCACCCGACGCGACGGCGGGCAACCCCGACGCTTCGTCGGCTGGAACCGGCGGGGCCCGTACCTCTGGTTCACCACCTGCCGGGTCGTCACCGCGACGCCGAACCGCGAGTTCGCCTTCGACGTGACCACCTTCGGCCAGCCGGTCGCCCGCTGGGGCTACCGCTTCACCGAGACCGACGGCGGCACGCAGGTGACCGAATACTGGCAGGACCGGCGCAACCAGGTGGCCCGCGCCCTCGGTCGGATCTTTACCGGTCGGGTGGCGGGGGATCGTCCGACCGTCAACCGCGACGGCATGCGGGAAACCCTGCGCAGTCTGAAGCGGGAGCTGGAAACGGCCTAACCGACCCCGTGCGCGGCCGCAGGCGACCCGTCGAGCCGGGTGCCGATGAGGTCGGTCTCGGTTTACCCGGGTGTGCCGTGGGTAAGGCGCGCGGGTGCGTCAGGGACCTCTCGCAGAAAGCTACCCGGGGGCCGTGGCCCTCGTGGTCTGTTCCCTGGTCCCGTACCTGGTCCTGACGGTGGCCGTGCTCCCGCTCGGCGAGGCCATCTCGACGAGCCTCGGCATTTCCCGCCCCGCGTTGGTGGTGACGGCGAGCCTGTCCGCCGGCGCGTACGCGGTCGGCACTCTGCTGGCCGCGCAGTTCGCCATGCACTTCCCGCCGCGACGCATGCTCGTCGGCTACGAGGTCTGCTTCTTCGTCGCGTCCATGCTCGCGGCCTGGGCCCCGAACGCGGCGGTGTTCATCGCGGCGTTCATCGCCCAGGGGCTGCTGACCAGTCTGATGCTGATCGCCGCGGTCCCCCCGCTGGTCACCGCCTGGCCGGCGACCAAGATGCCGGTTAGCGCCGGCATCCTGAACCTGTGCATCTTCGGCGCCGTGGCCGTCGGTCCGACCATCGGCGCACTGCAGGCCGCCGCCGGTAACTGGCGGGTGCTGTTCTGGAGCGTCGCGGCGGTGGCGGGCCTGGCGCTCCTGTTCTCCGTGCTGACCTTCCGCGACACCCCGCCCCAGGACCGCAGCGCACCGTGGGACATCGTCGCGCTGACGCTGGGGGTCACCGGCTGCGGCGCGGCCTTCTACGGCGCGGGCCGACTACAGGCCAGCATGAGCGCTGACGTGCTGTCGGTGGCCCCTCTCATCGTCGGAGTCGCCCTGATCGCGTACCTGGTCGTCTACGAATACCGGCTGGCCAACCCGCTCGTGCCGGTCAAGGCGCTCGCCACCTCGGTCCCGCTGGCGGGGATCTTCGCCGCGCTCACCGCCAGCGCCGCCGCCTTCGGCGCCATGGAACTGCTCCTGGTCGTGCTGCGTACCGCCAGCACACCGGTAACCGCCGCGCTCATCTTCCTCCCCGAGTTCATCGCCGCCATCGCCGTCGCCGGGCTGTTCGCGGCACTGTTCCGTACCCGGTTCACCCCGCTGCTGATCGTGGCGGGGCTGCTGATGGTGGTGGCCACTGCGGCGCTGCTGCTGGGAACACTGCCGGCGATCGGTCCCGCCCTCGCGGGGGCCACCGGCCTGCTCGGGCTGGGCGTGGCAGCGGCGGTCTCGCCAGCACTTTTCCTGGCGGGCCTGTCCCTGCGGGCGAACATGCTGCAGCGGGTGTTCGCCCTGATCGAGCTGCTGCGGGCGGTGACCGCCTTCCTGACCGCCCCGATCCTCGTGTTCCTCGCCGCGACCCTGGGCAGTGACCAGACGTCGGGCACCCGTGATGCGCTCTGGATCTGCCTCGCCATCGCCGCCGTCGGGCTCGCCGGCGCCACCGCGCTCTACCTGTCGGGCCGCCCGCGACTCGAAACGCCGGACCTGGAACGCTGGCAGGGCCGCGGAGAACCCGCCTGGGAATCCCCGCCCCTGCTCAGCGCGCTGCCGCGCAAGCGGCGGTAGGCGGGTAGAGGACACCGGAGACCGGTCCTTACCGTCGCCCGTGGCGGCGGCAGTCGCCGGTGGCATGATCACGAGATGAGCGCCTCCCACGACCGCGATGACCGCCAGCCGGAGTGGGACGCCGTCCGGGCCGAGGACGACCGCTACGTCGGCTGGCGTGACCTGACGGCATGGCGGAGCACGCTCGGCCGGCTCATGGTGACGCTGACCCGTCGGGCGGCACGTCGCGTCGGCAGGTACCCGGCGCTGGCACTGACCCTGCTGATCGGCGTCGTGCTCGTCGTCGCGCTGACCGCCGCGTCGGTGGAAATCTATGAAGCGGTTGCCGAGGCGGACGGTGTCGCAGGCCTTGACAAGCCGGTCCTGCAGGCGGCCATCGCCGCTCGCACACCGTCGCTCGACACGGCGGTCACCGGGTTCACCACCCTCGGCGGTCCGGTCGTCATGCCGATCCTCGCCGCCGTCGCCGTGATCGGTCTGGCGATCCGCCGTCGGCAGGTCAGTCCCGTGCTGCTCATGGCGGTGGCCGCCGCCGGGTCACTGCTGATGACGATCGTCGGGAAGTCCCTCGTCGGGCGGGTCCGCCCACCGCTGGCCGACGCGGTGCCACCGTACGAGACCTCCGCGTCGTTTCCCAGCGGGCACGCCCTCAACGCGGTGGTCATCGCCGGGGTCGTGGCCTATCTGCTTGTCCTGCGCCAGCGGCGGTGGTACACCCGGACGGTCACCGTCGCCGTAGCGATGTTGTTCGCTGTCGCCATGGGCCTGAGCCGGGTCTTCCTCGGCCACCACTGGCTCACCGACGTGCTGGTGGCCTGGACCCTCGGGCTGGCGTGGCTGGCTTTCGTCATCACCCTCCACCGGCTGTATCTGAGCGTGCGGGACCTGCGTCCCCGGTCCGGGCGGTGAGCGTCACCGAAGGTGCCTCAAGTAATGCTCAAATCCGGGGCACGTCAGCGATCGATGTCACGTATGCACATACGCTCACCGAATCCGGCTCGCCCACGGCCTCCCGATTCGCCTCACGACGGTGACCATCGCCGTACCCGGGATCGCTGTTCGCGGGCTGATGTAACTGTCCTTTATGGACATGATCGGCGCGCGTCAGGGTCGGTCACCAATTAGACGTCACAAGCAGAAGGAGGGGAGAATGCGACGCAGACAACGGCGCATCGCGCTTCTCGCGCTGCCCGCACTGATGGGGAGCGTCCTCATGACGACCGCGCCCGCGGGCGCCGACCCCGCGGGACCAGCCACGGCGGGCCCGGTCCGATCCCACCTCGAGGATCCGGACTCGGCAAGCCTCGTACGCATCCAGCTGACCGGCAGCGACATGCTGGACGAGGTCGTCGCCGCCGGTTTCGACCTCGAGCACGGCCTCACGCGCGTGCCGGACGGCATCGAAGGCGAGGCGGTGCTGACCGCCGAGCAGGTCGCCGAACTCGAGGCGATGGGTGTCAAGATCCTCGGCGACGACGAGGGCTTCGCCTGGAGCGAGGAGGCCGATGGCGGCCTCCAGGCCCCTCGCCTGCAGACCGTCCAGGCGCTCAGCCAGGAGGCCACGGTACGGATCGCCCGCGCCGACTGGTTTACCACCAAGGGCCAGGGTTTCCTCTACGTCGAGGCCCGGACCACTCAGGGGCAGCAGGCGAACCCGCTCGTCACGATGCAGTTGGAGAACGACTCGGGCTCGGGTACCTCGTTCGGCTACGCCCGGACGATGAGCCGGTTCGTCGACTCCGGCCAGTACATGTTCCACCGCAACCTGTTCAAGCTCGCCGCCCGCCCGAGCCAGATCCGGGTCACGAGCTCGACCGGCGGCGTGGCCACCGGCTACGTCTCAGACTGGCTCGAGAACGGCGCGCCGCCGCTGACGGACAACCCCAGCTACCAGCGGGACTTCATCGACGGCTACAAGACTCCGCAGCAGCTCTACCGCCGCGCCGAGGAGATCGCCCGCCAGTACCCGAAGATCGCCGAGATCGTCTACCTGCCAAACAAGACGAACGGCTACCAGCGTAAGGCGCAGGCCACGATCGGCGGCACCGGGCAGGCCGCGGTCGTCGTCAGCTCGGCGGCGTGGGGCCACGAGGGCGGCAACGACATCACCGTCGAGTTCGTGAACCGGCCCGGGGCGAACCTTCCGCTCGCCGTCGAGGTCAACGGCAAGGCCGTTCGCGTGCTGCTCGCGAAGAACGCATCCGGGGCGCTCGCGAGCACCGCGGCGCAGGTGGCGAACGCGCTGAAGACGCAGTCCGGCGGCCTGATCGATCGGGCTCACCCGTATCGCACCAACGCGGGCACCGGCATCGTGCAGGCGACCCCGGCCCCGGTGGCCCTGACCGACTTCCTCGACGAGAAGCGCGTCGGCGCCCCCGAGGGCGACGTGCCGCGTGGCCCGGCCACGATCCCCGTCCTGCGGATCGGCAAGCACCGCGACGGCAAGAAGCCGGGTGTCCTGATCCAGGCGCAGGACCACGCCCGCGAGTGGGTGCCCGCGACGACCTCGCTCGAGGCGGCCGAGCGTCTGGTGCGCAACTACGACACCGACAAGGAGACGAAGAAGATCGTCGACAACACCGACGTCTTCCTCATCCTGTCGAACAACCCCGACGGGGCGAACTACAGCTTCTACAACTACGCCTCGCAGCGCCGTAACCTGACGAACCACTGCGCGGACGCCGACGCCGATCCGGCCCGGCGTAACTCCTGGGGCGTCGACCTGAACCGGAACTACCGGGTCGGGTCGGGGCACGACGGCTACTCGGGCGGCTCGACCAGCTGCATCAGCGACACCTATCAGGGCCCGGAGAAGCTGTCCGAGCCCGAGTCGAAGAACATCATCTGGCTGGTCGAGAAGTACCGGAACATCAAGTTCATGATGTCCGTGCACTCCAACGGCGGCCAGCTGTTCTGGCAGCCCGGCGCCTACATCGCGAACGGGCGGATCACCACGCCGCGCCCGCCGCTCGGTGACGAGGCGTTCTACTGGCAGTCGGCCGCCCGGATTCTCTCTCAGGTCAAGGCGCACCGGGAGACCGTCGTCACGCCGGAGAACGTCGGCGGCTCGTCGGACGTTCTCTACTCCTCCGCGGGCAACGTGCGCGAGGACCTCTACCACACCTACGGGATCTACGCCTTCGGCTGGGAGGTCGGCGGCTCGATCTACAACCCGGCCACCGGCAACTGGCAGGGGGGCTCGTTCCAACCGGCCTGGGTGGGCAACCCGGAGCTCGTCAGCGGCCACGCCGAGACGATGGAGTACGCCAACGGCATCATGGAAATGTTCCGGATCGCGGCGGAGTGGGGCAAGGACAACAAGAAGCCGACGTCCGAGCTCGTTCCCGGCGCCGGGAAATACTCCGGGTCCGTTGACGTGCACTTCGAGACCAGCGAGCCGGCCACGATCTACTACACGACGGACGGCAGCCGGCCCACGCTCGAGTCGCCGCGCTACGAGGCGACGGAGTTCCGGGAGCCTGGGCAGGTGTTCCACCTGACCGAGACGACGACGTTCAACTGGTTCTCGATCGACGCCGCGGGCAACATCGAGAAGGGCTACGACCCGACGAAGAACGACACGCGCAACAACTACCGCACGGCAACGATCACGATCGTCAAGTAGCGGACGTACGCCAGATCGGCATCCCGCGATCACTGCCTCGTCAGGGGGGCTTCGGCCACCCCTGACGAGGCAGTGTCGCGCCTGGTCCAGGGGCATGGCGAATTGGGCGGCCGGACCACACCGAACGTTCGATGCCTCCGTTGCGTCGAGGTGGCACACTCCCCGGCGACGGTCTATGGACGCGCATAGAAGGAGAGCCCCGTGGCGGAAACGGGCGGATTCATAGCGGTCATCGGCGGGCTGATGTGCCTGTTGATCGTCGTTGTGCTCGGGTGGACGATCGCGATCTACAACCGCATCGTACGACTGCGCAATCAGGTCGACGCCTCATGGGCCCAGATCGACGTGCAGCTCAAGCGACGCTCAGACCTGATTCCGAATCTCGTGGAGACCGTCAAGGGCTACACCGCGCATGAGAGCACCACGCTCGCGGCGGTGACCGCGGCGCGTACCGGGGTGGTCGCGGCGGCGAACGCCGAGCCCGCCGCCCGGGCCCAGGCGGAGAACGTGCTCACCCAGAGCCTCGGTCGGCTCTTCGCGGTCGCGGAGGCGTACCCGGACCTCAAGGCCAGCCAGAACTTCGCGGCCCTGCAGGCCGAGCTCGCCACCACCGAAAACAAGATCGCGTACGCGCGGCAGTTCTACAACTCGGCTGTGCAAACCTACAACACCGCCGGGCAGACCTTCCCGACCGTGCTGATCGCCGGCCTGGTCGGGTTCAAGACGCGACAGTTCTTCGAGACGGCCGAGGGCGAGCGCGGCCCGGTGCAGGTGCGGTTCTAAACATGAGCCCCGTCGTCCTCGAGATCGGTGCCATCGGCGCGTCCCTCGCGCTCTTCTTCGGCGCGTACGGGTTGCTGCTGTCGATCACCAGGCCGCGCCACATCCACGCCGCACCGCCCTCGCAGGACCTGCCGGAGGAGCCGCCCGCCGTGGCGAGCCTGCTCGGCACCGGCTGGCAGGTCACCGAGGACGCCGCCGAGGCGACGCTGCTGGATCTGGGCGCGCGCGGCTACCTGGAGTTCCGCCAGCCCGACAACGACCCCTACCACACCACGGTCCACCTGACGAGCGCCGTGCCGACCGGGCTGAACGCGTACGAGACTCGGGTCTACGAGCGGGTCAAGGAGCTGGCCATGGACGGCGTGGTGCCGCTGACCGCGATGACCTTCCGGGACGCGAAGGCGGCGAAGTCCTGGTGGAAGGCGCTGCGCAGGGAGGTCATCGCGGACAGTCGGGCGCGCGGCCTGTCGCGCCGCCGCTTCGGCCCGGCGATCGTCGTCTTCCTGGTGATCGTGGCCGCTGTCGCCGCGGCCGGAATCACCTACGGCTTCGGCCACTGGGCCATCCGTACGCCGGGCAAGCACGACGACGACATCGAGGGCATCTTCTGGGCGTACGTCGTCGGCTTCGCGGTGCTGTCGACGTACGCCGGCCGCTACAACGGGGAGCGGGACACCGCCACGGGGCGGCAGGCCGCAGGCCGGTGGCTGGGTGTGCGTGACTGGCTGCGCGGGCACGACGCGTTCGCGGATCTGCCCCCGGCCGCCGTCGGGCTCTGGGATCGCTACCTCGCCTATGGCGCCGCGCTCGGGGCGACCCGCACGGCGAGCACCGTCATCGACATGGGCATGGGTGACCGTACCCGGGTGTGGTCCACCTTCGGCGGCACCTGGCACCGGGTACGGGTGCGCTATCCGAACAGCGGACGGTACGGGGAAACCGCACCGATGCTGGTGTTCCGCGGCGTCCTGCTGGCCGTCATCGGCTTCGTCATCGCCCGCTACGGCCACATCGTGGTGGACATCGCGATGCAGATCGACGCGGTGTCGGCGAGCGCCTTCGCCCCGTTCGCCGGCCTCACCTCGGCCCTGATCACCGTGGCCGGCGTGCTGCTGCTGCTGCGCGGCTGCTACACCGTCGCGCGTACGATCACCGACCTCGCGGCGCCGAGAGCGGTGACCGGTCAGGTCCTCTGGTTCGCCGTGTGGCGAACGCAGACCTCCAGCAGCGACGACAGTGGCCCACCGCAGCCGATCACCTACTATCTCGCGGTCGACGACGGCACGAGCGACCACACCGTGGCGTGGGCCCTTCCGTTGGCGCTGGGGGGCAGTTGCGCGACCGGCGACACGATCCAGATGACCGTCCGGCCCTGGTCGCGGCGCGTCATGGCGGTGAACGTCGTCGAGCGGGCCACGAGCCACGCGCCGCAGCCGGACGTGCCGACCGACAACCTGGTTCTCGCCGCGATCAACCGGCACCCCGGCGGCGGCAGCGCGGCACCGGTCTCGGCTGCGGCCCGCAACGTCACGCTGCTGCACGGGGAGGAGGTCGCGAGCGCCCTGCAGTGGCCGTCACCGGTCACCGTGCAGGGGACGCCGGGGCCGGGCGGGCTCGTGCAGTTCTCCACACCGGAGGGCCCGGTCCTCATGCTGCTCACGGCACACGGCCTCTTCGGCTCGATGACGTGGCGGGCGGCGCGCCAGGGCACACCGCTGCCCGGCATCGGCGACGCCGCGTTCGCGCGTGCCCAGTCGGTGTTCGCCCGCGTCGGCGACAACACTGTGCAGGTGGCGCTGATGCCGGCCGCCGCGGGCCGCGAAGCGGCGCTTCCCGGCCTGCTCAAGCTGGCCGTGCAGCGGTTGCCGCAGGAGTGAGGGTGAGCGCGTGAGTGCGGGAGCAGCAGCGGGCGAATCGGTCGTCGAGCAGTCGCTCGCGCTCAGCCACGTCGACTTCATGCAGGTCGCCGGTCTGCTCGGGGAGCCGGTGCCGCGTCACCTGCGCGCGTCGGTGGCGGTGTATCCGCGCCGGCGCCGGGAGGAGGCGCTCGCCGCGTCACGGCAGTCGCTCCTGGACCGCGCCGTCGTCCTGCCCGGCGACCCGCCACGCGTCCCCCTGTCCGTGGTACGCCTGACGCAGGTCGTGTGCCGCCCCGCGCTGACGGTCGAGCTGCACCGGGCGGCCGGTGGCCGGTGGGCGCCGCCCATCCGGTACGCGGCCGCGGGTGACGCGGCTGTGGAGGTGCTGCCCGAGTCCGACGGCGTACGGCTGACCCCGTTCCACAGCGACGGCCTGCTGCCCCGATTGGTGTGGCGGGCCGGGGTCGAGAAGCTGCCCAAGCCGGCCGGCGGCCCGGTGAACGTTCCACTGAGCGTGCTGCGCTCGGCGGCGACCGCGCGGGAGGCGCTGGCCGCCGTGGGCGTACCGGAGGATGCCGGTGCCGCTCTCGCGGGCGGTGACCTGGGTGCGGTGAGCGTCCTGGTGCGGACCGGGGCCGGCCGCACCGGCGCGGAGCTCGCATGGGCCGCCGGCAGCGGCTACTGGCTCGTGCCCGCGCTGTTGACGCCGCTCGCCGACGACCGCGGCGCGGAGCCCGACGATGATGCGACAGTGCAGCTCGCCCCGCTGGACGGGGTCGAGCTGATCGATGCCCTCTACCACTCGTTCACCTTCGACCGCTAGGAGCAGACGCCATGCCGATGATCGGTGGAGAGCTCGACCAGCTCGCCGCGCTGAAGGCCACGTTCGACCGGCAGGCCGGCATGGTCGCGGACGTGCTGAGCACGATCCGCAGCCAGCTCGGCAACACCTACTGGGAGGGGCCGGCCGCGTCGCGCTTCCGCGAGTCGTGGCAGAGCGACTTCGAGCCCATGTTGCAGCGCCTCCAGCAGCAGATGGGCGAGGCGGGTGCGGAGATCGCTCGCCGCCGCGACGCCCTCATGAAGGCCGGCTCCTAACCCGTGGCCATGGATGCGGCGCGGCTCGAGGAGTTGGCGCGGCTGCTGCTCAACCGCGCCGACGACGTCTATTACGTCGGCCAGCAGTTGGTCGGCAAGGGCGACAGCGCGGACTGGCGGTGCGCGAAGGCCGACCGGTTCCGCGAGGCGATGCGTGGGCGGCGAGGCGAGGCGGTGCGGGTCGCCACGCAGCTACGCGACCTCGGCCGCCTGCTGCGTCAGCACGGCCGGGAGCTGGCAGGCGGATCGTGACCGATCGGGTACGCATCAACACCGATGATCTTCGGCAGTTGACCCGGACGCTGCAGGGTGCCCTGCAGCAGCTTGCCGACGTCCGGATGGAGCTGCTGCGGGCGAGCGCCGAGCTGGGCGAGGACCCGGCGTTCTTCACGGCCTATCAGCAGATCCTCGGCGGGCTCGACAGCCTCGGCGGCGCGATCACCACCGACCACGACAACCTCGCCGAGCATGTGCTCGGCATCGAGGCGGAGGAGGGGCAGCCGCCGGCCGCCGACCCGCCGCCCCCGCCGCCCGCCACGCCGTCAGGCCCTCATGGCGAGTTGCTCCCGTTCCCGATCATCCTGCGCTTCATCCCGCGCTCGCCGGCGCCGCAGCCGTGGGACACCCAGTGGGTCAACGCCGATGGCAGCCTCCCGCCGCAGGCGAGCGCGGAGGCGCGTGCCGGGTTCGGCGGTTCCTGGCAGGCGCGCGGCTCGTTCGACGGCGGTGTCGTCTCGGGTTCCGGCTTCGTCTCTGCCGCCGGTCGGGGCTGGGCCTACGGGGAGGCGGACGCGGGCGTCGACGAGAAGGGCAACGCCCACGCGCACGCCAAGGCCGGCGTCGGCGTCGAGGCCTCGGCGCACGCCGAGGGCAGTATCGACGCGGGCCCGGTGCACGCCCAGGGGCAGGCCGACGCGTCGGTCCGCGCCCAGGCCGAGGTCGAGGCATCCGCGTCGGCCGGGCCGGACGGGGTCAGCGCCGCGGCCCGCGCCGAGGCTTCGGCGGAGGCCAAGGCCAGCGCGCAGGGCTCGATCGGCGTCGACGGCGTCGGGGACGCCAGCGGGCACGCCGAGGCCGAGGCCGGTGCGCACGCGAGCGGCCACGGTGAGGTGTCCGTCGGCAAGGACGGGGTCTCGGTGGGTGCCGGCCTCGGCGCGGAGGCCGGCGCCTCGGCCGGGGCGGGCGCCACCATCGGGGGCAGCGCCGGGAGCGCGACTGTCGGCGTCGAGGGCAAGGTCGGCGTCGGCATCGAGGTCAGCGGCAGCGGCACCGTGTCGTGGGACAAGGTCGGCTTCAAGGTGGACGTCGGCGCGGCGCTCGGCATCGGCGCCGGTTTCTCGCTCGACCTGTCGATCTCGCCCGCAGAGATCTTCGGCGCCATCGGCGATGCCATCACGGATCCCATCGGCACGCTGGAAGGCGCGGTCGACCTGGTCGGCGACGCGGTCTCGTCCATCGCGGACGCGGCGGTCGACGTCGGCGACGCGGTCGCGGACTTCTTCGATCCCCCCGCGCTGGCGGATTCGTTGCTCGACGGCGCTGGGGCGCTCAGCGATGCGGGGGCGCTCGGCGATGCCGCAGGTGCTGCCGGCGGTCTTGCCGATGCGGCGGGTGCCCTCGGGGACGCGGCGGGCGCGGCGCAGGATGCGGTCGACGGCGCTCAGCAGGTCGTCGATCAGGCCAGGTCGGCGGCCGACGCGGCGCTCGGCGCCGTCGCCGACGCCGTGGACAGCGCGGGTGCCGCGGCTCAGGGGGCGATCGACAGCGCCGGGCAGGTCGCGCAGGGGGCGGTGGACGCCGTCAGCGGCGCGGCCGACGATGTGCTGGCCCAGGCGTGGGACGCCGCACGCGATACGGTCGGCCAGGTAACCGGGGCCGTTCCCGCCGCTCCGGATCTGTCCGGGGCATACGCCGCCGTCACGTCACCCGATGACGCCGCGAGCAACGCGACCAGCGCCGCAGCTCGCTTCCTCGCTGGACCGGTCGGAGGACCACCATGGAACTGATCTACCCAAGTGCCCTCTCACCGGCCCCGCCGGCCTTCCGGCTGAGCCTCCCGGACAACTGGGAGGCACGTCCCCATGCGACGGCGTCGGCGTTCGCCGTCGACACGGGCTCGCCCGCCGACTTCACCGTGAATCTCGTCGTGTTGAGTACGCGGGTACTGGTGGCGGCGACGCTGGACGAACTGGTCGAAACCGCCGCTGCGGCACAGGGGACGAAGATGCTCGACCCGCAGGTGTACGGGCGGCGGCACGAAACCATCGACGGGCACGACGCGGTGCTGTCGGCGGTCACCTTCCGCAGCGATCGGCTGGCGTTCCCCCTTTTCCAAACCCAGGCGGCGCTGCTGACCGGACAGGGCACGAAGCACCTCATCCACTGCTACGCGACCTGCCCGGCCGCCTTCGCCGACGACTACGCGATCACTTTCCGGGCCATCTTCGCCTCGCTCAAGCTTGCTTGATCATTCCAGAGCCGGTTGCGGAGAGTGTTCGCCTGCTTCCGCCGAGCTGATCTGCACGTAGTCCACGTCGCCCCGGCGTACCAGGTAGGCGCGGCCGGGCGGGAAACGGCGGCTCGCCTTCTGCGGCAGGCGCAGCCCGAACAGCTCACCGTCCACGTCGACCTCCGGCCGCAGCAGCAGGCCGTGCTTGGCCTTGCGCAGGTCGGTGAGCCAACCGCCGAACGAACGGTGCACCGCGTAAACACCGGCGGCCGCGAGCAGCACCAGGCCCGCGTCGCGGCCCCGGCGGACCAGCGTGGACAGCGCGGACGCGCCCAGCGAGTCGGCCATCTCCTCGCCGTCGTCGATCACAACGAGCCACGGTGTGCCGGGGCCGGCGGCGCGCTCGCGTACCAACTCCTGCAACTGCCCGGTGAGCACGTCGCACGCGTCCAGCCCGACCGCCGTCTCGGTCCACCCGGGCAGCCGCAGCAGGGACGTACGCCGAGGGGCCAGCAGGTACGCCTCCAGCCCCGGTAGCCGCCCCTGCAGCCCGTGGACAACAGTGGACAGCGCCGTGGAACGGCCGGACCGGTCAGGTCCGAAGACCGCGAAGACGGGTACGTCGTCGAGGTCGACGTCGACGATCGAGTGCGTCACCCCGGAAACCCCCACCGGTACGCGCAGCGGCCCCGGCTCCACGTCGGTGAGGGGAACGGAGTCGGGCAGGACCGTGACGGCCGGTGGCGTGGTCGGATATGCGGTCGAGTCGAGGGCGGCGAGCGCCGCCGCCTGGGCCGCGCCGGACGCGTCCGGCCCGAGCACCGCGACCTGCACCTCGTCGCCGTCGAAGAAGCCTCGGCCGGGCGGCAGCTCGGTCTGGGCGACCGACATGGGCAGGCCGAGCGCGGCATACTCCTCGGCGTCGGCCATCCGCAACACCAGCCGGGCCGAGATCGCCCCGGACAGCGTGGACGGGATCGCGTTGCGCCGGTCGGCGGTGATCACGAAGACCACGCCCGCCGACCGGCCGTCGGCGATCTGCCGGGCGAGCGTGTCGACGAGTTCACCCCGGTCCACGTTGAGGTACGTGTTGTGGAACGCCGCGTACCCGTCGAGCAGCACGACGTAGAACGGCAACCGCTCGCCGGTCTTGTGCCGGTGCTCGGCGATGGAGGAGGAGCCGGTGGTGCCCAGCAGCCGCTTGCGTTCGGCGATCACCCCGTCGAGCATCGCGAAGAGACGATCAACCCGCTCGGGCTCGTCGGCGCCGACGACGCCGCCGCACTGAGGCAGCGCGGCCAACGGCCGAAGGCCTCCGCTCGCGAAGTCCACCCCGTAGATGTGCACGTCGGAGGGGTCGAGACGGTTCAGCCCGGCGGCGAGCGTACGCAGGGCTTGGGTCTTGCCCGAACCGGCCGTGCCGTAGACGAGCAGATGGCCCAGGTCGGTGAGGTCGACGAGCCACGGCTGCTGCGCCTGCCGGTGCGGTAGGTCGACGACGCCGAGCGCGACGGCGAAGCCGTCGCCGGGGAGGGAAGCGACGTCGTAGTGCCCGGCCAGGGTGTCGAGCCATGGTCGCGGCTGATCCGGCACGCCGGCCAGTTGGTGGGCCGCGCGGACCGCCGAGACGAGACGCTGCAGGTCGGTCGGGCGGTCGTCGCCGGCATCGCTGGACCCCCGGGCGACCGGCTGTTCCCGCAGGCCGGAGCCGGGCGGCGCGAGCATGACCAGCGTGGGCGCGGCCTGGCCGCCCGCCGAGGTGCGCGCGTTGGCGTAGGCGCTCTGGACGAGGCTGATGTCGCTGTGGCCGATCCGCACGTAGCCCCGGCCCGGCAGGCTCTTGGGGATGCGGGCGGCGTCGGGCCGGTCGAGAACGTCGTTGCTGTCGCCCTCGTCCGCGACGCGCAGCGCGATGCGCAGGTTGGTGTTGGCGCGGATGTTGTCGTCGATGACACCCGCCGGCCGCTGCGTCGCGAGCATCAGATGCACGCCCAGCGACCGCCCACGCTGGGCGATGTCGACCACCCCGGCGACGAATTCGGGCAGTTCCTTCTTCAGGAACGCGAACTCGTCGATGACGATGAGGAGGTTGGCCGGGGCGTGCCGGGGGTGGCGTTGTTCGAGCTCGATGAGGTCCTTGACGCCGTGCTCGCGGAGCATCTCCTCGCGGCGGCGCAGCTCGGCGTTGAGCGAGATGAGCGCGCGCCGGGCGAGGTGGGCGTCGAGATCCGTGAAGAAGCCCACGGTGTGCGGCAGTCCCACGCAGTCCTTGAACGCCGCGCCGCCCTTGTAGTCCACCAGGACGAACGTCAGTCGGCTCGCCGGATACGTGGCCGCGAGCGAGCCGATCATGCTCTGCAACAGCTCGGACTTGCCCGCGCCGGTGGTGCCGGCGGTCAGGCCGTGCGGGCCGTCCCGGCGCAGGTCGATCGTGAACCGCCCACGCGGGCCGTGGCCGATCGGCGCACCCAGGCCGTCGTCGCCCAGGGTGCTCCAGCGGCGGACGACGCCGGCCCCGTCCGGCTCGGGCAGGTCGAGCAGGTCCAGCAGGAGCACCTGACGCGGCAGGTCGCCGGTGACCGCCGCGGCGGAACTGTCCTGCACGGGCGCGAGCCGCCGGGCGACGTCGGCGGCGAGTTGCGGTGCGACGCCGTCCACCACGATGTCGCCGATGGTCCGTCCGGTCAGGGTGACGGTCACCGAGGTCTCGTGGCCCGGCCCGGTCCGCACGATCGCCCGGCACTCGCCCGGCAGTGTCTCCGCCGTCGGCGCGGTCGCGACGGCGTACACGCCGAGCTGCGGCCCGTCGGCCAGCACGCGGGACAGGGCCGAACGGGGCACGCCCGCGTCGCCCGCCACGATCAGCAACACGTTCGGCAGCCACGCGCCCGGGTCACCCCGCCGCTCCAGGATGATGCGCCGCTGCTGCACCAGGTCGTCGACCATCTGCAGGACCGCGCGGGCGTCCTCCGGGTCGAAGGCCACCGTCCGTACCCCCGGCAGCCCGGCCGTCAACGTCTCGGTGTGCGGCAGCCAGCGGGTCCACGCCCACTCCTGCGACGAGGCCAGCACCACGATCGCCAGCTCGCGCGGGCTGGTCAGAATCGCGTACTGGAGAAGCAGCCACCGCAGCAGCGCGTCGCGCTCCGAGCCCGCGACGCCCAGGACCCCGACGGTGCGCAGATCCGCGTCGACCGGTGCGGCCTGATCCAGCGCGTACGCCCGGATCAGCGCCGCGGCGTGCTCGTCCGGCTCCCGGTCGGACTCGGGGCGCAGCGTCAGATGGCTGGGCAGGTCGGCCGTTCCGACGCGTACGGTCAGGAAGTCGGTGTCGGCGGCCCGGCGTTCCCACAGGTCGGCTGCGTGGCGCAGCGCCCTCGCGGTGAGGTCGGCGGGGTTGGGCGCGGCGGCCAGACGCGCCTCGTGCAACCGTGCGTACGCCTGCGCGGCCTGCTCGCTGACCGTCGCCATCTCGGCGGTGTACCGCTCGCTCGCGGCCTGGAAGTCCCGGCGGCCGCTGCGCTTGTCCTCCCAGACCGCGACGCCGAGCATCACCGGGCCGAAGAGCGCCATGAGCAGCATGATCGGGCCCATGACGAAGGCCATCCCGGCCCCGAGGAGCACCGGAACGATGGCGGCGACGAGCGGGACGCGCCGCTTCGGCGGGGCAGCCGGGGCGATGGGGACGGTCAGCGTCTGCGGCTCGATGGGGCGCTGGACCCGAGGCGGCCGGGAGAACGTGATCCGGCCGTCCCGCGCGGTCGCGTCGTCGGGGGGCGCCGGGCCGCCGCGCGCGACGGTCAGCGTGGTCGTGCCGACGGTGACGACCTGCCCCGGCTCGACCGGGACGGTGCCCTCGATCCGCCTGCCGTCGACGAACGTCCCGTTGCTGGAGCCCAGATCGGTCACGGCGACCTGCCGCGAGCCCGCCCCGATGTGCAGGTGCCGGCGGCTGACCTCCACGTCGTCCAGGACGATCTGGCAGGCGGAATCGCGTCCGAGGTAGATACCCGCGCCGGCCGCCGTCGGCAGACGCCGTCCGGCCTGCGGGCCGCCGGTGATGAGAACCTCGAAGGCGGCCTTCACCCCCGCCGGCATCAGCCACGGCGGCGCGACCGGCCCGGTCAGCAGCAGTCGGTCGCCCATGCGCACGCCCAGCTCCGCGAGCGTACGCCCGGCCTCGACCTCGCCGCCGGTGCGTTCGAGGAACGTGCGCTGGCCGGCGGCCGGGCCCGGCAGCGCGCGGTGCACGGCGTCGAGCAGGGTGCGTGCGTCGGCGCTCGGCTCCGCCACGAGGCGGATGTCGTGTTCGGCGGCCGTGGTGTCCACGACGGTCAACAACAAGTCCATGATCACCACTTCACGGTGGCGTCGCGGGAACCACCGGGTACGCCGTTCTTGTACGCCACCGCGCGGAGGAAGAAGCTGGTCCCGGGCGTGCAGGTCCAATAGGCGGTGCCGCTGCCGTTCGCCGCCCCGGAGAGGCCGACGAGGGAAGTGGCCAGGTCGCCGTTGTAGTAGACGCGTACCTCGTCGGCGCCCCGGCTCGACCACCGCAGCTCGAGATTCGCCGCACTGCCGTCGCACTCGAGCTTCTTGACCGTGAAGGCCGTGACCCGCGCCGAGTCGGGCCACCGGCCCTGGTAGTCCTTGTGCGGCCCCGAAGTCTGCCCCAACTGTGGGACGGCGTGGAGCAGGAAGGTGCCGTTCGACGTGCACGGGAAGGCGAAGGTCGCCTCGCCCGAGGCGCCGTCGAACCCGCCCAGGAACGCGCTCGCCGTCGGGCCGTACAGCTGCACGTTGTCGGCGCGGACGGCCTTCCACGAGACGTCGAACTGCCCCTCCCATGATCCGTCCGGGTTGAGCGCGCAGGTGATGTTTTTGAGGACGATGCTGGTCATCGCGGGGCCGGTCGGCTTGGTCACCGGTGCCGGGGCCTGCGACTGCGGGGCCGACCCGGTGGTCGGGGCCGCGGACGAGGCACCGGGCGTGGGCTCACTGCTGCCGCTGGGCGCGTCGCTGGGCGCGGGTGCGGTGTCGCCGCTGGCCGTGACCTGCGGCGTGCCCTTGTCGTCGGGCTTGCCGGCGAGGGTCATGGCGGCGTACCCGCCGGTGCCGAGCAGCGCCGCGAGCGCGACGACAAGGACCGCGATCAGCAGGCCTCGGCGTTTCTTCGGCGGGGGAGCCGCCGGAGCCGCCGGAGCCGCCGGAGCCGGTGGCGGCGGTGCCGGTGGCGTGGGGGGCGGGCTCCCGAGCCGGGTCGCCGCTCCCGCTGCCGGGGCGGCCGCGAACGTCATCCCCGGTGGCGGGGGAAGGACCGTCGCGGCGGGGCCCGCCGAACCCGCAGGCGGCGTCCCGCCACCGACCGGCGGCGGAATGGTCGGGGCCGGCGGCAGGATCGTCGCCGCTGGGGCCGGCGGTGGTGGCGGTGTGTCCGGCGTGGCCGGCGCCATCACCGGCAGGTTGTCCACCCGCAGACCCAGTTCCTGTTGTACGCCGCGCAGCGCCTCCCCGAATTCCGCGGCGGTGGCGTACCGGTCGGTGGCGGCTTTGGCCATCGCTCGGCGCAGCACGCCCAACAGCGACTCCGGCAGGTCGTCGCGGGGCGGCGGGGCTTCGGAGTTGAGCACCTTGTCAACGAAGACGGCGAGCCCCGCCGAGCCTGACATGGCGAACGGTGGATGCCCTGCCAGCAGCTGATACAGCGTGGAACCGAGGTTGTAGACGTCGGCGGCGACGCCCGCAGGCTCCCCCCGCAGCACCTCCGGCGGAGCATGATTCGGCGTGTACGCCTGCGTGTTGCGTGTCATGGACCGGTGATCCGTGACGGTCGCGATGCCGAAGTCGGCGAGGGCCGGTTCACCGATCGCGGTGATGAGGATGTTCTCCGGCTTGATGTCGCGGTGGATGATGTCGACCCGGTGCGCGGTCTCCAACGCACCCGCGATCGTCACCCCGACGTGCAGGACGTCGGCGAGCGGGAGCGGGCCCTCGCGGGCGACGCGGTCCGCCAGTGACCCCTGGGGGCACAGCGCCATCGTCAGGAACGGCCGCCCATCGGCCAGGAACCCCGAATCCAGGATCGTCACGATGTTCGGATGGCCGGTCAACCGGCCCGTGGCCGCCCGCTCGCGCTGCAGCCTGCGGCGCAGCCCCTCGTCGTTGATGCCGACGTCGAGCACCTTGACGGCGACCCGGCGGTCGTAGTCGACCTGCCGAGCGGCGTAGACGGCGGAGAAGCCGCCCCGGCCAAGCAGCCGAAAGTCGTCGTAGCCGGGAATGCTGACATCACTCACCGGATGCCCCTGTTCGCCTACACCGTTGCGCGGACTTTGTCGGATCATGGTGGCGGCGCAGCCCGGCGGTTTTCAAGGCCCGGTCGGGCACACGTCAACCCTCGACCTGGTCACCTTTTGGATTTCCGGTGCGCGCCGGGAGTATCTCCAGCATCAGCGGGAAAGCATGGGCATGGCGTCTCCGGACAGCCGTGACCGGGGACCGGGCCACTCGGTGGGAAGCTACGGTCCGGCACGATTGCTGCCGGCCGCGCGGCGGTTCCTGGGCCGCCGGCAGTTGGTGGCGATTCTGGTCATCGCCGTCCAGGGCGGGTTCGCCACGACGGTCGCGTGGATCATCGCCAAGGACTACCTCGGCCGCGACGCGCCGGTCTTCGCGCCGATCGCCGCGCTCGCCACCATCGCCTCCGCCGCCGGGCAACGCGCCAGACAGACGATGGAACTGCTCATCGGCGTAGGGCTGGGCATCAGCGTGGCCGACGCCCTGCTCTACCTGGTCGGCACCGGAGCGTGGCAGATCGGCGTGGTCGTTTTCTGTTCCATCGCGCTCGGCCTGCTGGTGGCCGGCCGCAGTGGCGCCCTGGTCAGTCAGGCCGGCGCCACGGCCACCCTGTTCGCCACGCTCGCGGGGAACCAACGAAATCTCGGGCTACCCCGGATCATCGACGCCGCAGTGGGTGCGTCGATCGGCTTCCTCACCGTGGCACTGCTGCTGCCCCTCGACCCGTTGCGGGCCGTCGACCGGGCGGCCAGTCCGTTCTTCACCAACCTCGCCGACGCCATCCACACCACCGCGCGGGCCCTGGCCGCCGGCGACCAGGACACGGCCATGCGGGCGTTGGAGCGGTTCAACACCACCGTCACCACCGACACCACCCGCCTCGACGACGCCCTGCGGGCCGCGGAGGAAACCGTGACGATCGCCCCCTGGTGGCGCCGACGGCGCGACCGCTACCGGCACTACCGGATGGCACTCGACCGACTCGCCGCCTTTACCACTGACGTCAGGGTGATGGCCCGCCGGGTCGCCACCCTGCTCCAGTACCACGAACCCGTCCCGCCCCCACTGCATCAGGCCGTCGACGCCCTCGGCGACGCCCTGACCCACCTCTATCGGGACACCAGCACCGGCCGGGCGACCGGGCGGCCCCGCCAGAGCGTCCTGGACGCCGCACGACTGGCCGGACAGGCCAGCAGACAGCAGATCGGCACGTTCGGCGGGACCGTCATCCTGCAGATCCGCAGCGCTGCCAGCGACCTGCTCCGCGCCACCGACGTCAGTCCCCAGGAGGCCAACCACCTTGTCCGCGACGCCGCCACCGCACCTGATGACGGCCGGTAGGTGGGCGTCACCTGGCGCTGGTCGGCTGCGGGCTCAGTGGGCGGGTACGGTCTCGGTGCCGACGGCCTCCGGCTTCGGTTGCGGGTCGCCGGGCGCCTCGGGCGGCGGGGCGGGGCGCCCGACCGCCTTCACCACCGCCACGGCCACCAGGGTGGTCAGCGGGATGGCGAGCACGAGGCCGATGGAGGCGACCAGGGTGCGAACGATCTCCTCGGCGATCTGCGCGCTGCTCAGTACGGCGAGAATCGGCCGGTCGTAGACGTTGACCAGCAGCATGATCGGCAATGCGGCGCCGGCATAGGCGAAGGCGATGGTGTAGACCGTCGAGGCGATATGATCTCGACCGATCCGCATCGCGCTGCCGAACAGTTTTCGGGCCGGGGTCCGCGGCGCCAGCTCGTACAGTTCCCAGACCGCCGACGACTGGGTGATGGTGACGTCGTTGAGCACGCCGAGCCCCGCCACGATGATTCCGCAGAGCACGATGTCGGTCATGTTGACCTGATGGTTGAGCACCGCGAGGGTGATTCCGTCGCGGTCGCCGAGACCGGTCAGGTGCGCGGCCCCAGCGGCCCAGACGCCGAGGCCGGCGGTGGCCAGCAGCCCGAAGAGGGTGCCGACCAGGGCGGTGGTGGTCCGGGTCGAGAAGCCGTGGGCCAGATAGAGAACGACGAACATGATGGCCGCGGCGCCGACCACCCCGACGAGCAGCCCGGAGCTGCCGACCAGCAGCGCGGGCAGCATGAACTTGACGATGATCAGGCCGGCGATGCCCAGGCCGATCAGCGCCCGTAGGCCGCGCAGCCGGGCCACCCCGACCACCACCAGGGCGTACGCGGCGGCGAGGAGAGCGAGTGGCAGGTTCCGCGCGTAGTCGTGGAAGGCGTACACCGCCGGCCCGCTCTGGTGGTTGAAGATCCGGACCACCTTGATCCGGTCCCCGGTCTTCAGACCGGTGCGCAGGGACTCGGCCGGCACGTCGACGGTGACGATGCCATCCCGTTCCGGTCCGGTCTCCAGCCGGGCCTGCACGGTGGCACAGGTCGTCACCGGGATGTTCCCGTTTTCGTCCGGGCGTCGGTTGGCGACGGGGCATTCGTACGGGGCGATCGCCACGACGGTCGCCTCCGGATAGCTGAGGTTCCGGGTATCCGTGCTGGGGCCGGCCGAGGAGACCTGATCGGCCCTGGGCCAGAGCAGCACCATGCCCAGCGCGGTCGCGAGCGCCAGGGGAACCAGGATCAGCGTCAGGAGTACGAGGGCCCGGCGTCGGCTCGCCGGATCGGTCGAGGCGGCACCCGGGGCGGGCGCGTCTGCGGGCCGACCGTCGGTGTGGTGGTGGGAATGCATGTACGGCTCCGGCCTGGGTGGGGTCAGGTGGGGTTGAGGGAGGCGTGGCCGCCGACGGGGTCGCGGTCCTGACGGTACGGCCGTGGCGGCGGCTGCTCTACCAGCCGGGTC
>NZ_JBEYIX010000010.1:0-137646 GCF_040636055.1 Micromonospora sp. NPDC006766 | reverse complement strand
GGCCAGAGCAGCTGATGGCCCACGGATGGCCCGCAAGATCTAGAGTGGGGGTGGCCGACCGGCCCCGCCACCGCGCACCGGATCCTGGCCCTGAGCACCGGAGACCCCATGTCAGCCGTCACCACACCTGTCACCAGATCGCCTGATGCCCGCCCGACCCCCGTGGCGGATCCGGCCTGGTCGCGCTGGGCCAACGCGCATCGCAAGTGGCTCCTCGCGGCACCCGCCATGGCGTTCGTCGCCGTGTTGATCGTCTTCCCGGTGGCGTGGACCGGATACCTCAGCCTGACCGACGCCGAGGGTTCGGTACGCGCCGAGAGCAACTTCATCGGCTTCCAGAACTACCTCGACGTGCTCGCCGACACCGACCGGTTCTGGCCGGCGGTCGGGCGAACCGTCCTCTTCACCGGCGTCGTGCTTCTCGTCGAGGTGGCCCTCGGCATGGCGATCGCCCTACTGCTGTGGCGGCCGTTCCGCGGTGAGAAGTGGGTCCGGGTCGCCATCCTCCTGCCGCTGGTGGCCACCCCGGTCGCGGTCGGCATGATGTGGCGGCTGATCTTCGACCCCAACATCGGTATGGCGAACCAGCTGCTCGGTTGGGTCGGCATCGGCCCCCAGCCCTGGCTGGCCGGCCAGAACTCGGCCCTGCCGACCACGATGTTCATCGACATCTGGCAGTGGACGCCGATGGTCGTGCTGATCCTGCTCGCCGGTCTGACCTCGCTCTCCGACGAGCCCCAGGAGGCCGCGCTCATCGACGGCGCGAGCACCTGGCAGCGGTTCCGGCACGTCACCCTGCCGCTGCTGATGCCCACCGTGATCGTCGCGGTCCTGCTGCGCGGCATCGACGCGCTGAAGACCTTCGACATCCTCTACGCCACCAAGGGGCGCGGCGGCGGGTCGTTCCACGAGGTGGAAACCCTCAACGTTTACGCGTACGGCCTCAGCTTCGACTACAACGAGTACGGCGTCTCATCGACGGTTCTCATCATCTTCTTCCTGATCATCATCGGGGTGATGTGGGCCCTCACCTACCGCAAGAAGGGGTTGCAGCGATGAACCCGAGCCGGCCGTTCAAGGTGTTCCGGGCGGTGGCGCTGGCCGTCGTGGTGATCTCGCTGATCGCGCCGCTGCTGTGGATGGTCGCCGCGTCGTTCAAGACCAACGTCGACATCTACGACACCGACAAGGCGTTCGCCTTCTCGCCCACGCTGGGCAACTACCACAACGTGCTCCAGCAGGCGAACTACGTCCAGTTCATCGGCAACAGCCTCTGGGTGGCGTTCGCCGCCACGGTGCTGTCCCTCCTGCTCGGGGTGCCCGCCGCGTACTCGATGAGCCGCTTCAACATGAAGAAGTCCGCGCTCGTCGTGCTGATGGCCCGGGTCATCCCCGGCGTCTCGCTCCTGGTGCCCTGGTACTACGTCTTCTCCAACCTGCACATGGTCGGCGGCTTCACAGTGCTGATCCTCAGCCACATGTTCGTGTCGCTGCCGCTGATCGTCTACATCATGATGGGCTTCTTCGACAGCCTGCCGGAGGACCTGGAAGAGGCGGCGCTGGTCGACGGGCTGACCCACATCGGCGCGTTCCGCCGGATCACCCTGCCGCTGTCCGTGCCGGGCATCGCGACCGCCGGGATCCTGTCCTTCATCTTCTCCTGGAACAACTTCATGTTCGCCCTGGTGCTCTCCGGCGCGGACACCAAGACCCTGCCCGTGGCGATCTTCGACTTCGTCGGGTACGCCAGCATCGACTGGGGCGGCCTGATGGCCGCGGCCACCGTGGTCACCCTGCCGATCATGGTGATCGCCCTGTTCGTGCAGAAGTACATCGTCTCCGGCCTCACCGCCGGCGCCACGAAGGGCTGACCAGCATGACCACCATCGCGCGTATCGAGACCTTCCTCGTCGCCCCCCGCTGGCTCTTCGTCCGCGTCGAGACCACCGACGGGATCGTCGGCTGGGGCGAGGCGACCTGCGAGGGCCGGTCCGAGACCGTCCGCACCGCCGTCGAGCAGCTCAGCGAACTGCTGCTCGGGCGGGACGCGCTGCGCATCGAGGACCACTGGCAGGTGATGACCAAGGGCTCGTTCTACCGCGGCGGGCCGATCCTCGCCAGCGCCGTGTCCGGCCTCGACCAGGCATTGTGGGACATCGCCGGCAAGCACTACGGCGCTCCGGTGCACCAGCTGCTCGGCGGCCCGGTGCGGGACCGCATCCGGGTGTACGGCTGGGTCGGCGGCGACGACCCCAGCGAGGTTCGCGACCAGATCAGCGCCGCCGTCGAGTCGGGTCTCACCGCGGTGAAGATGAACGCCTCGGGCCGGATGAGCCCGGCGGCCTCGGTCGCCGAACTCGACGTGGTGGTCCAGCGGGTCGCCGCGGCCCGCGAGGTGCTCGGCGACCAGCGCGACGTCGCGGTCGATTTTCATGGCCGGTTCAACCTCGCCACCGCCCGCCGGGTCGCCCCGCTGCTCGAGCCCTACCGGCCGTTCTTCCTGGAAGAGCCGGTGGTTCCCGAGAACTCGCACCTCATCGGCGACCTGGTTCGCTCCACCACCACCCCGGTGTCCACCGGGGAGCGGCTCTACAGCCGGCAGGAGTTCCTGCCGGTGCTGCAGGCCGGCATCGCGGTCGCCCAGCCGGACCTCTCGCACGCGGGCGGCATCACCGAGGTCCGCAAGATCGCCGCGTTGGCCGAGGTGTACGACGTGCAGCTCGCCCCGCACTGCCCGCTCGGCCCGATCGCCCTGGCGGCCTGCCTGCAGGTCGGCTTCGCCACGCCGAACTACCTGATCCAGGAACAGAGCATCGGCATCCACTACAACCTCGGCGCCGAGGTGCTCGACTACTGCCTCGACAAGGAGCCACTGACCTTCGTGGACGGCCATGTCGAGCGGCTCACCGGGCCCGGCCTCGGCATTGAGATCGACGAGAACGCGGTGCGGGTGGCGGACAAGCGCGGGCACGCCTGGCGCAGCCCCATCTGGCGGCACCGTGACGGCTCCTACGCGGAATGGTGATCCCTTGACCCTCAATCTCACCTCCGAACTCGCCGCCGCGCGGATCCTCGCGGTCATTCGCGGCACCGACACCGCCGGCGCGATCGCCGCCGGCACCGCCCTGCTCGAAGAGGGCGTACGCATCGTCGAGGTGGCCCTCACCACGCCGAACGCCGCGTCGGCGGTCGAGGCGCTGCGCGCGGCCGCGCCCGCCGGGTCCCTGGTCGGCGCGGGGACCGTGCTCACCGCCGCCGACGTCGCCGACGTGGCCGCCGCGGGCGCGCAGTTCGTGGTGACGCCGGCCGTGGTCGAAGCCATCCCCGAGGCGGCGCGGCGGGAGCTTCCCGTCGCCGCCGGAGCGTTCACCCCGACCGAGGCGTACACCGCCATGCGGATGGGGGCGTCGGCGATCAAGCTGTTCCCGGCATCGGTGGGGGGACCGGCGTACCTGAAGGCGGTGCGCGACCCGTTCCCGGACATCCCGTTCGTCGCGGTCGGCGGGGTGGGCCTGGCCGACCTGCCCGGCTACTTCGCGGCCGGTGCGATCGCCGTTGGTGTGGGCGGCCCCCTGGTCGGCGACGCGGCCTCCGGCGGCGACCTCGACGCCCTGCGCCAGCGGGCCCGCGCCTACCTGGCCGCCGTCTCATGACCGACGTCGACCTGCTCACCTTCGGCGAGGCCCTGGTCTCGCTGCGCTCGACCGGGCCCCTTTCGGCCGGCGGCCCGCTCACCCCGCACCTGGCCGGGGCGGAGTGCAACGTGGCCATCGGCGTGTCCCGGCTCGGCCACCGCGCGGCCTTCGCCGGCCGGGTCAGCGACGACGAGCTGGGCGGGTTCCTGCTGCGGCAGTTGCGCGCCGAGAGCGTGGCGGTCGCGCACGTGACCCGCGACCCGCAGCGTCCGGCCGGGCTGATGTTCCTGGAACGGCGCACCGCCGACCTGACCCGGGTCAGCTACCACCGGGCCGGGTCGGCCGGGTCCGCGCTCCGCGTCGACGACCTGCGTGCCGCCCTGGCGGCCGGGGCGCGGGTGCTGCACCTGACCGGGATCACCCCGGCGCTGTCCGACAGCGCCCGGGAGGCAACGTCGTGGGCGGCGGAGACCGCCGCCCGCGCCGGGACGCTGGTCTGCCTCGACGTCAACCACCGGACGAAGCTCTGGAGCCGGGACGCCGCCCGGGCCGTGCTCACCCCGCTCGCCGGCCACGCCTCGGTCGTCGTGGCCTCCGCCGACGAGCTGGACCTGGTCGGCGCGCCGGGCGCCGACGAGCAGACCGTGGTGGCCGGCCTGTTGGACCGGGGCGTGTCGACCGTGCTGGTGAAACTCGGCGGCGACGGCGCCCGCGCGTACACCCGGGACGGCCGGCTGAAGGCGGCGGCGCTGCCCGTGACGGCGGTCGACACCGTCGGCGCGGGGGACGCCTTCACCGCCGGCTACCTCTCCGGCTACCTCGACGGACTCGACCTGACCGGGCGGCTGCGCCGCGCGGTCACCCTCGGCGCTTTCGCCGTCGCCGGGCACGGCGACTGGGAGGCCCTGCCGCGCCGCGACGAGTTGTCCCTTCTGGACTTCGGACAGCTCGGCGACACCATTCGCTGACCCACCCCTGAGAAAGGCAACCCGTGAAGATCGTCGCAGCGGACGTCATCGTCTCCAGCCCTGACCGCAACTTCGTCACCCTCAAGATCACCACGGATGAGGGGCTGACCGGGCTGGGAGACGGCACCCTCAACGGGCGCGAACTCTCCGTCGCGTCCTACCTGGCCGACCACGTCGTTCCCCTGCTGATCGGCCGGGACCCGCACCGCATCGAGGACACCTGGCAGTTCCTCTACCGGTCGGCGTACTGGCGGCGTGGCCCGGTCACCATGGCCGCCATCGCGGCCGTGGACGTCGCGCTCTGGGACATCAAGGCCAAGGCGGCCGGCATGCCGCTCTACCAGCTGCTCGGTGGCGCCTCCCGCACCGGGATCATGGCCTACGGGCACGCCTCCGGGCGGGACCTGCCGGAGCTGTTCGACTCGATCCGCCGGCACCTGGAACTCGGCTTCCGGTCCATCCGGGTGCAGACCTCGGTGCCCGGCATCAACGCCGTCTACGGGGTGGCCGCGCAGCCCAGCGCCGACGGCAAGCGCTACGACTACGAACCGGCGCAGCGCACCCCGCTGCCCGTCGAGGAGGACTGGGACACCCGCGCCTACCTGCGCCACCTGCCCGGCGTCTTCGAGGCGGTACGCAGCGAGTTCGGCCCCGAGCTGCCGCTGCTGCACGACGGGCATCACCGGATGACCCCGATCCAGGCGGCCAAGCTCGGCAAGGCCCTGGAGCCGTACGACCTGTTCTGGCTGGAGGACTGCACCCCGGCAGAGAACCAGGAGGCGCTGCGCCTGGTCCGCCAGCACACCACCACCCCGCTGGCCATCGGCGAGATCTTCAACACCGTCTGGGACTACCAGACCCTGATCCGTGAGCAGCTGATCGACTACGTGCGGTCGGCCGTCACCCACACCGGCGGCATCACCGCCATGCGCAAGCTGCTCGACTTCGCCGCCCAGTACCAGATCAAGTCCGGCATCCACGGCCCCACCGACATCTCGCCGGTCGGCATGGCCGCCGCGCTGCACCTGGACCTGGCCATCCACAACTTCGGCATCCAGGAGTACATGCAGCACGGCCCGCTCACCAACGAGGTGTTCCGCCAGTCGTTCACCTTCACCGACGGCTACCTGCACCCGGGCGAGCAGCCCGGCCTCGGCGTGGAACTCGACGAGGAGGCCGCAGCCCGGTTCCCCTACCAGCGCGCGTACCTGCCGTTCAACCGGCTCCAGGACGGCACCGTCCATGACTGGTGAGCGTCGCCCCACCCGGCACATCGTGGTGATGGGCGTGTCCGGGGCGGGCAAGACGACGGTGGCCCGGGGGATCAGCGAGCTGACCGGCCTGCGGTTCGCCGAGGCGGACGAGTTCCACACCGAGGCCCACGTGGCTCAGATGCGCGCCGGCATTCCGCTCAACGACGCGGACCGCTGGCCCTGGCTGCGAGCGCTGGCGGACTGGATGGCCGCCCGGCACGCCGAGGGGATCTCCACCATCCTGGCCTGCTCGGCCCTGCGGCGCGCCTACCGGGACGTGTTGCGGCAGGGGCCACCGGAGGTGGAGTTCCTGCACCTGGACGGGGCGGCAGAGCTGATCCGGGACCGGTTGAGCCGGCGGGTCGGGCACTACATGCCGGCGAGCCTGTTCGACTCCCAGCGGGCCACCCTGGAGCAGCTCGACCCGGACGAGTCGGGAGTGGTGCTGCAGGTGGCGGCGGCACCGGACGACCTCGTCGCGGCGGCGATCGACCGGCTCGGTCTGCCGCTGCACGAGCCGGTCGCCGGCCGCTGACCGGGGCCGTTCCGGGCCGGGCCCCGCGCTGCCGCGGGGCTCAGTCGGATATGGCGTCCAGATAGACCCAGCGGCCGTCCTCCCGGGCGAACCGGCTGTGCTCCTCCAGGCTGCCGGGGCGGCCGGCCTCGCGGTAGTGGGCGCGGAAGCGGACCGCGCCCGCGGTGTCGAACAGGCCGCCCCGGTCGCTGCCGAGGACCTCCAGCCGCAGCCACCGCAGCCCCGGGTCCAACCGCAACCGGGCCGGCCGGGTCGAGAAGTGCCAACTGCGCAGCAGGTAGTCGGCGTCGCCGAGGGCGAAGGCGCTGAACCGCGAGCGCATCAGCGCCTCGGCGGTCGCCGCGGTCGCCGCACCTCGGTGGATCGGGCCGCAGCAGCCCGCGTACGGCCGGCCCGTCCCGCAGGGGCAGGCCCCGCTCGCCCGTTCGGCCGCACCCCGGCCGGCACCACGTCTCGCCACGACCGCCATCCTGCCGCAGCGGCGACCGCCCAAGGCCGTGGGGTGTGCGCGGCTGCGCCGCAACGTCCGCGTGGAAGATAGCGTGCACGGCGGCTCCGCTGGACTCGACAGCCCACCAGCGACGACTCGCGCGCCGCGAGTCATCACTGCCAGTGACAGTTCCCGCAACCCCGCAGCAGGGGCAGGGGCGACTTTGCTCTGCAGCCATCCAGGCAACACTTACGCACAGTTCTCAGTTGCGTATGTGGGTGCAGAGCAAAGTCGGATGAGGGAGGTTCCGTGCTGGCCATGCTTCACCGGTTTCGGCTGGTTACGCGGCTGAGGTGATAGCAGCCCCGCGCGCGGGGTGCCACAGCATCGTTACGGAGGGCAACGAATCGCTTCCAATGGCGACGGTCACCTACAGCTACAGTTCGTGCAGCCCCGGTCTCAGCGGGCGCTCGGGCGGGCCGTACGTCGGCTGCCGAACGACTCCATGGTCGTTGCCTTCTTCGCCGGTGCCTTCTTCGCGGTGGCCCGCGTGGCGGGTGCCTTCTTCGCCGCCGCCTTGGTGGCCGGGGCCTTCTTGGCGGTGGCCGCCTTCTTCGCGGCCGTTGCCTTGGCGGTGGGCCGCCGGGTGGGAGTGGCGGTGGTGGCCGCGATGTCCTTCTTCTTCGCGGCCCGGGCGGTCGTCGGAGTGGGTTTGCCGCCCGGCGTCTTGGCCGCGGTCGCTCCGGTCGCCCGTTTGGTGGCGGTCGCGACCTTCTTCGCCGCGGCCTTGTTCGGCATCGGCGCCTTCCGCGCCCCGGTGGCTTTCCGAGCGCTGCTGGGTCTGGTGACCGCCTGGGCCATCGCTCCTCCCTCGCTGCTCCGCCGCGGCCCGGGCGGGCGTACCGCCTGGCGACGTCGGGCCGACCGGCCCACGCGGCGCGCGTGTCTTCCCGCCGCGCCGGTGGTCAAACACCGTGGACCGGCCTGCCCATCAATTCGCCGAGCCAGAGACGGTCGACAAATTGGCCCAATGATCAGCGCACCGATCGGCTCTGCTGTTGGGCCGCTGCCGGGCATAGCGTTCGGTACGTGACCGAGACGATGACGATGACCATCGACATGTGGTTCGACCCGCGCTGCCCGTGGGCGTGGAACGCCTCCCGCTGGCTGCTGGAGGTGGAACGGGTCCGCGACGTGCGGGTCCGCTTCCACGTCATGAGCGTGTCCGTGCTCAACGAGGGACGTGACGGGCTGGAGGAGTGGTACCGGGAGTGGCTCAAGCCCGGCCTGGGCCCGGTCCGGGTGGCCGTGGCTGCCGAGCAGAAGGTCGGCGGCGCGGTGCTGCGCGACCTCTACACCGCGCTGGGCAACCGGATCCACCACGAGCGGGCGCCGATCGGCCGCGAGCTGTACGTGGCGGCGCTGACCGAGGTCGGCCTGCCCGTCGAGTTGGCCGACGCGGCCGAGTCCACCGACCACGATCAGGCCCTGCTGGCCAGCCACCACGCCGGCCTGGAGCTGGTCGGCGAAGACCTCGGCACCCCCACCATCCACGTCACCGGCCTCGACGGCCGGGTCAACGCGTTCTTCGGGCCGGTCGTGGCGCCGATCCCGCGTGGCGAAGCGGCCGGTCGGCTCTGGGACGGGGTGCTGCTGGTCTCCGGCACCGACGGCTTCTTCGAGCTGAAGCGGGCGCGGACCCGTCGACCGATCGAGTGCTGAGTCGCCTCGTTCCGGGACACTGCGTTGCTGCTCGGGCCACTAACCTGGAACGCGACATGGAGCTGTCGCTTGAGCAAGCCACCGGCATGGCGGGGTGCGCCGCATGAGCCCCACCCAACGCCGCCTCGACCCGGACCAGGTCCGTCGCTACGTCGCGGCGTCCCTCGGTCCCGCGCCCCGGGTGACCGGGTGCGCGCCGTTGACCGGCGGCGGGTTCGCCGCCGTCTGGCGGGTCACCCTGGACGACGGGCGGACCGTGGTACTGAAGGTGGGGCCGCCGCCGTCCGTGCCGCTGCTGCGCTACGAACGTGACTTGATCGGCGCCGAGGCCCGCTACCTGCGGCTGGTCGCCGAACGGGCGCCCACCGTCCCGACCCCACCGCTGCTGCACCACGGCACCGACCCGGTGCTGGGCGACTGGCTGCTCACCGGCTTCCTGCCCGGCCGCACCCTGTGGGAGTTGACCGAGACCGGCGTCGACACCGACAAGGTCGAAACCGAGTTTGGCGCCGCGCTCGCCGCGCTGCACGACATCACCGGCGACCACTACGGCTACGACGGCGGGCGGGCCTGCGCCGACACCTGGCGGGGCGCCTACCTGGCCATGGTGGACGACATGCTCGCCGACGCGGCGGACTGGCGGGTGCCGCTGCCGGTGCCGGCAGGCCGGCTCCGCGAACTGGTCGAACGGCACGCCCACGTCCTCGATGCGGTACGCCGACCTGCGCTGCTGCACTTCGACACCTGGGCGGGCAACGTGCTCGCCGTGGACGGCCCGGATGGCGCTCCCCGACTCAGCGGCCTGGTCGACGGCGAGCGCTACCTCTGGGGCGATCCGCTGATGGACCTGGTCTCGCCGCAGCTGTTCCGGCGCACCGAGGACGAACCGGACCACCCGGTGGTGCGCATATATCGGACCATCGCGCCGTTCCCGCTGGACGCCGCCGTACGCCGCCGGCTGGGCCTGTACCGGTTGTATCTCTACCTGCTGATGACGGTGGAGATGCCGA
This sequence comes from Micromonospora sp. NPDC006766, assembly GCF_040636055.1. Taxonomy (NCBI): domain Bacteria; kingdom Bacillati; phylum Actinomycetota; class Actinomycetes; order Micromonosporales; family Micromonosporaceae; genus Micromonospora; species Micromonospora sp. NPDC006766. Next base: position 128,093 of record NZ_JBEYIX010000010.1, on the reverse strand, counting down.
GCCGGGGGATCACCGCCGAGTCCGAGCCGTGGCGGGTGACCCGCCTCCCCGAGCTGCTCGACGAGGAGCTGTCCGACCTCGACAAACAGTGAGCGGCTCGGTGCCGGGTCAGCGGGTGGCGGTGGCGAAGACGACGATGTTGTCCGGGTAGCTGCCAGTGCGCGGGTTGAAGCGGCCACCGCAGGTGATCAGGCGCAGCCGGGGGTCCCCGCCGCGGCCGTACACCCGCTCGGAGGGAAACCGGTCCTTCGGGTACGCTCCGACGCCGTCCACGGTGAACGTGGCGAGCCGGCCGTCGGCCCGGGTGACGCGTACCGTGTCGCCGGGGTGTAGCCGGCCGAGGTCGAAGAAGACCGCCGGGCCGTTCTGCGAGTCCACATGTCCCACCAGCACGGCGTTGCCGGCCTCACCCGGGGTGGGGCCGCGCCGGTACCAGCCGGCGATCTCCGGGTGGTCCAGCGGCGGCACCTCCAGCTCGCCGTCGTCGTCCGTGGCGACCGGGACGATCGCGGCGTCGACGCCGATGCGGGGGATGGTCACGCGGACCGGTTCGGAGCGGGGCAGCACCGGCCCGGGCGGACCGGAGCGTTCGCTGGTCGGGGCAACTGAGGCGTCCGGCTGCGGTGGCCGCAGGGCGGTGGTGCCGAGACCGGCGGCGACCATGCCGGTGCCGGTGGCTCCGGCGATCGTGACCGCGGCGACGATGGCGGCAGTTCGAGTCTTCGACGGCCCTTCCGTGGGGCTGCGCTTCGGCGACAGGTTCCCACCTCCGTCCGACGGTGGAGCGGCGCCCGCGCCGGATGTCGCCCGGCGCGGGCACCCTTGCTCAGGGATGGTGTGGCGAGGCCGTCAGGCGGCGCTGGTGGCCCCGCGCCGTCGGCGGCGCACCAGCACGTACGTCCCGCCGGCGACCGCAGCGGCGGCCAGCGCGCCGCCCGCGAGGAGCACTCCGGTGTCGCCGTCCTTGCCGCCGGCACCCGCCGGGGCGCCACCGATCGGGGTGGCGCCGATCGCCGTGACGGTGAAGGTGGCCGAGCCGCCGCTGCTCCCGTCACCGCAGGTGGTGGTGACCGTGTACGTGCCGAGGGTGAACCCGGCGGTGAAGAGTTCGGCGCTGAGCCCGCCCCCGGCCGCGGCCGTGGTGGATCGGATGTTCTCGTCCCGGTCGGGCCCGGTGACGTGGAAGAGCGCGTCACCGGTCGCCGGGTTGCACTCCGTCGTGGTGAGCACGACCGTCCCGCCGACCGGGGTGGTGGCGGGTGAGACCGTCGTGTCCGCGAGCGCGGCGGCCGGGAGCAGGAGTGCGCCGAGGCCCACGCCGACCGCCGCCGATCCGAAACTTCTCTGTGCCTTCATCCGCGTCTTCCCTCACTTTTCGTCCGCTGACTGCGTGGGACGTCGTTCGGGTGGCCAACTCCGTGACTAGCACCGGTGTGGCCAACACTAGGAGGGTTGCGGCGGTCGGTCGGCGTAAATGAGAAATCTTCGTTGCCGTCCCATGTTTTGTCGCCGGGGAAGTGGCGGGTGCGCGGCCGGGCGGTTGACCGGTTCCGCCGCGTAACGCCGCCGCGCCTGGATAGCGTCACCCTCACGGGGCGGGGCAGACACCCGCCGAGGCGGTCCGGAGGGGGCGGGTGGAGTCGGGAGGCGGCCCACAGGAGCGGACCGGGGCGTTCTGGGCCGGGCGACTGCCCGAGGCGCTGCGGGCGGTCCGGGCCACCGACCAGGGACGCACGGACGCCGAGGCCGCCCGGCTGCTGCGGGAGCAGGGCCCCAACCAGGTCGAGGTGGGTCGCCGGCGGGGGTGGCGGTTGCTGCTGGCCCAGTTCACCACCCCCATCATCCTGATCCTGGTCGCCGCGACGGTGCTGTCGATGGCCCTCGGCGATCTCACCGACGGGGCGATCATCCTGGCCATCATCGTGGCCAGCGGCGGGCTCGGTTTCTGGCAGGAACGCGCCGCCGGACGCGCCGTCGACGCGTTGCAGGCGCGGGTGCGGGTACGGGTGGAACTGATCCGCGACGGCCGGGAGGTGTCGGTGGCCGTACCGGAGGTCGTCGTCGGCGACCTGGTGGTGTTGTGCCCCGGGGACGTGGTGCCGGCGGACTGCCGTCTCATCGACGCCCAGCGGTTGCAGGTGGACCAGTCGGCGCTCACCGGGGAGGCGTTCCCGGTGGAGAAGACGCCGGGCGAGACCTCCGCCGACGCGGACCTGGCCGGCCGGACCAACGCCCTGTGGATGGGCACCCACGTGGTCAGCGGGAACGGGCGGGCCGTGGTGATGCGGACCGGCCGGGGCACGGCCTTCGCCGGCGTGGCCGCCCGGGTGGGTGCCCGCCCGGGCGCTACCGGATTCCAGCGCGGCCTGACCCGCTTCGGGCTGCTGCTGGTCCGCATCATGGTGGTGCTGCTCGCCTCGATCTTCGCGGCGAACCTGCTGCTTGGCCGCCCGATCATCGACTCCCTGCTGTTCTCCCTGGCATTGGCCGTCGGCGTCACCCCGCAGATGCTTCCGGCGATCGTCGCGGTGAGCCTGTCCGCCGGGGCGCGGATGATGGCCGCCAAACGGGTCATCGTCAAGCGACTCGAGGCCATCGAGGACTTCGGCGCGATGACCGTGCTGCTGACCGACAAGACCGGCACCCTGACCGCCGGGACGGTGACCCTCGGCACCAGCCTCGACGTCCACGGGCGCCCCGACGAGGAGGTGGGCCGCCTCGCCCGACTCAACGCCGGCCTGCAACGGGGCTTCCACAACCCCATGGATTCGGCGATCATGGCGGGGCAGCCGCCCGCCGACGAGCACGCCAGGATCGCCGAGGTCCCCTACGACTTCACCCGCAAGCGGCTCTCGCTGTTGGTCCGTGACCAGGGCACCCAACTGTTGATCACCAAGGGAGCGCTGTCATCGGTGCTCGACGTGTGCGACACGGCCCGCGCGGACCACGGCAACGTACCCCTCGACGAGGTGCGCGAAGCGATACAGCGGCGCTTCGCCGAACTCAGCGCACAGGGGCACCGGGTGCTCGGCGTCGCCGTCCGACCCATGCCCGACGCGACCACCGCCACCCTGGCGGACGAGACCCGGATGACCCTTGTCGGCATGCTGACCTTCCAGGACCCACCCAAGCCCGACGCGCCGCAGGCCATCGACCGGTTGGCCCGCATGGGCATCTCCGTACGACTGATCACGGGCGACAATCGGCACGCCGCCGCACACGTCGCCGCCACGGTGGGCCTAACGGGCGAGCCCATGCTCGGCGCCGACATCGCCGCCTGCCCGGACGCCGACCTGGCCGCCCGGACCGCCGACACCGTGGTGTTCGCTGAGGTCGACCCCACCCAGAAGGAGCGCGTCCTGGCCGCGTTGCGCGCCCGCGGCGCCGTCGTCGGGTTCCTCGGCGACGGCATCAACGACTCGCCGGCGCTGCACGCCGCCGACGTCGGCATCTCCGTCGACACCGCCGTCGACGTCGCCAAACAGGCCGCCGCGATCGTCCTGCTCGAGAAGAGCCTGGACGTCGTGGCCGACGGGGTCTCGCTCGGCCGGCGTACGTTCACCAACACCCTCAAATACATCCGGGTCAACACCAGCGCCTCGTTCGGCAACGTGGTCAGCCTGAGCATCGCGACGCTGATTCTGCCGTTCCTGCCACTGCTGCCGCGTCAGGTGCTGCTGCTCAACTTTCTCTCCGACATCCCCTACACCACCATCTCCACCGACCACGCCGATCCCGAGCAGTTGCAACACCCGCGGGCCGTCGACGTCCGCGCGATCCGCCGATTCATGCTGGTCTACGGCACCATCAGCATCGTCTTCGACCTCGCCGCACTCGCCCTGCTGCGCTGGTGGTGGCACACCCCGACCGACGTCTTCCGGGCCGCCTGGTTCATCCAGTTCACCGTCACCGAGATCATCGTGCTGATGGTGCTGCGCACCAACCGGGCCTTCCTGCGCAGTCGCCCGTCGGGGATCCTGCTCGGCACCGGCGCGCTGCTCGCCGCGGTCACCGTGGCCCTGCCGTACAGCCCACTCGCCAAACCCCTCGGCCTCGCGCCGCCACCGGGTCCGATCCTGGCCGCCCTCGGTGTGCTCGCCGCCGCGTACGTCGCGGTCAACGAACTCACCAAACGACGCATGCCCCCCGACCACCTGCCGACCCGGCCCGCGTCGTCGCGTCACTGACCGTTCCGCCGACCAGTCGAGGACCTAGCCTCCTAGGATGCTCTAGCCGGTGTGACAGAGGCTGTGACGGAACTGAACGACCGGCTCAACGCCAGTGATGACATCTCCGAACGGCCGCCCGCTGGTGCGGTGCGGTGCGGTGCCCGAGTCAGCGCGCCGGGACGGTCACGCCGAGCCAACCGTCGCGCACCTCGCGGCCGGCGAGGGGCAGGTCTAGCCGGATCCGGACGGACCGGGTCGCGGTGAAGTCACCGCCCGACCACGAGCGCGAGGGCGGACGCATCGAGACGTACAAAACGACCGTGGCGGCATCCTCCTGCGCCGTCGCTCGATGCACCACGAAGTCGGGGTGGGCTTCGACGAGCGCCACGATCACATGAGGGTCGTCGGTGATGTCGTACGCCTCGACGGGAACCTTCTCGGTGACCGGCCAGAGTAGATCGCGGGCCACCGGCACCGCTCCGATCGCGAGCACCGCGAGGAGTACGAGGGCGCCCGCCCGGGGTCGCCGCCACCGCTTCATCGCCGCCTCCTGGGGGAAGCAGCCCAGCTTGGCATGCCACGATCATGACTTCAAGTGGGTGTCGCACCAACCCTCGGTCGTCGGCGCGACACCGCCTGGCCGGCCATCATCCGTTCTGGTGCAGGCCGAGCACCTGTGCCGGGCGGGCTGGTTGACGGCGTGGTGCCTGACGTCCGGCGTCAACCGGGTTCGGCGGACCGCCAGAACTGGCGGGGTGCGTACCCGTCGCGGCGCAGCCAATGCTCGGTGTAAACGATCCGTTCCGCCGGCACCACGATCAGCGGCCCGGTCGGCGGCTCGTCCAACGACCGGGACCGCTCCACATGGTCGGACTGCCACCGGTACGCGGACCAGTGGTGCGCGAAGTCGGGGTCGCCGGCCTGGAGCACCCGGGCCCGGCCGAAGACCTGTGCCCCGCGGCTGCTGGCCTGACCGACCAGGGGAGCGAAGACGCCGATGGAAACGCGCGGGTCGGCGGCGATGTTGCGCATCTTCGGTGAGCTGGCCACGGCGGTGAACATCAGGGTGAAGTCGAGGTGGAAGTAGCGGACCGGGGTGGCGAGCGGCCCGTCCGGGCCGGTGGTGGCCAGGACGCACATGTTCTGCGAGGACAGCAGGTTGAGGATGCGCTCCTCGAGGCGGTCGCGGTCGAGGCGGGCGGTGGGGGAGGGGCCGGCGAGCCAGGGATTGGTGACGGGCATGCGTGATTGTCCCATTCGGTGGCAGCGCGTCGGTCCTCGGCGTAACCCGGTCGAGGGGAGCCGCAGGCCCTGGTAGGTTCGCTGGCCGTGACGGGGGTGGCCGGGAATCGGCTGGGGGGGCGCTTCGCGCGGTTGTGGGCGGCGAGCACCCTGTCGGCGTTGGGCAGTGGGATGGCCATGGTGGCCGCGCCGCTGTACGTCGCGTCGCGCACCGATGATCCGTTGGTCGTGTCGGCGGGCGCGGCGGTGGGATGGCTGCCGTGGCTGCTGTTCGCGCTGCCCGGCGGGGTGCTTGTCGATCGGGTCGACCGGCGCCGGCTGATGGTGGTCATCGACTGGGTGCGGGTGGCGGTCCTGGCGGTGTTGGCCGCGGCGATGGTCACCGGCCGGGCCGGGATTCTGCTGCTGTACGCGGTGCTGTTCGTGATCAACACCGGGGAGGTGGTGTTCCGCACGGCCGCTCAGGCGGTTGTGCCGGCGGTGGTGCCCCGGTCGCGCCTGGAACGGGCCAACGGCTGGCTGGGCGGCGGTACGCAGGTGATGCAGAACATGGTCGCCGGTCCGCTCGGCGGGTTCCTGTTCGTGGTGGCCGCCGCCATTCCGTTCGGTGTCAACGCCGGCACGTACGCGTTGAGCGCCGTGCTGGTGGGTCTGGTCGCGGGGACGTACCGGGGCTCGCCGGAGCCGGGCGGGCGTCGCTCGGTGCGGGCGGAGGTCGCCGAGGGGTTCCGGTGGCTGCTTTCGCAGCGGCTGCTGCGCACCATGGCCCTGCTGATCGGGCTGTTGAACGTCACTCTCACCGCCGCGCTCGCGGTGTTGGTGTTGCTGGCCACCGAGCGGCTGGGCCTCGGTTCGGTCGGGTATGGCCTGCTGTTCACGTGCATGGCGGTGGGTGGGCTACTCGGCTCGGCCGTCGGGGACCGGCTCGTCGCCGCGATCACCGCTACGTGGACGGTGCGCATCGGCCTGGTGATCGAGGCGGGCCTGCACCTGGTCCTGGCCGCTTCCCGCAGCGCGGTGGTGGTCGGGGTGGGGCTGTTCGCGTTCGGGGTGCACGGCGCGCTGTGGAACATGGTGTCGAACTCGCTACGTCAGCGGTTGACCCCGGCCGCCCTGCAGGGGCGGGTGGGCAGCACGACGTTGTTCATCGCCGCGGGTGGCAACTGTGTCGGCGCGCTGCTGGGTGGGGTGCTTGCCGGCCGGTTCGGGATCACCGCGCCGTACTGGGTGGGGTTCGTGGTGGCGTTGGTGGTGATCGCGATGACCTGGCGGGTCTTCGACCGGGCGACGGTTGCCGCCGCGTACGCCGAGCCTGCCCCGCTTTCGGAAACACCCGCGAGCGTCGCGTAGGGCGCCGAGGCGGGCGGCGTTGGATGTGATGCTCCAACGCCGCCCGCCCGTAGTCTGCGGTGCCTGTTGCGTTGTTATCGGGGCTGACGGACGCCGCGGCGCCACACGTCAGCGATGGAGCTGATGGCGGCGATGTCGTGAGTCGGGTCGCCGTCGACGAGTACGAGGTCGGCACGCAGCCCTGGGGCGATGCGGCCACGGTCGGCCAGGCCAAAGTGGCGGGCGGGCACGCTGGTGGCCGCGGCGAGCGCCTCCTCGTTGCTGAGCCCGGCCTCGGTGAGCAGTGCCAATTCCCGGTGCATGGCGGCGCCGTGTACGGGGGCGAACGGGTTGGCGTCGGTGCCGGCCAGCAGCGGCACGCCGGCTCGATGCAGGGTCCGGGCGGCGTGGACGGTGTTGTCCGCGCAGCCGGGCAGCGCGTGGTCCGCTGCTCCGACCTGGCCGGTGATCGCCTCGAAGTAGGCCAGCGTGGTGACGACGAACACGTCGTGCGCGGCGATCCGGCGGGCCAGCTCGTACCCGGCCGGGTCGTCGGGTCCGGCGTCGGCGTACACGTGGGCCAAGCCGTCGATGCCGGCGTCCAGCGCGATGGCGACCTCCCGCGCGGTGATCGCGTGGGCGATGGTCTGTAGTCCGTTGGCGTGTGCGGCCTCGACCAGCGCGGCTACGACCTCCGGCGTCAGGGCGGGCAGTTCGGCGCCGTGCACCGCGCCGTCGTCGACGACGATTTTCAGGTAGTCGATGCCTTCCGCCAGTCGTGCTTCGACGAACCGTTTGGCCTGTGCGGGGTTGGCGACGGTGTCGAACGCGCCGACGGCGTCGCCGAACGCTTCTCTTGTCGAGGCGTCGAACCCGGCCATCAGCTGGCTGGGGTGTCCGCCTGGGGCGGTGGCGAGCATCCCGGCGCTGCGCAGGTCTGCCACGTTGTCGCTGCCGGTGGCCAGGTCACGCTGTCTGGCCAGGTTGTCGGGCAGGCAGAACATGTCCAACTCGGTGGTGACGCCGTGGGCCAGCGCTTGGGCGAGGCTGCCGTCGAAGGTGTGCGTGTGGGCGTCGATCAGGCCGGGAAGCAGGGTCTTGCCGGACCCGTCGACCTCGACCTGGGCCGGGCGGCCGTCGGGTTCGGCGATCCGGTCCCCGTCGATCAGGACGTCGGCCTGCGGGGTGTTCCGCTCGCCGTCGAACACCCGTGCATTACGGATAAGGGTACGCATGTCGGTCCTCCTGGGTTGCGTCCTGTGTCGAGGTGGCCTGCCTCGGCGTTACGCGACCCAAGAGGCGGAACGGGGCCGGTGTGTGACATGAGGCGCCGGTCCTGGAGGCGTGGATCACAGTTGTCCGGAGCGCGTCACACTCGCGGTGTCGGCGTACCTCTCATCAGGCAAACCGGCTAAGGAGGCGTCCAGCATGACCGAGCAGTCCCGACGCGAGGTGACCGGCCGGGTCACCGAGGTCTTCGTCGGCCATCGGGAACTGCTGTTCTCGGTCGTCTACAACATCCTCGGCAGTGTCGCCGACACCGAAGACGTGCTGCAGGAGACCTGGCTGTCCTGGGCGGCCCGAACCGGCCGGGGCGACGTGGAGCAGGTCGAGAACCCACGCGCCTACCTGGTGCGGATCGCGGTGAACCAGGCCCTGGCCAGACGGGCCGAAATCGACCGACGGCGGGAAACCTACGTCGGGCAGTGGTTACCCGAACCCGTCATCGCTGCGCTGGGGGACACCAGCGGGGGAAGCGACGCCGCTGACCCGGCGGTCAGGGCCGACTCTGCCTCGATGGCGCTGCTCGTGGTGTTGGAAACGCTCACCCCGGCCGAGCGCGCCGTCTTCGTCCTGCACGAGGTGTTCGGCTTCGCGCACACCGAGATCGCCGACATGCTCGGCCGCAGCCCCGCCGCGGTACGCCAGCTCGCGCACCGCGCACGCGAGCACGTGCGCGCCCGGCGTCCCCGCTGCCACGCCGATCCCCGGCTGCGCCGCGAGGTCACCGAGCGGTTCTTGGCCGCCGCGCTTGGTGGTGACCTGGAAGCTCTCCTTGAGGTCCTCGCGCCAAACGTGACTCTGTGGACCGACGGCGGCGGGAAGGGCCCGGCGACGAGTCTGCAGCCGATCCACGGCCGGGTCAGTGTCGCCCACACCTTGCTGGCCGTCGCGGCCAACGTCGGCAGCCTCGACGTCCGTTACCGGCGCGTCAACGGCGACCCTTCCGCGGTGCTTTTCGACAGTGGGTTCCCGCTCGCCGTCCTGGTGCTGGACCTGGTCCCCGGCGGTCGTCAGGTGTGCGGGGTTTACTCGGTCACCAACCCGGACAAGCTCGCGCGGATCCACTGCCCGTGAGCTTCGACCTGCTCTGCTCCTGCTGTGCCCGCCCCTCGCCTTCCTGCGGCATACCGGGGCAAATTGCCCTGGCGTGGTGGGCCAGAGGTGTGGCAGCGTGGCCGGGGTGAACGCAGCACCCGTCGAGGTCGATGTCGCGCTGGTGGGCGGCGGTGGCGCCGCGTCGCTGGTGTTGGCCGCTCTGGACCGGCACGGCGTGACCGGCCTGCGGGTCGCCGTGGTCGACCCGGTGCGCAAGCGCGGTCAGGATCGCACCTGGGCGTTCTGGGGCGTTCCCGGCGGGGACCTCGACCCGCTGTTGAGCGCCAGCTGGTCGCGGGTCGAGGTGGTCACGTTCGCCGGCCGCCGCGTCCTGCCGTTGGACCCGCTGCGGTACGCGATGCTGCGCTCCGCCCCGGTCTACGATCGGGCTGCCGTGGCCGAGCGCCGGCTGGGCGTGGTGCGGTTCGGCGTACCGGTCGGCGACCTGCGCGACGACGGGCAGCGGGTGACCGTCCACGACCCGAACGGGCGGATGCTGCTGCGGGCCGGCTGGGTGCTCGACTCCCGCCCCCGCCCGCCCCGGCGCCCCGGGCGGACCAACTGGTCGCAGCACTTCCGGGGCTGGTGGCTGGCGGCCGAGCGGCCCACCTTCGACCCGGGCCGGGCGGTGCTGATGGACTTGCGCACGCCGCAGCCGGCCCGGGGCGTCTCCTTCGGCTACGTGCTCCCGGTCGACGACCGGTACGCCCTGGTCGAGTACACCGAGTTTTCCCCGGCCGTGCTCACCGACGCGGCGTACGACGCGGCGCTGCGCGGGTACGCCGGCCTGCTCGGCCTGGACCTGGGCGCGCTGCGGGTGCGTGAGGTGGAGAACGGTGTCATTCCGATGACCGACGGCCCGTTCGTGCCCCGCCCGTCGCCCCGGGTGGTCCGGCTCGGCACTGGCGGGGGTGCCACCCGTCCGTCGACCGGGTTCACGTTCTCGGCGATGCTGCGGCAGGCCGACCAGGTCGCCCGGGCGCTCGCGGCTGGTCGGCCGCCGGTGCCGGCGCCCGCGTATCCCCGGCGTCACCGGTGGCTGGACGCGGTGGCGTTGCGCGCCCTGGATCGGGGGCATGTGGGTGGGGTGGAGTTCTTTGCGCGGCTGTTCGAGCGCAATCCGCCCGAGCGGGTGCTGCGGTTCCTCGACGGCGCCACCACGCCGGGGGAGGAACTGGCGGTGATGCGGTCCAGCCCGGTGCTGCCGATGGCCGGTGCGGTGTTCGGCGACGCCGTCGACCGGCTGCGCGCCCGGCTACGCCGTGGGCTCGTCCTCGGGCAGGTACGCGACCGCGATCGGTGACCGGACGGCCCAGCCGAGGCGCTCGTAGAGTGCCCGGCCGTCGTCGGTGGCCACCAGAATGCCGGTGTGCACCTGGTGCCGGGCGGCGTGGTCGTTGAGCGCCGCCATCACGACCGTGCCGAGGCCACGCCGCCGGTGTGCCGGGTCGGTGCTGACCTGGTCGACGACACCGTGCCCGCCGGCCAGGCCGAGTTGCCCGGACGCGGCCGTCGCGCCTGTCGGGTCGACCACCGTCGCCACGGTCAGCCCGCCGGTGGTGGTGATCTCCAGCCGATATGGGGCGGGTGGCGGGGCCATGCCGGGGCGCGGCGTGTGGGTCATCAGGTGGCCGGGCAGGTCGCTGCGCCAGCGCGGGGGCAGGGCGGCGTGGAATGCGGCCGGGTCACCGGCGGCTTTGATCCAGCTGCCGGGGACGGTCAGCGCCCGGCCGAGTCGGCCCAGCGACGCGGCGTCCCAACTGTGCAGCACGTGCCGGACCCGGTGGCCGGGGAGCCCCACGTCCACCCGGAATCCGCCGGGGACCGGCACCGGTGCGGGGGCGCGCCGGGACACCGCCCAGCCCCGACCCCAGGCCATGACCAGTTCGTCGGTGGTGGCGGCGGCGTCGAGCACGGGGGCGGGTCCTCCTCCTACGGCGATCTTGTTGCACATAATATGCAACAAGATCGGGGGGCGCGTGCCCGGTCTACCGGTCGTGTTCCCGGGCCACCGTGTCGCGGACCAGCAGCCGGAGCTGCTCCATCGGGTCGCCGTCGCCCGCGCCGAGCCGGTTGCGCACCGCCGCCACGGTCAAGCCCAGCTTCGGGTACGCGAACGCGAGGCTGCCGCCGCTGCCGGCGGTGCCGAAGGAATCGCCGTCGACCGCGTACCCGAGGCCGAAGGTGACTTCCTGCCCGAACACCCAGTCCTGCGCGCGGACCGCCACGGCCGACACCTCGCGGAGACGTTCGGGCGAGATCAGTCGTACGCCGTCGACCGGGCCGAGCAGCGCCGCGTACATTCGGGCGACCGCGCGGGCGCTCATCGTGCCGACCGCCGGCACGTCGGCGCGCAGCACGTCGGGGTGGCTGCCGATCGTCGCGTCGGGTCGAACGCCGGGCGGGGCCACCGTGTCGAAGTTCGGCAGGTGGGCGCTGGCGTTGGCGATCATCGCCGACAGGCCGGCGTCCTCCAAGCGGGCCAGCCGGGGCAGGTCCGCCTCCGGCACGGCGAGGAAGAGTTCGTCGGGCACGCCGAGCGGCCCGGCGACCTCGTCGGCGAGTACTTCGGAGATGCGTCGGCCGGTGATCCGCCGGACCACCTCTCCGACGAGCCAGCCGAACGTCCAGGCGTGGTACGCGAGTCTCTCGCCGGGCGCCCACGACGGCTCGGCGGCGGCGAGGAGCGTGCACATCCGCTCCCAGTCGGTGAAGTCGGCCGCGGTGATGTCGGCGGGTAGTGCCGGCAGCCCGGCGGTGTGGGTGAGGGCGTGCCGCAGGGTGATGCGGTCCTTGCCGTGGCGGGCGAATTCGGGCCACACCTCGGCGATGGGAAGGTCGTAGTCGAGTCGTCCCCGCTCGGCGAGGACGTGCACCACCGTGGCGGTGAGTCCCTTGCCGGTGGAGACCGTGTGCACCGGTGTGTCGGCGGTGAGCGGTCGGCCGGTGGTGGCGTCGGCGAGGCCGGCCTGTTCCTGTACGATCGGCTGCCCGTTTAGGTAGGCGGCCACCTGCACGCCGGTCTCCCGGCCGGCGGCGACCAGTTCGTCGATCGTCTTGCGCACCTCGGCCCGCAGGCCGTCCCAGCGTCCGTCCACGTCTGCCCACCTTGCCAGGGCGCCGCGCCGGTGTCGTGGCTATTTTGCCGGCGGCGTGCGCGGTGGGTCGGCTGGTCCGGTCGGTGGGCGTACCGGGTAGGTTGCCGGCATGGTGGAGGCGGCGACCGGTCGGGTCGTGGAGATCTGGACCGACGGGGCGTGCAGCGGCAATCCCGGCCCGGGCGGTTGGGGTGTGGTGTTGCGCTGGGGTGAGCACGAGCGCGAGTTGTGCGGCGGCGAGGCGACGCCGACGACGAACAACCGGATGGAGCTGACTGCGGCGATCCGCGCGTTGGAAAGCCTGACCCGGCCGGTCACCGTGCGTCTGCACACCGACAGCACGTACGTGCGTAACGGCATCACCGGCTGGCTGGCGTCGTGGAAGCGGAACGGCTGGCTGACCGCGGCGAAGCAGCCGGTGAAGAACGCCGATCTGTGGCAGCGGTTGGAGGCCGCGTGCGGCCGGCATGACGTGACCTGGCTCTGGGTGAAGGGCCACAACGGGCATCCGGAGAACGAGCGGGCCGATGCGCTGGCCAATCGGGGCATGGCCGAGGCGCGGGCGGAGGCGGTCGTCCGTTGACGTCGACGGGTTGTGTCGAAACCGGTCAATGAGTAACGTGACGGATTGATCCCGTTACGGACAGTCGTTACCGGAGGTGTCCGCATGGCGGTTACGCCGCTCACCGACCTGCCGTTGTGGCCGCCGATCAACCTCGACCGCGATCCGCTCGTGCCGCTGGACGCGGCCGAGCGGCACCGCTTCTCCGGGCCGGTCACCCGGGTCCGGCTGCCCACCGACGTGACCGCCTGGCTGGTCACCCGGCACGCCGACGTCCGGCAGCTGCTGCGCCATCCCGCCTTCAGTGCCGATCTCAGTCGCCCGGGTTTCCCCCTGTTGCGCCAGGTGGCCCCCGGCGCCGACAACCGGCGGGGCGGCTTCATCCGGATGGACGGTGCGGAGCACGCCCGGCTGCGTCGGATGCTCACCGCCGAGTTCATGATCAAGAATGTGCGGCGGGTCGAGCCGCTGATCCGGCAGACCGTCGACCAGGCCCTGGACGAGCTGCGCGACGCCGGCCCGCCCGCCGACCTGGTGGCGCACTTCGCCCTGCCGGTGCCGTCGATGGTGATCTGCCACCTGCTCGGCGTCCCGTATGAGGACCACGATTTCTTCCAGGAGCGCAGCCGGACGCTGATCGACCGCGACGCGCCACCGGAACGCGTCCAGCGGCACGTGCGGGAGCTGCGCGACTACCTGCACCGGTTGGTCGAGACGAAGGTGGCCGCCGGCGACCGCGCCGACGACCTGCTCAGCCGGCTGGCCCGCGATCGGGTCGGGGGCGGTGAGCTGGCCGTCGACGAGTTGGTCGGCATGGCGGTGCTGCTGCTCATCGCCGGCCACGAGACCACCGCCAACATGATCGGGCTGAGCACCCTGCTGCTGCTGCGCCACCCGGCCCGGTACGCGGCCCTGCGCGACGAGCCCGGGCACGCCGACGGTCTGGTCGACGAGCTGCTGCGCTGCCTGAGCATCGTGCGGACCGGTCTGGCGCGGCTGGCCACGGCGGACGTCGAGATCGGTGGGCAGCTCATCCGGGCGGGGGAGGGCGTGATCGCGGTGCTTTCCCTGGCCAACCGTGACCCGGGCGTGTTCGACCGGGCGGACCAGTTCGACCCGTACCGGCAGGCGCAGCAGCACGTGGCGTTCGGTTTCGGCGTGCACCAGTGCATCGGCCAGCCGCTCGCGCGGGCGGAACTGCGGATTGCCCTGGTGGAGCTGGCCCGACGGTTCCCCCGGCTGCGCCTCGCCGACGAGGCCGGGCGGCCGTCAACCCGGGACACCTCGGTCGTCTACGGCCTCGACGCGCTGCCCGTGACCTGGTGAGGCGAGGAGGTGGCCGTGCGGATACAGGTGGACCGGGACCGCTGCTGCGGGTCGGGTAACTGTGTGGTGACCGCGCCGGAGGTTTTCGACCAGGACGACGAGGACGGCCTTGTGCTGCTTCGCTTCGCCGAGCCCACGTCCGACGTGGCCGACCGGGCGCGGCGGGCCGCCGACCTGTGCCCGGCCGGGGCGATCAGTTTCGACCCCCCGCCGCCGCGGGCCGGGTGACTCCACGTATGGCGGCTCGCCGGCTGGGTCAGCGGGGCGCGTCCGGGTGCGTCGGCATGGACAAGCCACCGGCGCTGCCGGACGATCCGCCGGCTACTCCGGAGCTGTCGTCCTCGGTGACCACGTCCGGTTTCGGTGTGCCGGGCTTCGGTGCCGGCACGTCGGTGTCCGCGTCGACCTGGACCAGCCGGGCCTGACCGGCCTCGTCCTCGGCGTGCGTCGGATCGATCGGCTGCTCACCCTGGCGTGCCCGATACTCCACCCGTCTGCCTCCCGTCCGCGCCGCGCGAGGTGACGCGGATTCCGGCTACCGTTGCTGATTCCGTAGTTGGATGTCAGCAATCCCGGCCTTTCGGCTGGGAAGGTCCGTAACGGTGTCACCGAAACGCGAGCGGTCCGGTGTCCTGATGACGGTCTCGCGTTTCCTCCTGCCGTTGGTGTGGCAGGGTTTCGCCACCTGCCCGCCCACCCGTGGCCGTGCGGCTGCGGGTGGTGGTGCGGGTCTTGCGGTCGGCTCCACGCGGTTTCGGCGCTTGCGCGCCCGGGTCTCCGGCCACTCCGGTACCCGTTGCTTGTGCCGTCGCGAGGGCGGCGAGGTTGCGGGCTGCGTTGGCGTCCCGGTCGATGACCAGACCGCAGGCATCGCAGGTGAACACTCGGACGTGCAGCGGCAGCTTGGCTTTCACCACGCCACAGGCCGAGCAGGTCTTGCTGGAGGGATACCAGCGGTCGGCCACTATCCGCCGACCGCCGTTCCATACAGTTTTGTACTCCACCTGCCGGCGGATCTCACCGAACCCGGCGTCGGCGATCCTGCGGGCCAGGCGCCGGTTGCGCAGCATCCCGGCCACGTTGAGGTCTTCGACCACGACGGTGCCGCGGGGGAATCGTCGGCCCGCCGGCCGGCGATCAGCGGCGGCGGGGTGCGGCGGCCCGCCCGCGCGGGGGCCGGACCGGGGCGATCGCCAGCGACCAGTGCGCGGGGTGGCGCAGGCCCGGCGGCAGGATCGTCCGGTGGTCGCCGCGGGCGGCGTCGACCTGCGACTGGTGCACGAACAGGCACCGCCCGAGGTCGGTGCCGCGCAGATCGGCGCCGCGCAGGTCGGCGCCGGTCAGGTCGGCCGCGCCGAGGTCGACCTCGCGCAGGTCCGCGCCGATCAGGCAGGCCCCGCGCAGGTTCGCCCCGGACAGCCCGGCCCGGCGCAGGTCCGCCCCGATCAGCACCGCCCCACGCCGGTCCGCGCCGGCCCGTCCGGCTCGGGCCTGCTCGCCGGCTCGGGACAACAGCCGGTTGACCCGGTCCCGGTGCGCGTCGACGTCCAGAGCGAGCAGCTGGTCCGGGCTGCCGTCGGTGAGCTGTCCGGTCTGCGCCAGGGCAGCGGCCAGGTCGTCCCGGAGCGGCCCGGGCGGGGTCAGCGCGAGGGCCTCGGCCAGATACCAGAGCAGCTCGTGCAGCGGCCGCATCACCGCGAAGGTGTCGAACATCAGCTGGGCCGTAGCCGGGTCGCCGCGCCAGTCCTGCCCGCCGAAGGTGCCCTGCGCGACGTGCTGGCCCGCGCCGAAGCAGTCGAAGACGGTGCAGCCGGGGAAGCCTCGCTGGCGCAGGTCGCGGTGGATGCCGCAGCGGGAGTCGGCGCGCAGGTTGGGGCAGGGCTGACCGGCCGGCTTGTCGATGGCGAAGTCGGCGGAGGCGGCGAACGCCGGCGCGACGCAGCAGATCCCGAAGCATCGGGCGCAGTCGGCCCGCAGTTCACGATCGCCGGCCGGCGTCGACGGCCGCTGCCGCACCGTGTCGGACACGTCGCCCGGCCTCCCACCGTCTCGGCACCCCTCGGGCGTGACCGTCGCGCCCGGGTCCCATTCTCCGCCCCGGCTCACCGGCTGCTCTCGTGGGCCGCCGGCGACGCGACCCGGCGGCGGGTGTATTGGCCCCCGAGCGGGGTAGCCCGGCGTCATGGAGCTGGTCGAGGAGTCGCCGTACCGGTTCCGGATCGACCGGCGCGACCCGATGCGGGTCCCTGGGGTGGTTCTCGCGTCCCGGTCGCTGTTGCCGGACGCCCGGGCGGACAGGTCGCTGGAACAGGTGGCGAACGTGGCCACCCTGCCCGGCATCGTCGGCGCCTCCTACGCCATGCCGGACGTGCATCTGGGTTACGGCTTCCCGATCGGCGGGGTCGCCGCCACCGATGTCGAGGCCGGCGGGGTGGTCTCGCCCGGCGGGGTGGGCTTCGACATCTCCTGCGGCGTGCGGCTGCTCACCGCGAGCCTCGACCGCGCCGAGCTGCGCTCCCGCTCCCGCCTCAACGCGCTGATGGACGGCCTGAGCGAGGCCACCCCGCGCGGCATGGGCAAGGGCGCGGTGTGGCACCTGGCCGACGGCGCCGAGCTCGACGCCCTGCTGCGCGGCGGCTCCCGCTACGCCGTGGAGCGCGGCTACGGGGTGCGGCGCGACCTGGACCGGTGCGAGGACTACGGCGCGGTCGGCGACGCGAACCCGGCGCAGGTCAGCGAGCGGGCGGTGCAACGGGGCGCGGGCCAGGTCGGCAGCCTCGGCTCGGGCAACCACTTCCTCGAGGTGCAGGCGGTGGCGGAGGTGTACGACGAGCCGGTGGCCGGCGCGTTCGGGCTGCGGGCCGGACAGGTCTGCGTCATGATCCACTGCGGTTCGCGGGGGCTCGGCCACCAGATCTGCACCGACTACGTCCACGCCATGGAGAAGGCGATGCCCGGGTACGGCATCCACGTGCCCGACCGGCAGCTCGCCTGCGCGCCGGTGTCGTCCCACGAGGGGCGGGCCTACCTTGGGGCGATGGCCGCTGCGGCGAACTACGCGCGGGCCAACCGCCAACTGCTGCACCACGCCGCCCGTCAGGTCTTCGAGCGGGTCGTCGGGTGCGACCTGAGCCTGGTGTACGACGTGTCGCACAACCTCGCGAAGATCGAGACCCACGGTGTCGACGGCGACCAGCGGCGGCTGTGCGTACACCGCAAGGGCGCCACCCGGGCGTTGCCGCCGGGCCACCCGGATCTGCCGGACGACCTGCGCCCGGTGGGGCAGCCGGTGCTGATCCCCGGGTCGATGGGCACCGGCTCGTACGTGCTGGTCGGCACGCCGGGGGCGCCCGCCTTCGCCTCCACCTGCCACGGCGCGGGTCGTACGCAGAGTCGCAAGCAGGCGACCAGGGCGGTGGGCGGGCATGATCCGCGCCGGGAGCTGGAGGCGCAGGACATCGCGGTACGGGGCAGGTCCCGGCGCGGGTTGGCCGAGGAGATGCCGGCCGCGTACAAGGACATCAACGCCGTTATCGAGGCGACCGAGGGAGCCGGGCTCTGCCGGCGGGTGGCCCGGCTCGTCCCGGTCGGCGTGGTGAAAGGCTGACCCGGCGGGTCAGCCGGTCACACGTCCAGCGTCACCGCGCAGGACCAGCCGTCCCGGTCGGGGCCGAAGCGCAGCTCGTGCAGGGCCACCGCCTTCGGGACCGCGCCGACCAGCTCCACCGCGTCGGCGTCGACCGTCCACCACCGCACCAGCAGCCCGCCGCCGTCGGTCGAGCGCACCTCGGTGGCCAGCGGCAGCACGCCCGCCGTCTCCAACCGGAAGATCACTTCGTCGAGCACGGCCACCAGCATGTCCGCGTCGTCGCCGGGCGGCACGGCGAAGTCGGTCTCGGCGGTCGCGTCCGCGCCGGCGACGTCGACGAAGCTGTCGAGCATCGCGGCCACCGCCTCGGCAACGCAGCCCTCCCGGTCCGACGCCCACGCCTCGATCCGCACGTCGGCGGTGTGCGGCACGTTCCGGTGCCCCCGCGCCGGTCGTCGCTCCATGACCTGATCCTGCCGCCGCCGCTCGGTCGCCCACCGGGTTTTGTCGCATCGGTCGGCTAGCGTGCCGGACTTGACATCCTCCCGGCCCTGAAGGTGCCGGGATTCCCACGGTTGCCCGTGGGGTTTCCTGTTTCATCGCCGACCGCCTGTCCGGGAAAACTTCTTCCCTTGAGGTCTTACATCAGCTCCGCAGGCGTTTTACCTCTCCGCCAGCCCGGCGGCGAGGATGTTCTGCCACCCTGCGCTCTGAGAAGGTCGGTGCGGACAGCCTCGGCCGCACGGTCGAGCTGGCCCGACGGTGGGGCACCAGCGCTGCCGCCGACGCGCAGCTCGCGGCCGCGCTGCGCGAGCTGCACGGCGAGCCGGTCGACACCGACGACCCCCGCCAGGTGGCGGACGAGGCGTCTCCCTCGCCGCCGAGGGTGGCCTGCTGCCCGAGCGCGACCCGCGAGGCGCGGGGATCGCCCGTTCGCCGCGAACGCCCGCCGGCTGCGCACCGGCGAGATCAGCGCCGCCGAGTTCCACGAGATCCTGCACACCGACGACCACGGACGCGGGGAGGCGGCCTCCTGACGCCCCGCGCCGTGGGCGGCATGCCTCAGCCGGCCGCCGCCCGCGCCGTCGGGAATACCGGCGCGTCGGCGGTCAGCACCGCCGTCCGGGCCGGCAGCTGCCACCTGTCCTCCAGCGCCGACGACAGCTCCGCGAGCATCCGGGGCACCGTTTCCGCCGCGCCGTCGTGCAACGCCTCGATGACCACCAGCACCTCGGTGGTGTCGTTCCGGACCGCCGAGGTGCCGCTCTGCCGGTGCGTCCAGCGCCGGGAGTGCGCCCGGCCGGCCGAGTCCGCGAAGATCACCTCGCCCCGCTCGGGGCGCTCGTCATCGCCACCGCCGAGGGCCAGGTAGGTCTCCTCGCCGGTCGCCGGCCGCACCGCCAGGTCGCCGGCGATCCGGTCGACGTCCAGGACGGCAACCGGCACCGCGTACCCGAGGGAGAGGGCGTTGCCCAGGTCGACCAGCGGGTGCAGCCGCGGCAACGCGCCGTCGCGGCGGAAGCGGCGCAGCAGCGATTCGGCCGCGCAGCGGTAGCGGGTCGGCGGCAGACCCATCCGCGCGAAGGCCCGCCGCCATGCCTGGATCTCCGGAAAGCCGCCCTCCGGGCCGCCGGCGAGCCGGGCCCGGGCGGTGTCGGCGTGCCGGGCGAGCAGCGGACCGACGTCGACGGCAGGGGTGACGCCGGTGGCGTGCAGGACGCCGCAGACCAGCTCGGGAAAGGCCGACCAGACCTGCGGGGCGTGTTGGAAACGCACGCGGTGCTCCTATCGGGCGGTGAGGGCCAGGCCGAGACCCAGCGCGAGGAAGCTGCCGGCGACACCACGGCGCAGCAGCGCGATCAGCCGGGGCCGGGCGAGGATCCGACGCCGCAGTGTGCCGGCCAGCACACCGAGGCCGGCGAAGGCCACGAGCGTGATCAGCATGAAGACCCCGCCGTGCAGCAGCATTCGGCTGGTAGCCGCGGGTGCGTCCGGCGGCACGAACTGCGGCAGGAAGGCCACGAAGAACACGGTCACCTTCGGGTTGAGCAGGTTGATCAGCACCCCGTCGAGGACCAGCCGGCCGGCCGAGCGGGGCGGGCGCGCGTCGTCGACCGGCAGCGGACCCCGGTCGCGCAACGCGGACCAGGCCATCCACAGCAGGTACGCCACCCCCAGCCAGGTCAGCACCCGGAATGCCGGGGTGCCGGCGCGCAGCACGGCGGCCAGACCGGTGACCGCCGCCGCCAGGTGCGGCACGAGGCTGATCGTGCCACCGACGGCGGCGAGAACGCCGGCGCGCCGGCCCGCGCTGAGCGCGGTGGAGAGCGTATACACCACCCCGGTGCCCGGTGTGGCCACCACGACCAGCGTGGTCAACAGAAAAGCGATGCTCACGCACCCCAGCCTGCGCTCACAATGGACCCGTGGACAGAGCCAAACCGATGCCGGCTGAAGAGTCCATAACGGCTGGCGCGGATTTCCTCCAGCTCGATGTGGGTCAGGCCCCGCCCGGTGGGCGAGCCGACTGGCTCGCCGCGCGGCTGCGCGCGGCCATCGCCGACGGTCGGGTGCCGGTGGGCGCACGCCTGCCGGCCAGCCGGGTGCTCGCCGCCGAACTGGGCGTCTCCCGGGGAGTCGTGACCGAGGCGTACCAGCGGCTCACCGAGGACGGTCACGTGGTGGGGCGCGGCCGGGCCGGCACGGTCGTGGTGGCCACGCCCGCCGCGGTGGTCACCCCCGCGCCGCGGCCACCCGCCCCGGCCGAGGTGTTCACCGGCCCGCCGGGCACCGACATCTTCGACGCGCTGCGCACCGCCGCGGCGGAGCTCGACCTGACGCCCGGCGTACCCGATCTGGCGGCCTTTCCCCGCGCGGCCTGGCTGCGCGCGGAACGCGCGGTGCTGCACCGCCTCGCGCCCGCCGCCTTCGGGTACGGCGACGCGACCGGCGAGCCCGTGCTGCGGCTGGCGGTGGCCACCTGGCTGGCCCGCAACCGGGGCATCCAGGTCGACCCGGCCGAGGTGGTGATCGTCGCCGGGGTGTCCCAGGCGCTCGGCCTGCTCGCCCAGGTGCTGCACGCCGACGGCGTCCACACCGTGGCCGTGGAGGACCCCGGCTCCCTCGGCGTACGCCAGCACCTGCGCAACTGGCGGCTGGACACCCCGCCCGTGCCGGTCGACGGGCACGGCCTGCGCGTCGACCGGCTGGCGGCCACCGGCGCCCCGGCGGTGATGCTCACCCCCGCCCACCAGTTCCCGACCGGGGTGGTGCTGGACGGGGACCGGCGCCGGCGGCTGTTGCGCTGGGCGCAGCGGGGCGGCCTGGTCATCGAGGACGACTACGACGCCGAGCACCGCTACGACCGGCCGCCCGTGCCGGCGCTGCGCGGCATGCTCCCCGGGCGGGTCTGCTACACCGGCAGCGTCTCCAAGCTGCTCGCCCCGGCGCTGCGGATCGGCTGGGTGCTGGTGCCGCCCCGGCTCCACGACGCGCTGGTGGCCGCCAAACGGATGGCCGACCTCGGCAACGCGGCCCTGCCCCAGCTCGTGCTGGCCGAGCTGATGGACTCCGGCGCGCTGGAACGCCACCTGCGGCTGCTGCGCCGCCGGCACGTACGTCGCCGGGACGCGATGATCCGGGCGATCCGAGACCACCTGCCCGGGGCGGTCGTGCACGGCGCCGCCGCCGGCCTGCACCTGATGGTCACCCTCGACGGCGGCGTCGACGACGTGGCGCTGGCCGCCGCGGCGCTGCGCCGGGGCGTCAAAGTGCAGCCGCTGTCCTGGCACGGGCAGCGACCGCAGCCACCCGGCCTGGTGCTCGGCTACGCCGCCAATTCACCCGGCGACATCGAGCGCGCCATCACCACCATCGCCGCAGCCCTCCGTGACCTCCCCTGAGACCGCCCCAACCCCTTCGGTGCCCACGGGACCGTCCCAACCGCAAGGCCGGGATTGCTGACACCCAACTACGGAATCAGCAACGGTGGTAGAGGGCGGTGAGGGCGGCGGCGGTGTCGGCGAGGCGGTCGCGCAGGGCGGCGGGGGAGAGGACCTCCACCTCGGCGCCGAGCCGCAGCAGGTCGCCGTGGGCGTGGGTGAGCGACTCGATCGGGATGACGGCGTGGACCCAGCCGGCCTGGTCCGGCGGGCCGGCGGTGGCGTCCACCGCGGCGACCACCGGGCCGGCGGCGATCTCCCGCAGCCGTGCCCGGCCGCGCGGGGAAAGCCGGACGGTGGCCTCGTCCTGGTGCAGGCGGGCCCGGAAGTCCGCCACGTGGGCCCGCCACCAGGTGGGCAGGTCGAACTCGGGCCGGTCGAACGGCTCGTCGAGCGGGGTCAGGTCGAGGATCTGATTGACCCGGTAGGTGGCCGGTTGGGCCCGGTCCGGCCGGGCCGCCACCACATACCAGCGGCCACCCTTGAGCACCAGGCCGTACGGCTCCAGGACCCGGGTCGCCTCGCCGGCCCAGCTGCGGTAGCGGACCCGGACCCGGTGCTGCCGCCACACCGCCTCCGCCGTCGACGCGAGGTACGGCGACGGGTCCCCGTCGGAGTACCACCCGGGGGTGTCCAGGTGGAAACGCTGTTCGAGCCGGGCGGCCCGGTCGGCCAGCGGGGTCGGCAGCGCGGCCCGCAGCTTGAGCTGAACGGCGGCGACGACCGACTGGTAGCCCAGCTCGGCGGCCGGCCCGGGCAGCCCGGCGAAGAGGAGCCGATCGGCCTCCTCGGCGGTGAGCCCGGTCAGCCGGGTCCGCCAGCCGTCGACCAGCTGGTAGCCCCCGGCGTGGCCGGCCTCCCCGTACAGCGGAATGCCGGCGGCGTGCAGCGACTCCACGTCCCGGTAGATGGTGCGGACGGAGACCTCCAGGCGGCGCGCCAGCTCGGCGGCGGTGAGCCGGCCGTGGGCCTGCAACAGCAGCAGGATCGACAGGAGACGACTGGCCCGCATCCACTGACACTAGCTGTCAGGGGACCGGTCCTACCGTGCGGGCATGGCATTTCAGGACAAGGAACTGACCGCCCCGGCGGCTGTCGAGGTCGCCGGACGGCACGTCAAGCGCTACCACATCGACCAGCCCGATCGCCGCCTCGAACCCGCCGTGGTCGACGCCGCGTACGCCTACCTGCCGAAGCTGCTGCCGGAACCGGACGGGAGCACACCGCCGGCGAGTTGGGTGGTGCTGCACCGGGGCGCGGACACCGGGGCGTACCTGCTGGCGTACAGCTGGTTCTGGGACAACGTGGTGGAGTGCCGGATCGCGGTCGCCGGCCAGCCCGCACTGGACTGCCCGGACGACAACCCCGCGCACTTCGTCCCGATGGACCGCCCGGGGGTGGGCTGCGTCTGGGAACTGGGCGTGCTGGAGCACGAGCGGGCCGCCTGGGTCCGCCACCTGCTCGCCCCGGACGAGCCGGACCTGGCCGGCTACCTGGCCGACACCCGCGCCGAGGGGCCGGTGGGCCGCTGATGGGCGACTTCGACTTCCTCGTCGGGACCTGGGACGTGACCAACCGGCGGCTGACCAAGCGGCACGTCGGCAGCGACGACTGGGACGAGTTCCCCGGCACCTCGGTGGCGCACCAGTTCGTCGACGGCGTCGGCGTGTTCTACGCCGACGACACCGACGAGGGCGGCCGGTGCGCTGCCGCTTCATCTGGTCCGGAATCACCCCGACCTCATGCCGCTGGGAACAGGCGTTCTCCACCGACGGCGAGCGCACCTGGGAAACGAACTGGACCATGGACTTCACCCGGGCCGGCTGACCCGCGCGTCGGCACGGTACTGTCCGGTTCACCGCCGCCGAACCGGAGACGCCATGGCCGACCACGTCGACGTGCTCATCGTCGGTGCCGGGCTCTCCGGCGTCGGCGCCGCCGTCCACCTGCAACGCGACTGCCCGGGTAAGACCTACACGGTGCTCGAGGCCCGGGGCGCCATCGGCGGCACCTGGGACCTGTTCCGCTACCCGGGCGTCCGCTCCGACTCCGACATGTTCACCCTCGGCTACTCGTTCAAGCCGTGGACCGACCCGAAGGCGATCGCCGACGGCGAGGCCATCCGGGCGTACGTGCGCGAGACCGCCCAGGAACACGGAGTGCAGGAGCACATCCGCTTCCACCACCGGGTGGTCCGCGCCGAATGGGACAGCGGCACCGCCCGCTGGACCGTGCACGCCCACCGCGACGACACCGGCGAGGACGTCCTCCTCACCTGCGCGTTCCTGTTCACCTGCGCCGGCTACTACCGCTACGACTGCGGCTACACACCCGAGTTCCCGGGCGTCGACCGGTACGCCGGCCGGCTCGTGCACCCGCAGCACTGGCCAGAGGACCTCGACTGGACCGGCAAGCGGGTGGTGGTGATCGGCAGCGGCGCCACCGCGGTCACCCTGGTTCCGGCGATGGCGCACCGGGCCAGCCACGTCACCATGCTTCAACGCTCACCCACGTACGTCATCGCGCTGGCCTCGCGCGACCCGCTCGCCGACGCGCTGCGGCGCTGGCTGCCGGCGAGGGCCGCGTACCCGGTGGTGCGGTGGAAGAACGTGCTGGCGGGGGTGCTCACCTTCCGGCTCAGCCGGCGTGCCCCGGGCCTGGTGAAACGGTACCTGCGCCGGGCCGCGCAGGGCCGGCTGCCGGCCGGGTACGACATCGACCGGCACTTCGCGCCCCGCTACGACCCCTGGGACCAGCGGATGTGCGTGGTCCCCGACGGGGACCTCTTCGCCGCGGTCAGCCAGCGGCGTGCCTCGGTGGTCACCGACACCATCGACACCTTCACCGAGCGGGGCATCCGCCTCGACTCCGGTGAGGAACTGCCCGCCGACATCGTCGTCACCGCCACCGGTCTCCACCTGCTCGCCCTCGGCGGCATGACCGTGACCGTGGACGGCGTCGAGGTGGACCTCGCCGGGACGGTGGCCTACAAGGGCATGATGCTCTCCGGCGTGCCCAACTTCGCCCTGACCCTCGGCTACACCAACGCCTCGTGGACACTCAAGGCCGACCTAGTCGCCACGTACGTCTGCCGGCTGCTGCGCCACCTCGACGCCACCGGCCAGCAGATCGTCACCCCGCTCGTCCCCGACTCGGACGAGCTGTCGCCGATCATCGACCTCAGGTCCGGGTACGTGCTGCGCGCCGTCGACCAGCTGCCCAAGCAGGGCCCGAGGGCGCCGTGGCGGCTGCACCAGAACTACCCCCGGGACGTGCTGTTGATGCGGCACGGCCGGCTCACCGACGCGGGCGTCCGCTTCTCCCGGGCCGGCGACGCCGCTCGGCCCACCGCACCCGTCACCCGAGCCGACAGGAGCACTTCGGATGCGTGACTTTGTCTTCTCCGGCGGCACGGCGGTGGTGACCGGCGCGGCCAGCGGCATCGGCGAGGCCCTCGCGTACGGGCTGGCCCGGCGCGGCGCCGACCTGGTCCTGCTGGACCGGGACGCGCAGCGGCTCGACTCGGTGGTCGCCGCGATCCGCGCCGCCCACCCCGACCGGCGGATCGACACCCACCTGGTCGACCTCGCCGACGCCGACGCCACCGACCGGGTGGCCGCCGAACTGCGCCGCCGGCATCCCCGGATCCGGCTGCTGGTCAACAACGCCGGGGTGGCCCTGGGCGGCCGGTTCGACCAGGTCACCCTGGACGAGTTCCTCTGGGTCATCGAGATCAACTTCCGGGCCGTGGTGCGGCTCACCCACGCGCTGCTGCCCGCGCTCAAGGCCGAGCCCGGCGCGCACCTGGTCAACATCTCCAGCCTGTTCGGGTTGATCGCGCCCGCCGGCCAGACCGCCTACTCGGCCAGCAAGTTCGCCGTCCGCGGCTTCACCGAGGCGCTGCGGCACGAACTGGTCGACGACGGCATCGGGGTCACCTCGGTGCACCCCGGCGGCATCCGGACCCGCATCGCGGCCAGCGCCCGGGTGGGCAGCGGCGTCCCCCGCGCCGAGTTCGAGGCCGGCCGCCGGCAGTTCGAGAAGCTGCTCGTCATCGACCCGGCGAAGGCCGCCGAGGTGATCCTGCGCAACGTGCAGCGCCGCCGGGGACGGGTGCTGATCGGCTGGTCGGCGAAGCTGCCCGACCTGCTCGCCCGGGTCGCGCCCGGCTCGTACGGGAAGGTCCTGGCGCTGGCGACGAAGGGCACCGCAACCCGGGTGCCCGCGCCGCGTCCGGCCGCATCCGACGCGGAGCGGTCAGCGTGACCGTCGCGCTGCCGCCGGCCGACGAGCTGATGGTCGCTGGCCGGCGGGTCCGCTGCCGGATCACCGGCGACGGCCCGCCGGTGGTGCTGCTGCACGGCATCGGCCGCACCCTCGACGACTTCGCCGACCAGCACGAGCTGCTGGGTCGCGACCACCGGGTGATCAGCGTGGACCTGCCCGGCCACGGCGGCAGCGCGCCGCTGCAGCCGCCGCACACCCTCCCCGCCCTGGCCGCGGCCGTCGCCGAGACCCTGGACGCTGCCGGGGTCACCGGCCCGGCGCACCTGGTCGGCAACTCCCTCGGCGGGGCGGTGGCGATGCGGATCGCCGCCGACGACCCGGCCCGGGCGGCGAGCCTGGTGCTGGTCAACAGCGCCGGCTTCGGCCGGCAGGTCACCGTGGCGCTGCGGCTGCTCGCGCTGCGCCCGCTGGGCCGGCTGCTGCTGCGCCCGCACCCGGCGATCGCCCGCCGCGTCGAGCGGGCCATCTTCCACGACCCGGCGTACGTCACGCAGGAACGCGTCGCCACCGCCCTCGCGGTGGCCCGGCAGCCGCACTCCGCCCGGGTGATGCTGGAACTGGTCGGCAGCCTGGGCACCTGGCGGGGCGTACGACCGCGCTGGCGGGAGGAGCTGCTCGACGCGGTGGCCGCGCTGGACCTGCCCACGCTGGTCGTCTGGGGCGACCGGGACCTGATCCTGCCGGCCAGCCACCTGGCCAACGCCCGCGCCCGGCTGCCGAAGGCCCGCTGCCACCTGTTCCGAGACACCGGGCACATGCCGCAGGTCGAGCGGGCCGCGGCGTTTCACGCGCTGGTCACGCAGTTCTGGTCGCGTCCCGCAGCCGGTTAGGGCTGGCGCATCTGGTCCTCGATGAGCGTCAGCAGGGCGCGGTGCGTGTCGTGGTCCGCGGCCACCAGCAGCCCGCCCGCGCCGGTGTGCAGCGGCTGGCCCTGCAGGTCGGTCACCAGGCAACCGGCGGCCCGGCACAGGGCGATCCCGGCGGCGAAGTGCACGCTGTCGCGCAGGTGGCCGTCGGTCACGTACGCCGCGCGCCGACCGGCGGCCACCCAGGCCACCGCGAGGGTCGTGGACACCACCCGCGGCCGGAACCGCGCGACGAACCCCGGGTGCCCGAGCAACCGGGCGGCCTGGAACGCGGGTCCGTTCGGAAACGGCGGGTCGAGGTTGACGTCCACGAGCCGCGACTCGGCGGAGGGGGTGAGCGGCTCGTCCACCCCGTCGCGGCGGACCCGGGCCGGGCCGCCGTCGGTCCAGAACACCTCCCCGGCGAACGGGTCGGCCGAGGCGACCACCGTGATGTCGGCGCCGGCGCGCAGGGCCACGTTCACCGCGACCAGCGGCATCCGTGCCGCGTAGTTGAGGGTGCCGCACAGCGGGTCGACCAGCCAGGTGCGGTCGACGGTGGTGGGCCCGGTGCGTCCGCTCTCCTCCCCGAGCACCGCGTCGTCGGGCCGGGCGGCCCGGATGACGTCGAGGATCGCCTGTTCGGCCTCGACATCGGCGGCGGTGGCGAAGTCGCCCCCGGACTTGTCCACGCGTTCGAGCGATGTGCCGTACCGGCCACGCACGACATCGGCTCCCGCCTGCGCCGCGGCAATTGCCACGTTCCGATCCATGATCGACATTTGGGCAGTGTAGGTCGGCCGGTGCGGGAGGTGCGCGAGCGGCCGAGGCGGGAAGACCACCGGCATGACCGAGGTGACCCTCTTCCTCGCCGGCGACGTGATGACCGGCCGGGGCGTGGACCAGATCCTGCCGCATCCGGGGCCGCCCGCGCTGCGGGAGCCGGCCGTCACCGACGCCCGCCGCTACGTCGAGCTGGCGGAATCCGTCAACGGTCCGGTGCCGCGACCGGCGCCGCCCGAGTGGCCGTGGGGCGAGGCGCTGCGCCTGCTGGACGCGCTGCGCCCGGACGTCCGGATCGTCAACCTGGAGACGTCGGTGACCGGGCGCGGCGGGTACGCCCCCGGCAAGGACATCCACTACCGGATGCACCCGGCGAACCTGGCCTGCCTCACCGCCGCCCGGCTCGACGTGTGCGTGCTGGCCAACAACCACGTCCTCGACTTCGGCCCGGCCGGGCTGGCCGACACGCTCGACACCCTGCGTGCGGCCGGCATCCGGACCGTGGGCGCCGGTCGGGATGCCGACGAGGCGTGGCAACCGGCCGTGGTGCCGCTTCCCGACGGCCACCGGCTGCTCGTCTGGGCGGTCGGCGCACCCTCCAGCGGCGTGTACCCGCAGTGGGCGGCGGCCGACGGGCGGACCGGAGTGGCATATCTGCCGGACGTGTCGGCGGCGTCGGCCGCCGCGCTCGCCGAACGGATCGCCCGGGAGGCCGGGCCGAGGGACCTGGTGGTGGTCTCGGTGCACTGGGGCTCGAACTGGGGGTACGAGGTGCCGCCCGAACATGTCCGCTTCGCGCACGCGCTGATCGACGCCGGGGTGCACCTGGTGCACGGCCACTCGTCGCACCATCCGCGCCCGATCGAGCGGTACCGAGGACGCCTCGTGCTGTACGGCTGTGGCGACCTGATCGACGACTACGAGGGGATCGGCGGGCAGGAGTCGTATCGGCCGCAGCTGCGGCTGCTGCACCTGCCCACGCTCGACCTGGACACCGGTGAGCTGCGCCGGCTGCGTCTGGTGCCGGTGCGGACGCGCCGGATGCGGCTCGAACTGGCCGCCCCGGACGAGGCCCGCTGGCTGGCCGACCTGCTCGACGGGCTCGGCGCGCCCTGCCGGACTCGGTTCGCGCTCGCCAACGACGACCTGATCACCCTGAACCCGGAGTGAACGGCCCGCCCGTCGCGGTCTTCCTCCGGGTACGCCCGCACGCCGCTGGCAGATCTTGGAGAGTTGCCGTTCCTCGTGAACGGCAGCTCTCCAAGATCCGCAGATGCCGCTGGCCGGCACCCGTGTTCGGGTGCCGGCCAGCGGCGTTGTGTCAGCTGTTCCAGTACTGGGCGACCAGGTCGGCGGCCTGCTGCTCCCACTGGGCGTAGGCATCCGGGTACGCCGACACCTGCACCGTCTGCGCGGCCTTGGTCAGCGGCATGTCCTGCCACCCGTCAACCTGCTTCAAACCCTTCAGGAACGCGGTCGTCGCATACTCCGGATCGGTGATCTGCTCCGGGCTGCCCCAACCCGAGCTCGGGCGCTGCTGGAACAG
The DNA here is from genome assembly GCF_040636055.1 of Micromonospora sp. NPDC006766. Taxonomy (NCBI): domain Bacteria; kingdom Bacillati; phylum Actinomycetota; class Actinomycetes; order Micromonosporales; family Micromonosporaceae; genus Micromonospora; species Micromonospora sp. NPDC006766. The sequence continues at coordinate 98,997 of NZ_JBEYIX010000010.1, read as the reverse complement.
ACCCAGCGAGTCATGGTCATTCTGGTCACCCAGGTGGCCCAGGTTCTCCAGCTTCGACTCCTGCAGACTCGTGGCGATCGAGATCACCGCCGCCCGCTCGGGCAGGCCGGCCTTCTTCGTCGCCGCGATGATCGCCTTCACATTCGCGACCTGCTCACCGTTCAGATCGATCTTCGACTGCGCGCCCTGCACGGCCGGCTTGCCGGCCTGCACCGCGGCCACCGGGGCGGCCTGCACCGGCTCGGCAGCATGAGCGGCGATCGGACCGGCGAACACACCACCGGTGAAAGCCAGACCAGCAACACCAAGAATGCTCTTACGCAGCATCGAGTTCATAACCAGAAGCTCCATTCGGGGGTTGGCACGCGACCCGGGGGTCAGGTCACGCGCAAGCACCACGTCAGGCGCTCAAAACAAGGGGAAAAAGTCTCTGCCCGGCCGGCTCGCGGGGCGGGGCCTCTTCGCGGCGCCGGGACCATGTACAACGACCGGCTGCCCACCAACATTCCGGGCCCGCACACCCGCCTCACCGACAGGGGCGTCTTCCTCGGCCGTGCACCCGGGTTCAACCACCCCGACCCGCCCGCCATTCCGGCCGGCGGACGTCCCACGGCCACACCCAAGAACCGGACATTCACCCCAAGCCAGCAGGGACGTACCCCGGGACACCGGACACGCGGGTGGCGCGTGCGGACGGCGAGCGCGCACGACGCGGGTCAGGCGGCGGGCCAGTCCTGGGAGGCCATACGTGGCGAGGCCGCCCCGGGCGGGGCGGCCTCAAGCCAGGAAAGGAAACCGGTGACCGTGGAGCGCGCCATGGCGATCTCGACCGGCGCATGATGACTGGTACAGCGCAAAATGACCCAGTCCGCCGGCATCGAGAACTGCTCCTGCCCCTCGGGCAGCCGGCGTCGTTCCACGGCGAGCCCCTTACGGGAGAGCACTCGCTTGGGCCGAAGCGCGAAGCTGAACATGCGGTACCAGCGGAGTTCGTCGCCGACAAAACGGCCGAAGCCGGGTGACCAGCCTCGGCCGTCGAGAATCGTGGAAACCCGGACGCTGAGTCGGATGATGCCTCCGCTGCGGGTGAACAAGGCCCGCCGGACGAAGAGGATCATCAGCGCGGCGAACACGACCGCGATGCCGATTCCGATCCCTTCCAGAATCTCCATCGGCGGGTCGGCTCAGCGCGCCGGAGTGGCCGGGGTGGCGCTCTCGGCGAGGACCGTGACGCCCTCACCGGTCACCGACAGAAAACCGCCGGCGACGTCGTACGCGAGCTGCTGGCCCCCGGGCTGCTTGATGCGTACCTGGCAGGGCTCGGCGAGCTGGCCTAGCAGGGGCGCATGCCCCGGCAGCACACCCAGCTCGCCCTCGGTCGTCCGGGCGACGACCATCTCGGCCTCGCCGGACCAGACCTTCTCCTCGACGGCTACAAGCTCGACGTGAAGCTGCTGTGCCACGCTGTCTCCTTGCTGCGGCGGCGGATTGCCGAAAGTCTAGTCGCGGCCCCGAGCGTCACCCAACGCGGGTGGCGAGACCTGCGACACGGTCACCGAGCCCGGCACCCGCGGGGATCCGCTGGCGCTCAGGCTAGCTGCTCTTCTGCTTGTATCGGGGCGCTCCAGCAGGAACCGCGTCAATCTGTCGCTGGTGCTGCTGCCGGCCGTGGTCGGAGTCCGGCACGCCGTTGCGCGGGTACCGCTGACGCGCGTAGTCCAGCGCCTGCCCGCCGTCGAGGTGGGCGTTGCCCTTCGGGTACACGTCCTGCGGGCTCGCGTCGACGACCTTCTGCACGGTCCTCAGGATGGCATGGCGGGACTGAACAGACAGAGGCCGCCCCGACGGTGTCGGGGCGGCCTCTGCGAAGGTGCCGAGGGCTCAGCCCTCCATCAGCTCCTTGGCCTTGGCCTCGAGGTCCTCCAGGCCGCCGCACATGAAGAAGGCCTGCTCGGGGAAGTGGTCGTACTCGCCCTCGCTGATCTTCTTGAACGCGTCGATGGTCTCCTTGATCGGGACCGTCGAGCCCGGCACGCCGGTGAACTGCTCGGCGGCGTAGGTGTTCTGCGACAGGAAGCGCTCGATCCGCCGGGCCCGCTGCACGGTGATCTTGTCTTCCTCGGAGAGCTCCTCGATACCGAGGATGGCGATGATGTCCTGCAGGTCCTTGTAACGCTGCAGGATCCGCTTCACCTCGGTGGCCACCTGGAAGTGCTCCTGGCCGACGAACTCCGGGGCGAGAATCCGGGACGAGGACGCCAGCGGGTCCACGGCCGGGTAGATGCCCTTGTCGGAGATCGACCGCTCCAGGTTGGTGGTCGCGTCCAGGTGAGCGAACGTGGTGGCCGGCGCCGGGTCGGTGTAGTCGTCGGCGGGCACGTAGATCGCCTGCATCGAGGTGATGGCCTGGCCCCGGACGGAGGTGATCCGCTCCTGGAGCTCGCCCATCTCGTCGGCCAGGGTCGGCTGGTAACCCACGGCGCTCGGCATCCGGCCGAGCAGCGTGGAAACCTCGGAACCGGCCTGGGTGAAGCGGAAGATGTTGTCGATGAAGAGCAGCACCTCCTGCTTCTGCACGTCGCGGAAGTATTCCGCCATGGTCAGCGCGGAGAGGGCGACCCGCAGCCGGGTGCCCGGCGGCTCGTCCATCTGGCCGTAGACCAGCGCGGTCTTGTCGATAACGCCGGACTCGGTCATCTCGGCGATGAGGTCGTTGCCCTCACGGGTGCGCTCACCCACGCCGGCGAAGACCGACGTACCACCGAAGTTACGGGCGACCCGGGTGATCATCTCCTGGATGAGCACCGTCTTGCCCACGCCGGCGCCGCCGAACAGGCCGATCTTGCCGCCCTTGACGTACGGGGCGAGCAGGTCGATGACCTTGATGCCGGTCTCCAGCATCTCGGTCTTCGGCTCCAGGTCCGCGAAGGCCGGGGCCTTGCGGTGGATCCCCCAGTGGTCGTCCGGGTTGAGCGTCTCGCCCTCGGTGAGGTTGAGGCACTCGCCGATCGCGTTGAACACGTGGCCCTTGACCGCGTCGCCGACCGGCACGCTGATCGGCGAGCCGGTGTCGCGCACCTCGGCGCCGCGGACCAGGCCGTCGGTCGGCTGCATCGAGATGGCGCGGACCAGGTTGTCACCCAGGTGCTGGGCGACCTCCAGGGTCAGCGTCTTCTCGCCGCCGGAGAGCGTCACGTTGACGTGCAGGGCGTTGAACAGGTCCGGCATGCCGTCGCGCGGGAACTCGGCGTCGACGACCGGGCCGATGACCCGGACCACGCGACCGGTGGCCGTCTTGGTCTCTACTGGGGCAGTCATCACACTTCACTTCCCGACGCGGCCAGCGCGTTGGCGCCGCCGACGATCTCGCTGATCTCCTGGGTGATCCCGGCCTGGCGGGCCGAGTTCATCTCACGCGTGTACTTCTCGATCATCTCTTCGGCGTTGTCGGTGGCGCTCTTCATCGCCCGCCGCCGGGCCGCCGATTCGCTCGCCGCCGATTCCAACAACGCCGCGTAGATCCGCGTGTTGATGTACTTCGGCAGCAACGCGTCGAGCAGCGCTTCCGCCTCCGGCTCGAACTCGTACGCCGGGAGCAGCCCCTGGGGGGCCTCCGACCGCGGCCGCTCCTCGACCTGCATCGGCCCGATGATCCGGGTCACCGGCGTCTGGGTCATCAGCGACTTGAACTCGGTGTAGACGATGTGCAGCTCGTCGATGCCGAGCACGCCGTCCGCGCCGGGGCCGCCGTCCACGTCGTCCGCACCGCCCACGAACGCCTTGATCAGCGTCTCGCCCACCTCGCGGGCGTCGGCGAAGGACGGCTGCTCCGAGAAGCCCGTCCAGCTCGCCTCGATGTCTCGGTTGCGGAAGCGGTAGAACGTGACGCCCTTGCGGCCGATGACATAGAGCACCGGCTCCTTGCCGTCGGCACGAAGCCGGGCGATCAGCGACTCCGCGGTCTTGATCGCGTTCGAGCTGTAACCGCCGGCCAGGCCCCGGTCGCTGGTGACCAGCAGGACGCCCGCCCGCCGCACCCGCTCACGCGGGGTGAGCAGCGGGTGGTCGATCCGCGCGTTGGAGGCCAGCGCCGTGAGCACGCCGGTGATCGCCTTGGCGTACGGCAGGGACGCCGCCACCCGGGCCTGGGCCTTGGCGATCCGGCTCGTCGCGACGAGCTCCATCGCCTTGGTGATCTTCTTCATCGACTTCGCCGAGCGGATCCGTTGACGAAGAACGCGTACCTGGGCGGCCATGGTCAGCTCTCAGCCGGGCGGTCGGTCGAGCCGTCGCGGAAGCGGGTCACCGTCTCGCGGGTCTCCTCGCCCTCCAGCGCCTTGGCCGGGGCCTCGTTGATCCGCACCTCGTCCTCCTTGCCCAGGAAGACCTGCTTGAACTCGGTGATGGCCGAGTCGAGCGAGGCGATGATCTCGTCGTTCCACTGGTTGTCCGCGATCCCGGCCAGGACGCCGGCGTGCTTGTGCCGGAGGTACTGCAGGAACTCCGACTCGAAGCGGCGGATCTCGCCGACCGGGATGTCGTCCAGCTTGCCCTCGGTGCCGGCCCAGACCGAGACGACCTGCTCCTGCACCGGGTACGGCGAGTAGTTCGCCTGCTTGAGCAGCTCGACCAGGCGGGAGCCGCGCTCCAGCTGGGCGCGGGAGGCCTTGTCCAGGTCGGAGGCGAAGGCGGCGAACGCCTCCAGCTCGCGGAACTGGGCCAGGTTGAGCCGGAGCGAGCCGGCGACCTTCTTCATCGGCTTCACCTGCGCGGCGCCACCGACCCGGGAGACCGAGGTGCCGACGTTGATGGCCGGCCGGACGCCCTGGTTGAACAGGTCGGTCTCCAGGAAGATCTGGCCGTCGGTGATGGAGATGACGTTGGTCGGGATGAACGCCGAGATGTCGTTCGCCTTGGTCTCGATGATCGGCAGACCGGTCATCGAGCCGCCGCCCAGCTCGTCGGAGAGCTTGGCGCAGCGCTCCAGCAGCCGGGAGTGCAGGTAGAAGACGTCACCCGGGTACGCCTCACGGCCCGGCGGACGGCGCAGCAGCAGCGACACGGCCCGGTACGCCTCGGCCTGCTTGCTCAGGTCGTCGAAGACGATCAGAACGTGCTTGCCGCCGTACATCCAGTGCTGACCGATGGACGAGCCGGTGTACGGGGCGAGGTACTTGAAGCCAGCCGGGTCGGAGGCCGGGGAGGCGACGATGGTGGTGTATTCCATCGCGCCCGCCGCCTCCAGCGTCCCCTTGATGGAGGCGATGGTGGAGGCCTTCTGGCCGACGGCGACGTAGATGCAGCGGACCTGCTTCTTCGGGTCGCCGGAGCGCCAGTTGTCCCGCTGGTTGAGGATGGTGTCCAGGGCGACCGTGGTCTTGCCGGTCTTCCGGTCACCAATGATCAGCTGACGCTGACCGCGTCCGATCGGGGTCATCGCGTCAACGGCCTTGAGGCCGGTCTGCAGCGGCTCGTCGACCGACTTGCGGGACATCACGTTCGGGGCCTGGAGCTCCAGCTCGCGGTAGCCCTCGTTCGGGATGTCGCCCAGGCCGTCGATCGGCTGGCCGAGCGCGTTGACCACGCGGCCGAGGAAGGCGTCGCCGACCGGGACGGAGAGCACCCGGCCGGTGCGCTTGACGCGCTGCCCCTCTTCGATGCCGGCGAAGTCACCGAGGACGACGACACCGATCTCCCGGACGTCGAGGTTCAGCGCCACGCCCAGCGTGCCGTCCTCGAACTCCAGGAGCTCGTTGGTCATGGTCGAGGGGAGACCCTCGACGTGGGCGATGCCGTCGCCGGCGTCGGCGACGGTGCCGACCTCCTCACGGGAGACGTCGGCCGTGTAGGAGGAGACGTAACGCTCGAGGGCGCCACGGATCTCCTCCGTCGAGATGGTCAGCTCGGCCATCCTCTGCTTCCTTCAAGTATCAGGGGCCCGGGATACCTAGTACCGACCGGTCCGATGGCGTCGAATCAGGGCTTAGGAGACGCTGGTCAGCGCTTCGCGAGCGCGTTGCGGGTCTCGTTGAGGCGGCGCAGGACGGTGCCGTCGTACAGGTCGGAGCCGACCCGCACACTCACTCCACCGAGCACCTCGGGGTTGACCGTCTGCTTGACGGAAACCTCTCGACCGTACATGGCGGAGAGGCGGGCACCCAGGCGTCGCTCCTCCTCGTCACTCAGCGGGGCTGCCACGGTCACGTACGCGACCTGGCGGTCCCGCCGGTCGGCGGCCAGCTCGACCAGCCGGGTGAGCGCCCCGATGAAGGAGCGTCCCCCGAAACCGGCCAGCGCGGCCTCGACGAGGCGGACGGTGACCGGCCGGGCCTTGCCGGCGAGCAGCTCGCGGGCCAGCGTGGCCCGCCGCTCACCCGAGGCCATCGGGTCGGAGAGCGCGTTGGACAGGTCGGCGGAACCGGAGACGACCTGGCCGAAGCGGAACAGCTCGTCCTCGACCTCGCCCAGCTCGCCGGCCTTGTCGGCGGTCGCCAGGAGCGCCTCGACACCCAGCCGCTCGGTACCGTCGAGCAGTTCCGACGATGCCGACCAGCGGCCGGAGACCAGCGAGACGAGCAGGTCGAGCGCGTCCGCGCCGACCTTGCCGGTCAGGACGCCCGTGAGCAGGCCGGCGCGGTCCTCACCCGAACGGGCCGGGTCCGACAGCGCCCGGCGCAGCCGCGGCTCGCGCCGCAGCAACGCGGCGACGGAGAGGATGTCGTCGGCGGTGGCGGCCACCGCCGACGGCTCCGCGCCGCGGGCGTACGCGTCGAGGCGCTCGGCCCCGACCTTGTACGACTCCCGGCTGGCGGCCTGCATCAGCGGGCCCCCGTGCTCTCGAGACCGCTCAGGAACCGGTCAACGGTGCCCTTGCGACGCGCCTCGTCGGCGAGCGACTCACCGACGATCTTGCTGGCCAGGTCGACCGCGATGGTGCCAACCTCGGTGCGCAGCTCGCGCACGATGGTGGCCCGCTCGGCGGCGAGCTGCTCCTTGCCGGCCGCGATGATCCGGTCGGACTCCTCGCGCGCCTTGGCGAGGACGTCCTGGCGGATGCCCTCGGCATCGGCCCGGGCGTCGTCGCGGATCTTGGCGGCGTCGGTACGCGCCTCCGCGAGCTGCGCCCGGTACTGCTCGAGCAGCTGGTTGGCCTCGGCCTGGGCGGCCTCGGCGCGCTTGATGCCGCCCTCGATCGCGTCGACCCGGGCCTGGAACGTCTGCTCCATGCGCGGGAAGACGAACTTCATCAGCACGAAGCAGAGCACGATGAAGGCGATACCACCGACCACGATCTCTTCCCAGATCGGGAGGATCGGGTTGTGATCAGCAGGCTCGGCTAGGAAGTACATGGAAGACCTCCCGATCTGAGGGACGGGATTACTTGCCAGCCCAGACGAAGCCGAACGCGACGCCGAGCAGGGCCAGGGCCTCGATGACCGCGAAGCCGATCCAGACGTACGGCAGGGTCATCCGGGACGACTCCGGCTGGCGGGCGGTCGACTGGATGTAGGCCGAGAAGACCAGGCCGACGCCGATGCCCGGGCCGATGGCGGCCAGACCGTAGCCGATGGCGGCGGTGCTGCCCGTTACCGCGGCGAGAACGTCCATTGGTGTGTTCCTCCTGGTTATCACGCGTGACTGTCACGCGGGACGACAACGGTTGGTGCGAAGTGGATCAGTGTTCCTCGGCGAGCGCGCCCTGCACGTAGCTGGCGGTCAGCACGGTGAAGACGTAGGCCTGCAGACAGATCACCAGGAACTCGAGGAAGGTCAGCGCGACGGTCATCACCCAGGAGAGCACCGAGACCGGCGCCAGCAGCGCGGTGGCGTTGAGCATCGCGAAGCCGCCGAGCGTGAAGACCAACAGGAGCATGTGCCCGGCGAACATGTTGGCGAACAGACGGACGGCCAGCGAGAACGGCCGGACCAGGAACGTCGAGAACGCCTCGATCGGGATCAGCAGCGGCAGGATGTACCACGGCGCGGGCGGGATCAGCGCGCCCTTGAAGTATTTGCCGAACCCGTGCTTCTTGATGCCCACGTAGTTGAAGAGCACGTAGCTGATGATCGCGAGGAACGCCGGGAAGGCGATGTGCGAGTTCGGCGAGATCTGGAAGAACGGGACGATCGCGAAGAAGTTCGTCAGCAGCACGAAGCAGAAGAGCGTCGTGAAGTACGGCGCGAACCGGACGCCCTGGTGCCCGATCATGTCGACGGCGATGTTGTTCCGCACGAAGCCGTAGATCGACTCGGCGAACCACTGCTTCTTGGTCGGCACCAGCTGCGGCTTGCGGTAGCTGAGCAGGAAGAACAGGATCAGAATCCCGACCGCCAGCCAGACCATGAAGGTGATCTTGGTGAACCAGTAGGAATTGTGCGCACCCCAGGGTGCGATGCTGGGCAGGTAGAAGTCCTCCACGCTGGGTGGGAAATTTGCCTCGCCCTGTGCAAGGACGTTCACCTGTCCGAACACCGCGTCCCTTCCTATTCAGGCGTACCGAGCTTACGGACGACCAGGATGATCCCCCCGGTCATGCCGAGCACGATCCCGATACCGGTGGCGATGCCACTGGTATCGAGCCAACGGTCGACCAGCCAGCCGACGAAGCCCCAGACGAGCATGCCCCCGATGAGGTACGAGAGCGCGGTCCAACCCTGACCGGCACCGGACGGAACGTCGCCCGGGCCGCCAGCGCTGGGGGGTTTCTGGTCACCGGCCATGACGGGGCGAACGATATCAGTCGAGAAGACAAGGCTGTGCCACACCCCCCGCACAACCTGGTTGTGCGGGACACGGGTGGGCGAAGTCGTCTGGAGGAAACCTACTCCCCTCCCGCCCCTGAGAGAATGACCGATCGCGGACACATCGGCGTGCCGTCCGAAGCGTGGGACGGCACGCCGGGCGTCCGCAGGTCAGGGGCGGGACCGCCGGGCGTGGACGGTGGTCAGCCACCAGATGTGCACCCCGGTCCAGACCGCGACGCCCGCCGCGATGCCCAGGCAGAACGGGATCAGCCCCGGCCAGCCGGTCGCGGCCACCAGGACCATCACCGCCCCGAGGAGGGTCATCTTGGCCACGTACACACCGACCCCGAAGGGCAGCACCAGCTGCGGGTCGCGGGCGTCGGCCCAGGCCAGCACGACGGTGGTGAGCGTGTAGCTGAGTGCGGTGACGGCGACCCCGAGCGCCGCGCCGAGCGCGCCGTCCGCGCCCTGGCTCACCCCGCCGACCACCGCCGCCGCCGCGGCCAACACCACGGACGCGATCAGCAACACCGGCAGATGACGCAGCCGCCAGCCACGGTCCGCGGTCGCCTCCGCCGCGTGCGCCCCGGGCTCAGCCACGGGGGTACGCCGGGAAGGCGGTGACCAGCTCGGTCACGTCGGCGGCGATCCGGGCCAGCTCGTCGGTGCCCCCGGGTGCCTCCGGGTCGGTGCGGACCGCCCGGGCGATGAGCGCGGCGATCGTGCGCATCTCGCCCTCCCGCATGCCCTGGGTGGTGACGCTCGGCGTGCCCACCCGCAGGCCGGAGGCGACCATCGGCTTCTGCGGGTCGTACGGGATGGCGTTCTTGTTGAGCGTGATGCGCGCGGCGTCGCAGCGCGCCTCCGCGTCCGCCCCGGTCACCCCGAGCGCGCGCAGGTCGATCAGGGTCAGGTGGGTGTCGGTGCCGCCGGAGACCGGCCGCATGTCCTCGGCGGCCAGGCCCGCGGTGAGCGCTCGAGCGTTGTTGATCACCTGGGCAGCGTACGCGCGGAACTCGGGCTCGGCCGCCTCGCGCAGCGCGACCGCCTTGGCCGCGACGGCGTGCATCAGCGGGCCGCCCTGGGTGAACGGGAAGACCGCCTTGTCGATCCGGGCGGCCAGCGACTCCCGGCAGAGGATCATGCCGCCGCGCGGGCCGCGCAGCACCTTGTGGGTGGTGGCGCAGACCACGTCGGCGTACGGCACCGGGGACGGGATCGCCTGGCCGGCGACCAGGCCGATGAAGTGCGCGGCGTCCACCATCAGGTACGCGTCGACCTCGTCGGCGATCTCCCGGAACCGGGCGAAGTCGATCAGCCGCGGGTAGGCCGTCGCGCCACAGATGATCATCTTGGGCCGGTGCGCCCGGGCCAGGTCGCGTACCTCGTCGTAGTCGATCAGCTCGGTGTCCGGGCGGACCCGGTAGCCGACCGCGTGGAACCACTTGCCGGAGAAATTCACCCGGCTGCCGTGGGTGAGGTGGCCGCCGTGCGGCAGATCCATCGCCAGCACGGTGTCGCCCGGCTGCACCAAGGCGGCGTACGCGGCCAGGTTGGCGCTGGCGCCCGAGTGCGGCTGGAGGTTGGCGTGCTCGGCGCCGAAGAGCTCCTTCGCCCGGGCGATGCCGATCTCCTCGGCCCGGTCCACCTCGGCGCAGCCGCCGTAGTAGCGCCGGCCCGGATAGCCCTCGGCGTACTTGTTGGTCAGCGTGGAGCCGAGGGCGGCCAGCACGGCCGGGGAGGTCAGGTTTTCGCTGGCGATCAGCTGCAACCCGCCGCGCAGCCGCCCCAACTCCCCCAACACCACCCCGGCTATCTCCGGGTCTACGCGCCTGAGCTGCTCAAAGTCCGGCCCCCAAAAGGCGCCCGCCACATTCCCCACAACCCCCAAGTCTACGAACCCCCCATCCACCCCACGCCCCGCCTTCGCGCGATCTTGCAGTTTCGGCCCCCGGTTCGCGGCTTACCTCCGTTTCGCCCCGGCAGCACCTGCAAGATCGCCGGGGGTTAGTCGCCGGGATGGGGGGTGGTGCGGTTGAAGGCGGTGGTTTGGGTGGGGGGGATGAAGTCGAGCACCGGTTGGTCACGGAGGGCGTACGCCAGCAGCTTGCCCACGGCGGTGACCTGCCGGGCCTGCACGCCGCCGCCGACGGCGTCCCCGGGATCGTCCGGGTTGGCGGCGATGGTGGCGACGGTGAGCTGCGGGGTGAAGGCGACCAGGGTTTCCGTCGCGTTCCCGTCCGAGCTGCCGGTCTTGCCGCCGAGTGGGCGACGGAGCGTGGGCCGCAGTTCCTCGGCGGTGCCGCCGTCACAGCGCCGGTACATCGACTGGTCGCCGACCGGGCAGCGGGCCGCGTCGGCCGCCGCCCGGGCCACGTCGGTGTCGAGCACCTGCCGGCAGTCCGGGCTGCCGGCGGCGATCTTGCGGCCCGAGGAGTCGGTGATGGAGGTCACCGGGGTGGGACGGCACCAGACCCCCTCGGCGGCCACCGTCGCATACGCCCCGGCCAGGTCGAGCGGGGTGGTGTCGACGACGCCGAGGGTAAACGGACCCCAGCCCTTCGCCCCCTCACGGGCCAGCCGGGCGTCCTCGGGCGAGCGCAGCACTATGCCCAGCCGCTCGGCCATCTCCACCACCCGGTCCGCGCCCACCTGCTGGGTCAGCCAGGCGAAGTAGGTGTTCACCGACCGGCCGAAGGCGCTCCACATGGTGCGGGGGCCGTCCATCCAGTCCGGGCTGGCGTTCTCCGGGCACCACCGGCCGCCACAGCTGGCCGGCCCGGAACCGGTCGCATAGTTGGTGACGAACACGGACGGGGCGTCGAACCTGGTGTCCAGCGGCAGCCCGGACTCCAGCGCGGCGAGCATCGCGAAGAGCTTGAAGGTCGAGCCGGCCTGGTAGCCGACGATGCCACCGCCCCCGGCGATGAGCTGGTTGACCGTGTTCGGGTAGTTCTGCTGTCCCTTCGGGTTCGCGGCGACGCTGTAGTTGCGGTTCACCGCCATGGCCAGCACCCGGCCGGTGCCCGGCTGCACCACCGCGGTCGGCGCGGCCCGCTGGTTGGTCACGGCGTAGATCCCGAGCACCTGCTCGATGGTCTTGCTCTGCACGTCGGGGTCGAGCGAGGAGACGATCGACCAGCCACCCCGGCGCAGCGTCTGCTGCCGTTCCTCCGGCGACTGACCGAAGGTGGGCTGGGCGTTCCACCACTGGGTGAACCAGTCGCAGAAGAAGCCCCAGTCGTTGTGATCGGCCGGCACCGCAGCGCAGTCGTTCGGCGTGGCGCTGGGCCGCAGGTTCAAGCTCTCGGCCTTGGCCCGCTCGACGTCCGCGGCGTTGACCTGCCCGGTCTCCACCAGCCGGTCCAGCACGTACGCGCGGCGAGTCAGGGCCGCGTCGGCGTTGCCGTTGATCGGGTCGTCGCTGTTCGGCGAGCGGACCAGCCCGGCCAGCATCGCCGCCTGGGGCAGGGTCAGCCGCGCCGGAGTGGTGGAGAAGTAGCGCTTGCTGGCCGCGGCGACGCCGTACGCCCCGGCGCCGAAGTACGCGATGTTCAGGTAGCGGTTGAGGATCTCATCCTTGCTCAGTTCCCGTTCCAGGGCCAGCGCGTACCGCATCTCACGGATCTTGCGGCTCGCGCTGATCTCGGTCGCTCTGGCCCGATCCTCCTCGGTCAGCCGAGGGTCACTGGCCAGCGCGTTGCGCACGTACTGCATGGTCAGCGTGGAGGCGCCCTGCCGAGTCTCGCCATCCCGGTTGGCAGTCAGGGCCCGCAGCACGCCGCGGATGTCGACGCCGTGGTGCTCATAGAAGCGGACGTCCTCGGCAGCCACGATGGCCTGGCGCATCACCGGTGCCACCTCGGTGACCGGCACGTCCACCCGATCCTCGACGTAGAACGAGGTGATCAGAGTGCGGCCGTCGTTGGCGTAGAGGTTGGAGCGCTGGGCCGGCTGCGCCGTGTGCAGCGACTCCGGCAGCTCGGCGTAGGGCATCAGCCCCTTGAAGCCGAACCCGAACACCAGCGCGGCCGGCAGCGCGGCGGCGGCCAGAACCATTCCGGCGAGCACGCCGGCGAGCAGGACGGTGAACAGCTTGTTGAGATGGGCCCGGTTCATCAGCTCTCCCCGCAGGAGCCAGCTTTACGAGACCCGTTCAGAATGACGCTAATCAGGCGGTTTCACTGCCACCTTCGCCGAAACACGCAGGAATTTCGCGAGGACGGATGAAGTTGGACAGAACGCCCCAGCTATCGGGCCAGCCGGGGCTCAGGGCAGCAGCGCGGCGGTCAGCGGGTGCACCGTCTCCTCGATCTCGTCGGCCACCCGGGTGAAGCACTGGTCACCCCGGCCCCACGGATCGTCGAGATCGTCGGAGGGCAGCGACGCGACGCCCTGCCGGGCCGCGTCCACCGCGGCCACCAGGGCCACGCCCCGGGCGTACACCGCCGCCGGGGTGGCCTCGACCGGAGGCAGCCCGGACCGGTCCACCCCGCCCAGCAGCCGGCCGAACTCGCCGAGCACGAACGTGCGGGCGGCGGCGTCCGGCCGCAACGCCACCACGTACTCCTGCTGGTCGGCGGTGGCCGTAAGGACCAGGTCGGCGGCGTCGATGAGGTCGGAACGCAGCTTACGGGCGGCGAAGCCCGCCACGTCACCACCGCGCGAGACGACCTGCCGGGCGGCCGGTGGGTTCATCTCCTCGCCGGCGTGCCAGCCGCCAGTGCCGGCGCTGTGGCTGTGTACCAGCTCGTCAACGCCGGCCGGGTCGACGCCGAGGCGGCGCAGCCGCTCCCGGACGGCGAGCGTCAGCAGTCGCTCGGCCATCGGTGACCGGCAGATGTTGCCCATGCAGACATGCAGGACGGTGAACGGCGGCACTCAGACCCCCCGCTCGTCGAGGATGTCCGGCACCACGTCGCGCAGCTTGTCCAGCGACACGGCACCCTGGCGCAGCACCCGGGGCACCTCACCGGTGAGGTCGACAATGGTGCTGGGCAGCGGATCCAGGGCCGGCCCGGCCTCCAGGTAGGCCCGGACGCCGTAGCCGAGCTGCTCGCGCGCCTCCTCGGCGGTGAGCGCGGCCGGCTGCCCGACCTTGTTGGCCGAGGCCACCGCCATCGGGCCGGTCTCCCGCAGCACCTCCAGCGCCACCGGGTGCAACGGCATCCGCACCGCCACCGTGCCGCTGGTGTCGCCCAGGTCCCACGCGAGGCTCGGCGAGTGCTCCACCACGAGGGTCAGCGCGCCCGGCCAGAACGCCTCGACCAGGTCACGGGCCGCGCGGGGCAGCGAGAAGACCAGGCCGTCAAGGGTGTGCCGGGACCCGATCAGCACCGGGGGCGGCTGTTGGGATCCCTTGGCGTCCGCGAGGGCCCGCACCGCGTACGAGGTGAAGGCGTCGGCGCCGACGCCGTAGACCGTGTCGGTCGGCAGGACGACGAGTTCGCCGTTCTTGACCGCCTCGATGGCAGCGGCGATGCCGCGGTCCCGGTCGGCGGGCGACCGACAGTCGTAGAGCATCACGAGGAGCCAGTCTGCCACGCCGGGTCGGACTCGGCGTGCCGGCCGTCCGCCCGCCGGGACGCGGTCACGAACCGGGGACGCCCGACCAGGTCGTGGTGCTCCTCGACCCGCTCGTACCGGCCGTCGGCGGCGAGCAGCGCGGGCACCGCCGCCCCGTGGGTGTCGTCGTGCTCGACACCGAGCCCGCCACCGGGTCGCAGCAACGCGGCGGCCCGGGCGACCACCGGCCGGATCACGTCCAGCCCGTCCGCGCCGCCGAAGACCGCCTCGTCCGGGTCGTACCCGGCCACCTCGGGCGACACGGCCACCGACCGCGGCACGTACGGCGGGTTGCAGAGCAGCACGTCGACCCGGCCGACCAGGTCGGCGAGGAGTTGCGGGTCGGTGACGTCGGCCGCCACCACCTCCACCGGGGTGTCCCCCGCGGCGGCCCGGTCCGCGGCGTTGCGGCGCAGCCAGGTCAGCGCCGCCGGGGAGCGTTCCACCGCCACCACCCGGGCCTCGGGCAGTTCCTGGGCCACCGCCAGCGCGATCGCGCCGGAGCCGCTGCACAGGTCCACCACCAGCGGGGACCTCCGCCGCCGCCCCTGCTCGACACCCCAGCCGGCGAGCAACTCGGTCTCCGGCCGGGGCACGAACACCCCCGGGCCGACCGCCAGCTCCAGGTGTCGGAAACCGGCAACGCCGGTGAGGTGCTGGAGGGGTTCCCGGGCCACCCGCCGAGCAACCAACGCGTCGAGGCGGCCGCGCTGCTCCGGGGTGAAGCCGTCGGCCAGCGTCAGCCGGCCGCGCGGCACGTCCAGCAC
Source organism: Micromonospora sp. NPDC006766 (assembly GCF_040636055.1). NCBI lineage: Bacteria > Bacillati > Actinomycetota > Actinomycetes > Micromonosporales > Micromonosporaceae > Micromonospora > Micromonospora sp. NPDC006766. The sequence goes on along the minus strand of NZ_JBEYIX010000010.1, from coordinate 83,920 downwards.
GTACGCGGCGAGCTGCTCGGCCTCCGCGCGCGGCGCCTCGATTCCGGCCGCGGCCAGGGCCCGGGCCGTCCGGGCGACCGCCAGTGACGGACGCTCGCGTTCTGTCCCTTCGGACGGGTGTTGCGGGAGGGATGTCACGACATAATCATGAGGCGTCACGGGCCGCCGCACGAGCGGGTGCGCCCGGACGCACAGTGACAGGAGGTCCGAGTGGGTTGGCTCGACCGGGTCGACGACCAGGTTGACGCCCTCCGGCGCGCACGGGCGTTCCAGGAGGTGAGCCGCTCGGCGGAGGCCTGCACCCTCCTCGACGGGGTGATCCGCACCACCACCGACCCGTACGCACGGGCCGACGCGCTGGTCCAGCGCCTCTCCGCGCTGATCAACCTCGGTCGGACGGCCGAGTTCACCCGCGCCGTCGAAGAGGCGTCCGCCGCCGTCCGGGACCTGGCCGAGCCCTACCTGCACGGGCACCTCAACGCCCTGGCGGCGCTCGCCGCGCACCATCAGGGGGCGCTGGACCGCTGCGTGACCCATCTGGTGAGGGCGGCCCGGGCGCTGACCGCCGACGACGATCCGGACCGGGACACCGCCTGGGGCTGGCACGACCTGGCGATGGCCTACTCCTACCTCAGCTTCCACGGCCACGCGCTCGGAGCGATCGAGCGCGCCCGCCAGGTGGGGCTCACCGCCGGCATCCCGGAGGAGGCCTTCGCCGCTCCCGGCATCCGGCTGCGCAACGCGGTCGCGCTGGACCACCACGGCGACAGCGACGGTTGCCTGCGGGTGCTGCGCGATGTGGCCGGCGACTTCAGCCGCTTCCTCGGGCAGGGGCGGGCCGGCAACATCCGACCGAGCAGCCTGGCCGCGTACGGATACGCCGCCGCCCGGCGGGCCGCGCTCGGCGACCGGGTGGAGTCCGGCGGCGACGGCGACCCCGCCCGGCTGCTCGACCACGGCGGGGACAGTGCTCGCGCCCGGGATTTGCGCCAGCTCGGCCAGGTCTGCCTGGCAGTCGCCGACGGCCGGCCGATCGAGGCGGTGGCCCGGCTGGACACCACCCGGGTCTCCGCCGAGACGCTGGGCGCGGCCGAGCCGCTCCGGCTGCGCAGCATCGCGCTGGCCCGGGCCGGTGACCACGCCGGCGCGCACCAGGCCGACCGGCACGCGTTCCGGCTGGCGGCACAACGCAGCGACCGGCTGCGGGACGTCTACATCGACGGCATCGCCGCCCGGATCGACCACGAGGAGATGCGCCGCGAGGCCGCCCGGTACGAGGGTGAGGCGCTCACCGACCCGCTGACCGGGTTGCCCAACCGGCGCCGGCTGGAGCGCTACATCGGGGCGGTGGTGGCCCGGGGCGAGCGGGTGGTGATCGGCGTCTGCGACCTGGACGGCTTCAAGGCGGTGAACACCCGGCACGGCCACCACTCCGGCGACCTGGTGCTGCAACGAATCGCCAGGGTGATCAACCGGGTGATGCGGCGCGGCGACTTCGTGGCCCGCTACGGCGGTGACGAGTTCGTGGTGGTACTGCCCGAGACGGGAATGACCGAGGCGGCCGAGGTGGCCCGCCGGATCCAGGCCGCCGTCCGCACCGAAGACTGGGAGACGCTGGTTCCCGGCACCCCGGTCGGGGTGAGCATCGGCTTCGCCGAGGTCACCGGCGGCTCCGGGGTGAGCATTCGGGAGGCGCTGGGCACCGCGTTCGAGCTCGCCGACCGGGAGATGCTGCGCGCCAAGGACCGCCTCCGCGCCTCCTGACCTCGCCGGCGGGCGGGGGTCAGCGGCGGGAGAGCTCTGTCTCGCCGGCCAGGCGGGCGGCGCGGTCGGCCTCGGTGAGGGCGTCCAGGACCCCGTCCAGCTCACCGGCCAGGGCCAGGTCCAGGTTGTACGCGGTGTAGCCAATCCGGTGGTCGGTGATCCGGTTCTGCGGGAAGTTGTACGTGCGGATCCGTTCCGACCGGTCCACCGTGCGGACCTGTGCCTTGCGGGCGTCCGAGGCGGCCGCGTCGGCCTGCTCCTGCGCGGCGGCCAGCAGTCGGGCGCGCAGGATGCGCAGGGCCTGCTCCCGGTTCTGCAGCTGCGACTTCTCGTTCTGGCAGGAGACCACGATCCCGGTCGGCAGGTGGGTGATCCGGACCGCCGAGTCGGTGGTGTTGACCGACTGCCCGCCGGGGCCGGACGAGCGGAACACGTCGATCCGCAGCTCATTCGGGTCGATGGTGACGTCGACGTCCTCGGCCTCCGGCAGCACCAGCACGCCGGCCGCGCTGGTGTGGATCCGACCCTGCGACTCGGTGACCGGGACGCGCTGCACCCGGTGCACGCCGCCCTCCCACTTGAGCCGGGACCAGACCCCGTTGCCGCCCTCCGGCACACCCTTGGTCTTGATCGCCAGGGAGACGTCCTTGACCCCGCCGAGGTCGGACTCCTGCGAGTCGATCACCTCGGTCGTCCAGCCGTGCCGCTCGGCGTACCGGGTGTACATCCGGAGCAGGTCACCGGCGAAAAGCGCCGACTCCTCGCCGCCCTCGCCGGCCTTGATCTCGACGATGACGTCCTTCGCGTCGTGCGGGTCGCGCGGGATCAGCAGCTCCGCCAGCCGCCCCTCCAGCGCTGGCAGGGACGCGGCGATCGCCTCCGCCTCGGCCGCGAAGGCCGCGTCCTCGACGGCCAGCTCACGGGCGGCGGCCAGGTCGGCCCGGGCCTGCTCCAACTCGCCGGCGGCCTTGTGCAGCGGGACCAACTCCGCGTAGCGCCGGCCGACCCGACGGGCGGTGCCCTGGTCGGCGTGGATGGCGGGGTCGGCCAGCCGCTTCTCCAACTCGGCGTACTCGTCGAGGAGGGTGGCCAGGCGCTCACTGCTCATGCTGCGGATGCTCCTTCGGCGGCGACGAAACTGGACGGCGGTCGGGGTCAACCGGGCGGAAACGGACGAACGCCCGCGTCCGGCGCGCAGCCGGACACGGGCGTCGTCGAAACAGCTACTTGGCCTTCTTGGCCTGAACCTTGGCGTACTTCTGCTGGAACTTCGCGACCCGACCAGCGGTGTCGAGGACGCGCTGCTTGCCGGTGTAGAACGGGTGGCAGGCGCTGCAGGTCTCGACGCTGATCTGACCGCCCTTGGCGGTGCTGCGGGTGGTGAAGGTGCTACCGCAGGAGCAGCGGACCTCGGTGGTCGTGTACTCCGGGTGGATGTTCTGCTTCATTTCGCCTCGGTCCTTTCGTCGGTGGTCGCCGGGTCGCCGTCGCGTGCCCCGTCGTCTCCGCGACGGGCTCGGGCGTGAACCGGAACCGGTGGCCGATTGACCAGTGTGCCATGGCCGTACGCCGACCCGACGAGCGGGCCGCACAGCGGGTCCGACAGGCGCAACGCTCGCATCGAGATAGGCATTCCCGCCGGGTGTGCGGGCATTCCCCCGGCGTACGGTGGGCCCGGCACCGGGATCGGACGGATCGGGGGTGAGCGGGATGTTTCGCCTGATCGCGACCCGCGGGCTGCCCGCCTCCGGCAAGACCACCTTCGCCCGCCGGCTCCAGCCCGACGTGGTCCGCGTCAACCGGGACGACCTGCGCCGGATGATGCACGGTGAGCGGCTCTTCACCCAGTGGGCCGAGGGACAGGTCACCAAGGTCCAGCGGGCGCAGGTGACGGCGCTGCTGGCGGCCAGGGTGAGCGTCTGCGTGGACGACACCAACCTGCGCTCCCGCACCCTGCGCGACTGGGCGGACCTGGCCGAACGGTTCGGCGCCGCGTTCGAGGTGCACGACTTCACCGACGTACCGCTGGAGGAGTGCCTGCGCCGGGACGCCGCGCGGCCGGAGGTCGACCGGGTCGGCGAGGCGGCGATCCGCCGGCTGCACGAGCGCTACCTCGCCAACCGTCCGCTGCCGCTGCCGGTCCCGACCGCCCGCACAGGTGGGCCGGCCCGGGTGGAGCCGGCCCGGAGCGAGCGTCCCGACATCGTGCTGGTCGACATCGACGGCACGGTCGCGCTGAACGTGTCGCGCAGCCCGTACGACATGACCCGGGTCGGACAGGACGTGCCGAACGAGGCGGTGATCGCGGCGGTCCGGGCGATGCACGCGGCCGGGCACGGGGTGATCTTCTGCTCGGGCCGGGACGCCTCAGCCCGAGCCGATACGGTGGCCTGGCTGGACCGGCACGTCAAGGTCCCCTACCTGGCGCTGCACCTACGGGCGGTCGGCGACCACCGCAAGGACTCCGTGGTCAAGCAGGAGATCTACGAACGGGAAATCCGGGACCGGTACCGGGTGGTCGGCGTGTTCGACGACCGGCAGCAGGTGGTCCGAATGTGGCGCTCCCTAGGCCTAACCGTCTTCCAAGTCGCCGACGGCAACTTCTGAACGGAAGGAGGGGCCCCTGTTAACGCCTGCGGTAGAGCAGGGGCCCCTTGTTAACAAGTCTGGCTGAGCCCGTACGCGACGAGGGGCACGACCCGAAGGCCGTGCCCCTCGCGCGCGTCGCTCCTATCGGGTCACTCGCCCGGCGTCGACTTCGCGATCTGCATCAGGAACTCGATGTTGGTCCGGGTGTGCTTGAGCTTGTCCAGCAGCAGGTCCAACGCCGCCTGCGAGTCCAGCGAGTGCAGGACCTTCCGGAGCTTGTGGACGATGGCCAGCTCCTCGGGCGCGAGCAGGACCTCCTCCTTGCGCGTACCGGAGGCATTGATGTCGACCGCGGGGAACGTCCGCTTGTCGGCGATCTTCCGGTCCAGCTTCAGCTCCGCGTTGCCGGTGCCCTTGAACTCCTCGAAGATGACCGTGTCCGCCATGGACCCGGTCTCCACCAGCGCGGTGGCGAGGATCGTCAGGGAACCGCCGTTCTCGATGTTGCGCGCCGCGCCCAGGAAGCGCTTCGGCGGGTAGAGCGCGGTGGAGTCGATACCACCCGACATGATCCGGCCGCTGGCCGGCGCCGCCAGGTTGTACGACCGACCGAGCCGGGTCACCGAGTCGAGCAGCACGACCACGTCGTGCCCCAGCTCGACCAGGCGCTTCGCCCGCTCGATCGCCAGCTCCGCCACCGTCGTGTGGTCCTGCGGCGGACGGTCGAACGTGGCCGCGATGACCTCGCCCTTCACCGACCGCTGCATGTCGGTGACCTCTTCCGGCCGCTCGTCCACCAGCACCACCATCAGGTGGCACTCCGGGTTGTTGCGGGTGATCGCGTTCGCCAGTGCCTGGAGCACCATCGTCTTGCCCGCCTTCGGCGGCGAGACGATCAGCGCCCGCTGGCCCTTGCCGATCGGCATGACCAGGTCGATCACCCGGGTGGTCAGGATGTGCGGCTCGGTCTCCAGCCGCAGCCGCTCCTGGGGGTACAGCGGGGTGAGCTTGTAGAACTCCGGCCGGCGCTTCGCCTCCTCCGGCTCCATCCCGTTGATGGTGTCGAGCCGGACCAGCGGGTTGTACTTGTCGCGCCGTTGCTCTCCCTCGCGGGCGGCCCGCACAGCGCCGGTGATCGCGTCACCGCGGCGCAGGCCGTACTTCTTGATCTGAGACATCGAGACGTACACATCGTTCGGGCCAGCCAGGTAGCCGGTGGTCCGGACGAAGGCGTAGTTGTCGAGCACGTCGATGATGCCGGCGACCGGAACGAGCACGTCGTCCTCGCCGACCTGCGGCTCCCGGCCGCCCTCGCCGCCCTCGGCCCGCTCGCCGCGGCCACGCCGGCGATCCCGGAACCGGCTACGCCGGCCCCGCCGGCCGCCGCCCTCGCCGTCGTCTTCCCCGTCGTGGTCACGCTCGGCGCGCTGGTCACGCTCGGCCCGCTCGCCACGCTCGGCCCGCTGGTCACGCTCACCGCGCTCGGCCCGCTCGCCACGCTCGCCACGCTCGGCCCGCTCACCGCGCTCGGCCCGCTCACCGCGCTCGGCCCGCTGGCCGCGCTCGGCCCGCTCGCCGCGCTCGGCCCGCTCGCCGCGCTCGGCCCGCTCCCGGCCCCGGCCCTCGCCGCGCTCGGCGCCGCGCTCGGTCCGCTCGGCGCCGCGCTCGGTCCGCTCGGCGCCGCGCTCGGTCCGCTCGGCGGTCTCGGCGGGAGCCTCCTCAGTGCGCGTCTCGGCCGGTCGGGCTTCGGTCGTCGGCGCCGCGGCGGCCCGGCCACGCCGGGTACGGGTAGTACGACCCTCGGCCGGTTCGGCGGCCGGCGCCTGCTCGGCGGGCCGAGTCTCGGCCCGCTCCTCGCGTACCTCGGCGTGCACCTCCTCCCGGGCGGGCGTGGTCGCGGCCGCGACCTCGGCTCGTGGTCGAGGGGTCCCGGCGGCGGCGCCGCCCTGCCGCTCGGAGATCGCGGTGATCAGCTCGCCCTTACGCATGCGAGCCGTGCCGGAGATGCCGAGCGACGCGGCCAGGCTCTGCAGCTCTGGCAGCAGCATCGCCGACAGGCCGGTACCGCTGCGCCGGCGGCGCGTGGGGGCGGCGGTGGTGCCTTCGCCAGCGACGTTGGAAACATCCGACGTCACGTCGGTGGTGTCGCTCAATGGATTCCTTCCCTCGATAGGCCGGGGCTGCCCGGAGTCGAAACCAGGTGGCCGGGCGGCCTCGGTGCACCCGCCTCGCATGGACGCTTCGCGGGAGTCTGTGACACAGCAGCCGGTCGATTTCCGACCCACCAGCGTCGGTGAGCAGGTCTTGCCGTCTGCGGCGACCTGTGGAAACTGCGGTGCGGCGTAGGCCTTTGGCAGGGGTGACGGGCTGACCGCCGAGAGCTTCGGGGGTGCGCCGCCCCGCAGGAAGATCGCATGCTTTCGCGGCTGTGCTAAGTCTAGAGCGTAATCAACTCTTCCGACCTGCGGCAACAGGGTCCCGCTCGGCGTGTCCAAGTCTACCCCGGGCAACCCGGGCTCCGCTGACATCTATCGGCAACTCCCAGTGCTGCCAGTCTGTTCCCGCGGCGAATCCCGCGGGCACCTCGGTCAACGCCAGCACGGTCGGGCCCGCGCCACTGACCACGGCTGCCACACCAGCCCCACGCAGCGCGCCGACCAGGGCCGCCGTCCCCGGCATCCCCTCGGCCCGGTAGTCCTGATGCAGCCGATCGACGGTGGCCGGCAGCAACAGCGCCGGATCAGCGGTCAACGCGTGCACCAGCAACGCCGCCCGACCGGCGGTCAGCGCCGCGTCGGCGTGCGGCACGGTGGCGGGCAACGCGGCCCGGGCGGTCGCGGTCAGACCCCGCTCGCCGGGTATGAAGACGGTGGGGCGGACGCTCTCCGCGACGGCCAGCGAGATCGCACGTGCCCCGGCCGGCTCCGTCCAAGCGACCGTGAACCCGCCAAGCAGGCAGGGCGCGACATTGTCCGGGTGGCCCTCGATCTCGGCGGCCAGCCGGAGCGCGCCGGCGTCGTCCAGCCGCGCCGCGCCGTCGTCGACGAGCGCGCGGGCCAGCAGCACCCCGGCGACGATGGCCGCCGAGGACGAACCGAGGCCCCGAGCCTGCGGAATCCGGTTGACGCACTCCACGGCCAGCCCGGGCGGCTGCGTACCGAGCACGTCGAAGGCGGCGCGCATGGACGCCACCACCAGATGCCGGTCGTCTTCCGGCAATTCGCCGGCGCCCTCGCCGGTCACCGTCACGCGAACGTCTCCGGCGGTCACCTCGGCCGCCACGTCGTCGTACAGCCCGAGGGCCAACCCGAGCGAGTCGAAGCCGGGGCCAAGGTTGGCACTCGTGGCGGGCACCCGGACCCGCATCGGACCGGCGGCGAATGTCATCGGCACCGGCTCATGCTATGACCCGACACCGACAGCGCGGCGGTCCGCCCACCGTCGGCGTGAACGGCGGGACGGTCAGGGCGTACGGGTGGGCTCCGCCTCCGCCTGCGGCACCGGGTCGGTGAGCGAGAGCCGCCGGGTGGCGAGCCGCCAGCCCACCGCGTAGACGACGGTGACCAGGCCGCAGCCGGCCAGCACGCTCCGCTCGCTCACCTGGTCCACCAGCAGCGCCACCACGAGCTGGCTGATCGAGATGGCCAGCGTCGCCAACATCATGTCGGTGGCGAACACCCGACCCCGCAACCGGTCCGGCACCTCGCCCTGAAGGGCGTAGTTGGACAGCACCCAGTTGCTGCCGCCGCCGAGATGGGCGAGCAGGACCAGCGCCAACACCAGCGGGAACCAGCCCACCACCGACGCGCCGATGTAGGCCAGGCCGTAGAGGGACATGGACACGGCGAGGCCGGTGAGCAGCCAGGCCCGGTTGGCGAGCACCCGTCTCATCAGGATCGGGCCGACCAGCGCGCCCGCGCCCCGGAAGGCGAAGAGCAGGCCGGTGCCGACGGGACCCACCCCGTACACCCCGGCGAGCAACGGGAAGACGGTGAGCACACCGTTGCCCAGGCCGACCGCCGACTTGACGGTGACCAGTGCCAGCACCCGCGGCCGGTGCGCGATGTAGCGCAGCGCCTCGTGGATCGCCGTCCAGGTGCGCGGGGCGGCGAGCTCCGGGTCGCGGGGCGCCTGCAACGGCCGGCGGATCCGCGCGGCGAGGCCGGCGGCCACGGCCAGGCCGCCCGCCGCCACCCAGAAGCTGACGTACGGGCCGGTGACGTCGCTGAGCATGCCACCGAGCGACGCGCCGACGACAGTCATCGTGCCCCAGGCGGAGCCCGCGACCGCGTTACCGGCGGCCAGGTCCGCCGGGTCGAGCAGGTTGGGCAGGGCGGCCTGGGCCGCTGGCGAGTAGAACGCCTTCGCCACCGCCACAGCCCCGATCGCCACCAGGGCGAGCCACGCCGTACCGGCACTGCGCACCCCGAGCAACAGCAGGATCCCGGCCAGTGCGGCCAGGTTCGCCGCCATCATGATCTTCCGCCGGTCGACCCGGTCGGCGACGGTTCCGGCGTACGGCAGCAGCAGCGCCGTGATACCGGTGTCCACGGCAAGCACCAGGGCACCCCACACCCCGCTGCCGGTCAGCTCCGGCAGGAGCACCAGCAGCGGCACCATGACGAACCAGTCCGCGCCGAAGACCACCAGTTCGGCGAGGAAGAGGTTGCGGAAGTCACGGTTGCGGACGACGACCGAGAGGGTGGGCGACACGCCGGAACCCTACCGGGCCGGCCATCCGGCAGCGGCGTGCCGCATGGTCACGCGGCCCGACGCCGGGCAACGCGGCCCGACGCCGGGCAACGTCACCCGGCGGCGCCGGGTCAGTCGGTGGGTGGCAGCGGGGAGCGACGGCTCTTCGGCAGGCGCAGCACCTCGAACTGGTCCGTACCGTCGATAAGCGCGCCCGACGGGCCCGGCCGGGCCGGCGGCGCGGGTGCCGACGGCGCGTCGGCCTCGGCCGGCGACTCACCGCCGCCGACGGTCACCGGCACCGGCTTCGGGGCTGGTGGCGCCACCGGTGCCGGCGTGCCCCAGCGGCGGTCCCGGCGCCCCCGCAGTGACTCCTTGGTGCGCTCCACCATGGTGTAGAGGGTCGGCACCAGGATCAGCGTCAGCAGCGTCGAGCTGATCAGGCCGCCGATCACCACGATCGCCAGCGGACGGGAGATGAAACCGCCCTGGCCGGTGAGCCCGAACGCCATCGGCAGCAGGGCGAACACGGTGGCGACCGCGGTCATCAGGATCGGCCGCAGCCGCCGGCGACCGCCCTCGACCACCGCCTCGGCGACGCCCATCCCCTGTGCCCGGTACTGGTTGATCAGGTCGAGCAGCACGATCGCGTTCGTCACCACGATGCCGACCAGCATGAGCACGCCGATCAACGCCGGCACGCCCAGCGGCGTCCCGGTGGCCAGCAGCAGCGCGATCGCGCCGGTCGCCGCGAACGGTACGGAGATCAGCAGGATCAGCGCCTGGGTCAGGCTGCGGAACGTGGCAACCATGATCAGGAAGACGATCGCGATCGCGGCCAGCACGGCCAGCCCCAGGTCGGCGAAGGCCTCCTTCTGGTCGGCGCTCACGCCGCCGATGCTGAACGTCGCGCCCGGCACGTCCAGCGCGTCCAGCCGCTGCTGCAGCTCACGGGTGGTGGTGCCGAGGTCCGAGCCGGTGGCCGTACCGGTGACCGAGACGCTGCGCTCGCCGTCGATCCGGGTCACCTGCTGCGGGCCCTCTACCTGGCTGACCGCGGCGATGTCGCCCAGCCTGGCCGGACCCACCGGCAGCGCCCGCAGCTCGTCCATAGTCAGCGGAGGCCGGGCCCCGGTAGCGAGCACCACGTCCTGCGGCGTGCCGTCCAGGGTCACCTGCCCCAACGGGGCCCCCCGGTACGCCTGCGCGACGAGCTGCCCGACAGCCGCCTCGGTGAGCCCGGCCCGGGCCGCGGCGACCCGGTCCACGGTCACCTCAACCCGGGGCACCCGGGTGGCGAGACTGGTGGTGACATCCTCGATGCCGGGCGTATCGGCCACCGCGCTCCGGGCGGCCTCGGCGGCCCGGGTCAGCGTGTCCGAGTCGGCGGCCCGCACGACCACCGCGAGCTGGTTGGCGGAGGCACCGCCCTGCCCGGCGCCGAAGCTCAGCTCGCCCACCTCCGCACCAAGGGCGTCGAACTCCGTGCGCAGGCTCCGCCGGACCGCCGCGGCGTCGGTGTCGCTGGTGAGCGCCACCGAGAAGGAGGCGGTGTTGCCACCGCCGCCACGCGCCCACGGCATGCTGCCGCCGCCGGCCGTGACCTGGTAGGTCTTCACCCCCGGCGTACGCCGAAGCACCTCCTCGACCCGGGCGGCGGCCTGGTCGGTGCCGGTCAGCCCGGTGCCCGCCGGCAGCTCCTGGCGGATGGTCAGAGTGTCCTGGCCGGAGTCGTCCAGGAAATTGGTCTCCAGCTTCTGTGCCAGGCCGAACGTGCCGACCAGCACCAACAGGCCCAGCCCCACGGTGGCCCAGCGGGTGCCCCGGGACCGGGTGGCGAAGCCGATGACCGGCAGGTACGTCCGCTGCAACCGGCTGCGCAGCTCCCGCTCCTCGGCGGCGCGCCGGACCCCGGCCTCGTCCGCGCCACCGCTGGGCGGCTTGAGGAACCAGTACGCGAGCACCGGGATCACGGTCAGCGACACCAGTAGCGAGGCGAGCAGGGCCACCGTAACGGTGATCGCGAACGGCGCGAAGAGCTGCCCGACGAAGCCGCCCACCAGCGCGATCGGCGCGAAGACGGCGACCGTGGTCAGCGTGGAGGCGGTCACCGCGCCGGCCACCTCGCGGACCGCGCCGAGGATGGCGGACCGCTTCGGCTCGCCGTACTCCAGGTGCCGCTTGATGTTCTCCAGCACCACGATGGAGTCGTCGACGACCCGGCCGACGGCGATGGTCAACGCGCCGAGGGTGAGCAGGTTGAGCGAGTGTCCGTCGGCCCAGAGCACGAGCAGCGCGACCAGCACCGACAGCGGGATGGAGACCGCGGTGACCACGGTGGAGCGGATCGAGAGCAGGAAGACCAGGATCACCACGACCGCCATCAGCAGGCCCAGCAGGCCCTCGGTGGTCAGGCTCTCGATGGAGCGCTCGACGAACGGCGCCTGGTCGAAGACCACGGTCAGTTCGGCCCCGGAGGCGGCCCTCAGCGCGTCGAGGCGGTCCCGGATGTCGTGCGAGATGCGGACCGCGTTGCCGTCCGGCGTGGCGGTGACGGCGATGCCCAGGCTGGGCTTGCCGTTGGTCCGGGTGAAGCCGGTGGCCGGGGCGAGCTGCTGCTCAACCTGGGCCACGTCGCCGAGGCGTACCGGGGCGGCGGGGGCGGTGGAAAGCACGATGCCACGCAGCTCGTCCACGGTCCGGATCGGGCTGCCCACCTGCACCGGGAGCGACTTGCCGTCGTCGGCCACCGCGCCCGCCGGCACCACGACACCGTTGGTCCGCAGCGCCTGGCCGATCGCGGTGGGGGCCAGCCGGGCCGCGGCCAGCTTCGCCGGGTCGGGGGTGATCAGCACGACCGGGTCGCGGGTGCCGGTCACCGCGACGGTGCGTACCCCGTCCAGGCCCTCGAGCTCGGGTACGACGTTGCGGCGCAGCTTCTCCGCCAGGGCCTGCTCGTCGTCGCCGCCGGTCGCGGCGACCACCACGACGGGCAGGTCGTCGGTGCTGCCGGCGATGACCTGCGGGTTGACTCCCTCGGGAAGCTGCCCGCCGAGGCGGTTCAAAGCCGTCTGCATCTTGTTGACCACGTCGTCCAGGTTGGTGCCGAACGCGTACTGCACCTGGACGGTGGTGGAGCCCTCACGCGAGGTCGAGGTGACCTTCTCCAGCCCCGGAATGCCCTGAAGACTGTTCTCGATCGGCTCGGTGACCTGGGACTCGACGATCTCCGGCGCGGCGCCCGGATAGGTCGCCACGATGAACGCGGCGGGAAACTCCAGCGACGGCAGGAGCTGCTGCTTCAGCGACGGCACGGCGAACGCCCCGAACGCCGTGGTAACCAGCGCGATGAGGGCGACCAGCCCTCGGTTGGCGAGGCTGAATCTGGCGAGCAGCGACATCGGCGTGACTCACTCCTGGAATGGATTCGGCGGTGTCCACAAAGTCTCCCCCACCCCACCACGCTCCCCACCCCCACCCCACCCCCACCTCACGCTCAGGCCTCCCCTCCCACGGTTGATCATGAGCTTAGCGGTCACGGGAGCGCTCCCATGCGTCGTGAACGTCATGATCAACCCAGCCTGGCGGGCGGGGTGGAGGTGGGTGGGTCAGGCTAGGTCTAGGGAGCGGGCGGCAGCCAGGGAATCGTTGGCGATGGTCACCGGGGCGGGGGCCGTCGAGATGGCCCATTCGGGGTCCTTGAGGCCGTGACCGGTCACCGTGCAGACCACCGTGGACCCGGCCGGCACCTGGCCGGCGTCGGCCTGCTGAAGCAGGCCGGCGACGCTGGCCGCACTGCCCAACTCGACGAAGACGCCCACCTCGCGGGCGAGCAGCCGGTACGCCGCCAGGATCTCCCGATCGGTGACCGCCTCGATCAGACCGCCCGAGGCGTCCCGGGCGTCGATCGCCTTGGTCCAGCTCGCCGGATTGCCGATCCGGATGGCGGTGGCGATGGTCGACGGCTCCAATACCGCCAGCCCGCTGACCAGGGGAGCCGCGCCGGCCGCCTGGAAGCCGTACATCTTCGGGGCCTTCGTGGCCCGGCCCGCGCGCAGGTCCTCGGAGTAGCCCATCCAGTACGCCGAAATGTTGCCGGCGTTGCCGACCGGCAGGCAGTGGATGTCGGGGGCGTCGCCGAGCGCCTCGACGATCTCGAAGGCGGCGGTCTTCTGCCCGTGCAGCCGGTCGATGTTGACCGAGTTGACCAGGGCGACCGGATAGTCCTGGGCGAGTTTGCCGGCGAGCGCCAGGCAGTCGTCGAAGTTGCCCTGCACCTGGAGCAGCTTGGCGCCGTGCACCAGTGCCTGGGCCAGCTTGCCCAGCGCGATCTTGCCCTGGGGCACCAGCACCGCGCAGGTGATCCCGGCCCGGGCCGCGTACGCCGCGGCGGAGGCGCTGGTGTTGCCGGTGGAGGCGCAGATGATCGCCTTGTCACCGGCCTCGACGGCCTTGGAGACGGCGACCGTCATGCCGCGGTCCTTGAACGAGCCGGTCGGGTTGGCCCCCTCCACCTTCAGCCACACGTCCGCGCCGAGCCGGGCGGAGAGCACCGGCGCCGGAAGCAGCGGGGTGTTCCCCTCGTGCAGCGTGATCACCGGGGTCGCGTCGGTCACCGGCAGCCGGTCCCGGTACGTCTCGATCAGGCCGCGCCACATGTCGCTCTCCTCGCCTTGACCGCCCCGCCTCGCGTCAGGGCCCCTACCAGCATGGGCCAGCCGCTCGGACCGGCCGCCGGCAGGCTCTTGATCAACCATAAAGCGGGACGCCGAGGCTACGCCTCGCCCTCGACCCGCAGCACGCTGGCCACCGAGCGGACGATGGCCAGCCCGCGCAACTCCCGGACGGTGGCCGCGAGCGCGGCATCCGGCGCCACGTGGGTGACGATGACCAGCTCGGCGTCCTCGCCCCGGCCGGCCGGGCCGCCGCCCGCCGGGCCCTGCCGCACGGTGGCGATGGAAACCTCGTGTCGGGCGAAAACGCCGGCCACCGCCGCCAGCACACCCGGCCGGTCGGCCACGTCCAGGCTGATGTGGTAGCGGGTGAGCGCCTCCCCCATCGGCCGCACCGACAGGTCCGCGTACGCCGACTCGCTGGCCGCGTGCACCCCGGCGAGGCGGTGGCGGGCCACCGCCACCACATCGCCGAGCACCGCGCTGGCGGTCGGCGCGCCGCCCGCGCCCCGGCCGTAGAACATGAGCTGCCCGGCCGCCTCGGCCTCCACGAAGACCGCGTTGAACGCGTCGCCGACGCTGGCCAGCGGGTGGGTCCGCGGGATCATCGCCGGGTGCACCCGGACGCTGACCGTCTCGCGGCCCGCCGCGTCGGCGCCCCGGGCGGCGATGCAGAGCAGTTTGATCGTGCAGCCCATCGCCTTGGCGCTGGCCACGTCGGCCGCGGTCACCTCGGTGATGCCCTCGCGGTGCACGTCGGCGGCGGTGACCCGGGTGTGGAACGCCAGAGAGGCGAGGATGGCGGCCTTGGCGGCGGCGTCGAAGCCCTCCACGTCGGCCGTCGGGTCGGCCTCGGCATACCCCAGCTCGGTGGCCTCCTCCAGGGCCTCGGCGAAGCCGGCGCCGGTGGCGTCCATGGCGGAGAGGATGAAGTTGGTGGTGCCGTTGACGATGCCGGTGACCCGGTTGATCCGGTCGCCGTGCAGCGACTCGCGCAGCGGACGCAGCAGCGGGATGGCCCCGGCGACGCTCGCCTCGTAGTAGAGGTCGGCGCCGCCCTCGGCGGCGGCGTCGTGCAGCGTCGCACCGTCCTCGGCGAGCAGCGCCTTGTTGGCGGTGACCACGCTCTTGCCCGCGCGCAGCGCCTCGACCAGCCAGCCGCGGGCCGGCTCGATCCCGCCGACCACCTCCACCACGATGTCCACGTCGTCCCGCTTGATCAGCCCGAGCGGGTCGGTGGTGAACAGCGCCGGGTCGATCGGCAGGTCGCCGCGATCACGGCCGAGCCGGCGTACGGCGATCCCGGCGATCTCCAACGGGGCGCCGATCCGGGCGGCGAGGTCGGCCGACTGCTCGTGCAGCAGCCGCACCACGTCGCTGCCGACCGTGCCGCAGCCGAGCAGCGCCAAGCGAACGGGTGAGGTCATCCGACATCCAATGCGAGCAGGTCCGCTTCGGTCTCCCGGCGAACGATCAGCCGGGCCCGACCGTCGCGGACGGCGACGACCGGGGGCCGTGGGACGTGGTTGTAGTTGCTGGCCATGCTCCGGCAATATGCCCCCGTGCCGGGCACCGCGACAAGATCTCCGGGCTGCACGTCAGCGGGCAGGAATTCATCCTTCACCACGATGTCCCCGGACTCACAATGCTTTCCCACCACGCGGGCGAGCAGCGGCTCCGCCGTCGAGGCCCGGTTGGCCACCGTCGCCGAGTAGGACGCGTCGTAGAGCGCGGTGCGGATGTTGTCGCTCATCCCACCGTCGACGCTCACGTACGTCCGCAAGCCGTCAACGTCCTTCACGGTGCCGACCTCGTAGAGGGTGAACACGGCAGGGCCGACGATGGCCCGCCCCGGCTCGATGGACAGGTGCGGCACGGCCAGCTTCTCGACGGCGCACTCCCCGTCGACGATCTTGCGCAGCCGCTTGGCCAGCTCGTGCGGCGCGGCCGGGTCGTCCTGGGTGGTGTACGCGATGCCGAAACCGCCGCCCAGGTCCAGCTCGGGCAGCTCCACCCCGCGCGCGTCGCGGATCTGCGCCTGCAGGCCGAGCACCCGGCGGGCGGAGACCTCGAAGCCGCTGGCGTCGAAGATCTGCGAGCCGATGTGCGAGTGCAGCCCGCGCAGCTCGAGCACGCCCTCGTCGAGGATCTTGAAGGCCGCCGCCGCGGCCGCCCCGCCAGCCAGGGAGAAGCCGAACTTCTGGTCCTCGTGCGCGGTGGCGATGAACTCGTGGGTGTGCGCCTCCACCCCGACGGTGACCCGGACCAGCACCTTGGGGCGTACCCCGCGCTCGCGGGCGAGCGCGGTGAGCCGGTCGATCTCGGCGAACGAGTCGACGATGATCCGGCCCACCCCGGCGTCGACCGCCCGAATCAGCTCGGCCACCGACTTGTTGTTGCCGTGGAAGCCGATCCGTTCCGGGGGCATCCCCGCCGACAGCGCGGTGGCCAGCTCACCGCCGGTGCAGACGTCGAGGAAGAGGCCCTCCTCGGCGATCACGCGGACCACCGCGCGGCAGAGGAACGCCTTGCCGGCGTAGTAGACGTCGGCGTCCGGGAAGGCGGCCCGGAACTCGCGGCAGCGCTCGCGCAGGTCGTCCTCGTCCAGCACGTACGCCGGGGTGCCGAACTCGGCGGCCAGGTCGCGGACGTCCAGGCCGGCGACCGCCAGCGCGCCGCCGGCGCCGCGCGTCACGTGCCGCGGCCACAGCTGCGGCACCAGGGCGTTGACGTCGATCGGGGTACGCAGCCAGGCCGGCCCCCGGTGGCCGATCTCGCCGTGCAGGGCACCGGCCTCGTGCGCGCGCATCGGTCGCTACATCCTTTCCGGGGCGGAGACGCCGAGCAGGTGCAGACCGTTGGCGATGACCACCCGCGTCGCGTCGTTGAGCCAGAGCCGAGCCCGGTGCAGGTCGGTGACCTCCTCGTCGCCGCGCGGCAGGATCCGGCAGTTGTCGTAGAACCGGTGGTACGCCCCGGCCAGCCGCTCCAAATAGCGGGCGACCAGGTGCGGCCCGCGCAGCTCGGCCGCCGAGGACACCACGGCGGGGAACTCGGCGAGCGCCTTGAGCAGCTCGTTCTCCTTCTCGTGGGAGAGCAGCTCGGCACGGAAGTCGACGGCGTCGCCCCGGGCCAGCCCCACCTCGGCGGCGTTACGCCCGACGCTGGCGGTGCGGGCGGCGACGTACTGCACGTAGTAGACCGGGTTGTCGCGGGTGGCCCGGGTCCACAGCTCCACGTCGATGTCGATCGGCGAGTCGCTGGAGTAGCGGGCCAGCGCGTAGCGGGAGGCGTCGACGCCGATCGCGTCGACCAGGTCCTCCAGGGTGACCACGGTGCCGGCCCGCTTGCTCATCCGCACCGGGGCGCCGTCGCGGACCAGGTTGACCATCTGACCGATGAGGATCTCGAGGTTCACTTCCGGGTCGTCGCCGAAGCAGGCGGCCATCGCCTTCATCCGGCCGATGTAGCCGTGGTGGTCGGCGCCCAGCATGATCACCACGCGCTCGAAGCCGCGCTCGCGCTTGTCGAGGTAGTAGGCGCAGTCGGCGGCGAAGTAGGTCCATTCGCCGTTGGACTTGCGCAGCACCCGGTCCTTGTCGTCGCCGAAGTCGGTGGTGCGCAGCCAGGTCGCGCCCTCGGACTCGAAGGTGTGCCCCTGCTCGCGCAGCCGCGCGAGGGCCTGGTCCAGCTCGCCGCGCTCGTGCAGGTCCTTCTCGTTGAAGTAGGTGTCGAACTCGACGCCGAAGTCGCGCAGCGACGACTTGATCTCGGCGAACATCAGCTCGACGCCCTCGACCCGGAACACCTCCTGGGCGGCGGCGTCGTCCAGCTGGCGCACCCCCGGCCGGCGCTGGACCACCTCGGTCGCGATCTCCGCGATGTACGCGCCGCCGTAGCCGTCCTCGGGGGCCGGCTCGCCCTGGGCCGCGGCGAGCAGCGAGCGGGCGAACCGGTCGATCTGCGAGCCGGCGTCGTTGAAATAGTATTCGGTGCCGACCTCGGCGCCGGTGGCGCGGAGCAGCCGGCTGAGCGCGTCGCCGACGGCCGCCCAGCGGACCCCGCCGATGTGCACCGGGCCGGTCGGGTTCGCCGAGACGAACTCCAGGTTGATCTTCTGGCCGGCGAGGGTGTCGCTGCGGCCGTACGCCGGGCCGGCCTCGACGATGACCTTGGCGAGCTGGCCGGCGGCGGCCGCGTCGAGCCGGATGTTCAGGAAGCCCGGGCCGGCGATCTCCACCGACTTGATCCCCGGCGCCCGCCCGAGCTGTTCGGCCAGGGCGGCGGCCAGCTCCCGCGGGGGTACGCCCACCTTCTTGCTGAGCTGCAGCGCCAGCGTCGAGGCGTAGTCGCCGTGCTCGGGGTTACGGGGTCGCTCGACGGTGGTCTGCGCGGGCAGCGCGGAGCGGTCCAGGCCCCGGTCGGCGAAGACGGCATGGGCTGCGGAGAGGACGACCTCGGCGAGTTCTGCGGGAGTCACCGATCCATGGTATCGGGGTTAGACTCGGGCACCGCGGCAGCGACCAGCATATGAATCTGGCCGCGGCTCCCCTGACCGACCGACCTGACGAGGCACGATGAGCATCAGCACCCCGGGCGGCCCGGAGCGCCGCCCGACCGTGGTCAGCACCGGCAAGAAGCCGGCGGCCGGCCGGCCGGCCGCCGACAAGCCCGCCGACGGCAAGGCGGAGTCCGCCAAGGGCCCGAGGCCGAACGCCGGCGGCAAGGGCCGCAAGCCCATCGCGCCGGTGAAGGTGAGCCAGGGCCGGCCGTGGGGTCCGATCGCCCTCTTCGTCGCGGTCGGCGTGCTCGCCGCCGGCATCATCGGCGTGGGCGTGTACTACGCCTTCCAGGGGTCCCAGCCGTGGCAGAAGCGGGCCGACGCGATCAAGGGTATCGTCAACTACCGCAAGACCGACCCGGAGAGCCTCAAGCAGGCGGCGCACGAGCCGGGCAAGCAGACCTACAAGTACAGCCCGCCGGTGGGCGGCGTGCACAACGCCACCTGGCAGCGCTGCCTCGGAGACGTGTACGACGCCCCGATCGCCAGCGAGCACGCGGTGCACAGCCTGGAGCACGGCGCGGTGTGGATCACGTACCGGCCGGACCTGCCAGAGGATCAGGTCGAGAAGCTTGCCACCCTGGTCCGAGGCAAGGACTTCATGTTGATGAGCCCGTACGAGGGCTTGGACAAGCCGATCTCCCTGCAGGCTTGGGGCTACCAGCTCAAGGTTGACAACGCCGACGACCCGCGGATCAAGGAGTTCGCCACCACGCTGGCGCTGAACGCCACGGTCGAGCCGGGCGTGCCCTGCTCCTCCGGCAGCTACACCACGGGCACCGGAACCACGCCTCGTGATAGCCTGCCGGCTTCAATGGGCAACTGACAATGACTGTCGCCACCGACGTTGACGTTCCGGAAATGATAGACGAGAGTGTTTCCGCCCGGTCGCGAAGAGCCCTGTACCGGGCACCGCTCCTAGCTCTGGCTGCCGTCCTCATCTTCGTGCTCGGTTATGGTGCCGGTGTGGTCGCGCCGCCTGTGCGGACGCCGGGCGACACCTCGGCCGAGGCGGGCTTTGCCCGGGACATGTCACGTCACCACGCGCAGGCCGTGGAGATGGCCATGATCGCCTACGCCGACTCGCCCACCCCGGCGATCCAGCAGATGGCGTACGACATGGCGCTGACCCAGCAGAACCAGATCGGTCAGATGCAGCGCTGGCTGCAGGAGTGGCGGCTGATGCCCACGGGCAGCGAGCCCGCGATGACCTGGATGCCGGACGGCGTACAGGTCGGCGCGGACGGCCTGATGCCGGGTATGGCGACGAGCGAGCAGATCGATCAGCTCCGGAAGGCGAGGGCTGCGGAGGTCGACCGCCTCTTTCTGGACCTGATGATCAAGCACCATCTCGGCGGTATCCACATGGCCGACGGGGTGCTCAAGCGCACCCACCGTGACGAGGTTGTGGAGTTGGCTAGTGCCATGAAGCGCAACCAACAGCAGGAGATCACCCAGCTGCGGGAATATCAGCAGGAGCTGGGCCGGTAGAACGGACGGTGGCTGTCCGCACGTCGGCTGCGGACAGCCACCGGGCCGGCCACTAAACAGCAATCGTCGGATCAGAGCCGATGGCAGCGGGCATTTGGCACCGGACTCGTCCGCAG
Source organism: Micromonospora sp. NPDC006766 (assembly GCF_040636055.1). Taxonomy (NCBI): domain Bacteria; kingdom Bacillati; phylum Actinomycetota; class Actinomycetes; order Micromonosporales; family Micromonosporaceae; genus Micromonospora; species Micromonospora sp. NPDC006766. The sequence goes on along the minus strand of NZ_JBEYIX010000010.1, from coordinate 64,034 downwards.
CCGGACGTGCCCACGGGCCGCAGCCCGGTGTGTTCATGCTCCGCCAGGCGCATTCGCGCGTACTGCCGCAGCAACCGGTGCACATTGAAGAGCCCGGGCGCTCGTTCGTACACCAGATGCGCGGCGGCCAGCTGATTCAGTAACGAAACCGTGTCGATCGGCGTTCCGCCGGTGAGCGCGGCGACTGCTTCCGCCGTGAACCAATCCCCGGGCAGGTGCCCGAGAAAACGAAAGAGTCGCTGCGCCGCCCGCGACAGCGACCCGTAGGAGCGGTCGAAGGCTCCTTCCAGCCGCGATTCCGGGTCATCCTCTATAGCCAACGCGGCTATGGCATCCCCGAGGCGCAGTTCCGCGACTCGGCGAGCGATGGATCGCTGAGGCTGCCTGGCGATTTTCGCGGCTGCTATGCGCAACGCGAGCGGCAGGTGAGCGCAGGCCACGGCCAACGCGTCCACTGCCTCAGATTCGTCGTTCACGCGCCTTTCACCGAGAGCCCGAACCAACAGGGCGCGCGACTCCTCCGGCGTGAAGAGGTCGACGGGCACGGGCTGAACTCCGTCCCGCGCCACAAGACCGACGAGATGATCCCGACTGGTGATGACCACCGCGGAAGTGCTGCAGCCCGACAGCAGGGGTCGAACCTGGTCCACCGACACCGCGTCGTCCAGCAACACCAGGACCCTTCGGCCCGCCAGCATGGAGCGGTAGAGGTTCGCCGCCTCCTGGCAGCGCGCCGGCACATCAGCAGCGGGCACGCTCAGAGACCGCAACAGCATCCCCAGCGCGGCCGACGGACTGAGCTCATTACGGCCGGCACGACCCCGCAGGTCCAGATAGAGCTGCCCGCCCGGGAACCGGTCAACCGATCGATGTGCCCACTGCAGGGCGAGTGCGCTCTTGCCCACTCCCGCGGTACCCGACAGCACCACCGCCCGCGCCCCAGGCGTCGGATCCAGGAGCACCTCGTCGAGCCGGGCCAAGTGCTGCTCACGCCCCACGAACGAGGCCGGGCCCGGCGGCAGCTGAGCGGGTACGACCTGGGACGGCTCGCGGGCGGCCAGGTTCGCCACGGCCCCGGAGGGCGGCTTGCCGACCGGGACCTCCCGACGCAGGACCCTCAACTGCGCGGCGGCCAGATACGGTCCGGGTTCCAGGCCGAGTTCGTCCGCGAGGCGGAGCTTGACCGCGTTGTGGAACTGCAAGGCCTGCACGGACCGGCCGGCGCTCGCCAACGCGAGGATGAACTGGCTCGACAGCCGCTCTCGTAGCGGGTTCTCGCTGACGAGCACCGACAACTCGGGAATGAGTTGGGTGTGCCGACCGAGCGCCTGCTCGATGTCAATCAGTTCCTCGTGTGCCGCGAGCCGCTGCTCCTGCAGCGCGGCTGCGGCATCGGCGACGAACGCGCCCCTGGCCCCGCCGAGCGGCATACCGCGCCACAAGGCCAGGGCAGACCGAAGCAGGTCGGCAGCGGATGCCAGGTTGCCGTCTGCGGCAATGACCCGCGCCTCCCTCACCCGCCGGGCAAAGTCCGCTTGGTCGAGCTCACCCTCGGTGACGACGATCCGGTAGCCTCCCGCCTGGCTGATGAGCACGCCACCGCCCTTACCACCGGACAACGCCCGCCGAATATGGGAGACACACGCCTGCACCTGGGCCCGTGCGCTCGCCGGTGGGGCTTCGCCCCACAGGGCATCGATCACCTGGCCGGTCGGGACGACATGATTTGCGTTGAGCAGCAGGTACGCAAGCACCGCACGATGCTGCGGGCGCTGGAGATGCAGCTGGCGCTCGTCGGCGTACACCTCTACTGGTCCAAGAATTCTCCACCGCATTACGGCCCCCGTTGCCGATACGACCATCCGTGGTTTGGCCGGATCATGATAGCCGCCGCATCGACATGCCTGACCATCGAAAATCATTGAATGCTCGGCCAGGCGGCGGGTCGCCACCTGATTCAGGCAGGTCAGATGGCTTGTCGACGATGAGTGGCAGCCGGCTAGAGGGCGCATAGCGGGAGCGCACAGACTGCTTCCAAGACGTCGTCAGACAGCCGACCGCAAAGGAGCATCAGCATGAAGAAGAAGTTGGGCGGGTACATCGCCGCGACCGCCCTGGCGGCAGGCGGCACGCTCGTCGCCACCGCCTCCCCGGCCCTCGCTGCGGGTGCCTGCGATCAGACCAACAGCACCGTCGGCGCCTGCTTCGACTACGCCAGCGGCACCTACGCCCGAGCCGACTTCTACATGAACCGGACGGTGGACAGCAGCTACGCGCACTTCAGGGTCTGGATGAAGGTCAACGGCGGCGCCTGGCAGCTGGTGAAGGACAACGGAAACACCGTCGCGGGCCGCAACTGCTGCTGGAACCTGGCCGTCGCTGGCAATCCGCAGAGGTGGCAGACGGGCCAAACCAAGGTCACGCTGTACACGTCCGCCTGGGTGGAACACACCACCTCGATCAGCCCGATTGTCAGCTTCTTCGCCTGATCCTCCGGGTGCTGCAGTGAGTCGCGCGGCCGACCTCGGCCGCGCGGGTCACCGTCGCACTCAGGGATCCTGCAAGAATAGCCCATCTACACCTTGTGGGCGTTTTCCGACCTAAGGGTTACTTGTCAGGAACCGCCGTCGTTGTCCCTGTCGTGGGGGTTGCACTCAGAGACGCAGGGCGGTCGGTGACCAGCTGGTGCCGACGCCACACCATCGGCGGTGACGGAGCGGTGGCAGCCGTCCGTCGCGGACAGCGGCCGGGCGAGTCGGGAGCGCTCAGTCGCGAACAGGAACTCGAACTGATCGACGTGCTGCGGGGCGTCCACCCCGACGAGTTCGGCCTGGACGAGGAGCTCTGGACTCGACAGAGCCTGACCACCCTCGTACAGCGCCGGTTCGGCCTGGCCATGGACGCCGGCACGGTCGGGGCGTACCTGCGGGCCTGGGGGTTGGGCCCGCGGGAGCCCCGGGAGCGAGCCTGCGGGCTGTGCGTGGGCGCGGTCGAGCACTGGGTGCGCAGCGAGTACCCGTCGATCACCCGGGCCGCCCAGGAGCACGCCGCGGAGATCTACTGGATCGGTCGGATCCGCCTGCGCGGCACCATGCCGGCGGCCGACGTGATCTCGGCGGTCTCGTCCCGGGGCCGGGTGCGCTTCATGATCACCACACCCTCGGTGGACCCGCCGCTCCCCCGCGACTTCACACTGCGGCTCAGCGGCGCCGAGGAGCGCACGGTGCACCTGATCGTCGACGGCTCGTGGCCCCGCAACGAGTGGCCGCGCCGCCTCCCCCGCCGCATCGTCCTGCACCCGCTCCCCAGCTGCGGCCGCCCCCTAGCCGCCGCCTGAACCCCCGGCCCCGTCGCCCCGGCTCCCGCACAGACGATCATGGGGTTAGCGGCGAGAATGATCTCCGAGGCCGCCGCTAACCTCATGATCAGCGGGAATGGCGAGGAATGAGCGCGCGCAGGGGTGCCGGTTGGGTGATCCGGCGGGGGGTTTGCTACTCTTCTCGGGTCGCTGAGCCCCCGTAGCTCAGGGGATAGAGCACCGCCCTCCGGAGGCGGGGGCGCAGGTTCGAATCCTGCCGGGGGCACAGACACGAAAAGCCCGGGCCGTCGGTCCGGGCTTTTCCGCGTACGGGTGCTGGCGGGGCTGACGGGCCCACGCGCACCGGGCATCATCACCGGGGTGCGGAAAATTCCCTGGCTCACCGCCACGGTGCTGACCGGCACCACCGCCGTCAATCTCTGGGCCGCCGCCGCGCCGTCCGTGATGCGGGCCCTCCAACGCGACCCCGACGGCCTCTCCGTACGCCACTGGTGGCGGCTGGCCAGCCCGTTGCTGGTGCAGTCCGACGGGCCGGCCCAGCTGGTATTCAACCTGGTCACGCTCGCCGTTTTCGGCGTGCTGGCAGAGCGCGCCCTGGGCCGGGCCCGGTGGCTGGTCCTCTATCTCGGGGCCGGGCTGCTCGGGCAGGCTCTCGGCTACGCCTGGGAGCCGCCCGGTGGTGGCAACTCGGTGGCGGTCTGCGGCCTGGTCGGCGGCATCGCCACCGCCCTGCTGCGCGGCCGGGGCGGCCTGCCGGAACAGGCCGGCCAGTTCGCCGCGTTCTACGCCGCCGCACTGGCCGGGCTGGCCCTGGGCGGCTGGCCCGCGCAGGTGGCGGCGATCGGCGTGGTCGTGCTCACCTCGGCCGCGCTCGGCCGGCGGTCCGGTGCGGCGTTCGCCGGGCGGGTGCTGGCCGGCCTGGTGGTACTGGCCGGCGGCGCGCTGCTCGCGGTCCAGGACCACCACGGCGCGGCTCTGCTCTGCGGGCTGCTCCTCGGCGCGCTGAGCCTGCCCGGCCCCGGCGACCCGGCGGCACCCGGGCCACCGGGGCGGTCCCCCGCTCGGCGACCAGGTCGGCCGGGGGTGGCGGCGGCGTCCGAGTAGTCGATCAGACCCAGAACGTGTCGTGCCGCAGGAAGAACTCCGTCCGTTCCTCCTCGGTCTTACCGGCCAGCTCCAGCAGGCCCTCGAAATAGCCCTCCCGCGGCGCGCCGGGGGCGAAGTGCAGCAGCATCGAGGCGGGCTCGCCGGACTCGTTCCGGAACGCGTGCACCCCGCCCTCCGGGACGTGCACGAAGTCGCCGGGCACCGTGTCGATCCATTGCCGACCGTCGTAGATGCGTACGGTGCCGGACAGGATGAAGAACGACTCCGAGATGGACCGGTGGAAGTGCGGAGCCGGGCCGCTCGGCTGCGGCCCCATCTCCCAGCGGTAGAGCCCGAACTGCCCGTTGGTCGACGCGCCGGTCGCCAGGTAATGCGCCGTACCGCCGCTCGGATAGACCAGCTCCGGGGGCTGGTCGGCCGGGCGGTAGGTGGCGGTCGGCTCGCCCCGGTCTCCTGAGTAGCGCGGCGGCGGGTAGGTCACCCTGTCTCCTCTCCGGTCGGGAACGCCTCGTCGCCCGCCCGGATCGCGGCGAGCATCTCGACGGTACGGGCGCGGGCCGCCGCGTACAGCCACGAGCCGAAGCTGATCCGGGCCACGCCGAGGGCGGTCAACTCGGCCACCCCGGGCGCGCCGGGGCGGGCGAACACGTTGACCGGGGCGTTCACCTCGGTCACCAGGGAACGGATCTGCTCCGGGTCGGCCAACATGATCGGGTAGACGCAGTCCGCGCCGGCCGTCCGGTAGCGGCGGGCCCGGCGGACCGCCTCGGCGAGTCGCCCCTCCGGCGGCCCGTACGCCCGCAGGTGGACGTCCACCCGGGCGTTGAGCACCAGGTCCACCCCGGCCTCCCGAGCCGCCGCCCGGATCCCGGCGAGCAGGTCGACCTGCTCCTCCACGTCGGACAACTCGCCGGTACGCGGGTCGGAATCCTCGATGTTGCACCCCACCGCGCCGGTGGCCAACAGCCGGTCGACCAGCTCGACGGGGCGCAGCCCGTACCCCCGTTCCAGGTCGGCGGTGACCGGCGCCGGCACCGCTGCGGCGATCCGGGCGACCGCGGCGAACATCTCGACCACCGGGGTGGCCTCGCCATCGGCGTGGCCGAGGGCTGCGGCGACCGCGCCGCTGCTGGTGGCGACGGCCGGAAAGCCGGCGGCGACCACGGCCCGGGCCGATCCGGCGTCCCAGGCGTTGGGCAGGATCAGCGGACCTGCGGGGCGGTGCAGGGCGCGCAGCGCGGCGGCCCGCTGGCTCAACTCAGTCATACGACGATTCTCGGCACGCCAGCGTCCGGCCCTAAGCTCCAATTCCGTGCCGAATGACTGGGCCGATTTCGGCGTCGACCTGCACCTGGAACTGGACGCGAGTCACGGCCGGCGGGCCGGGCTGGAGCGGGCGCTGCGGGACGCCATCCGCGACGGCCGGCTGCCGCCGTCGACCCGGCTGCCGGCCACCCGCGCCCTCGCCGCCGAGCTGAGGCTGTCCCGGGGCACGGTCAGCGCCGCCTACGACCAGCTGGTCGCCGAGGGCTGGCTGGTGGCTCGGGTCGGCTCCGGCACCGAGGTCGGCCCGCTGCGCCGGGTCGCTCCGCCGCCGGCGACGCCGCCGCCCGGGCCGCCACCGTTCCGGTACGACCTGCGCCCCGGCAGCCCCGACGTCGGGCTCTTCCCGGTCACCGCCTGGCTGCGGGCCACCCGGCGAGCCCTCGCCGTCGCTCCCGCCGAGGCGTACGGCTACGGCGACCCGCGCGGCCGGCCCGAACTGCGCAGCGCGCTCGCCGGTTACCTGGGGCGGGCCCGGGGCGTGCTCGCCGACCCGGAGCGGATCGTCGTCACCACCGGGTACGTGCAGGCGTTGGTGCTGCTCACCACCGTGCTCCGCGACGCCGGTACGCCGAGCCTGGCGATGGAGGACCCGGGGTTCGGCTTCCACCGGGAGGTGGTCCGCCGGCACGGTGGGACGCTGCTGCCGCTGCCGGTGGACGACCGGGGCGCCCGGACCGACCTGCTCGGCGCCGGGAGCCTCGCCGGGGTGGGCGCCGCGGTGGTGACCCCGGCGCACCAGTTCCCGACCGGGGTGACGCTGCACCCGGCCCGCCGGCACGCGCTGACCGACTGGGCCCGCGCCACCGGCGGCCTGGTGGTCGAGGACGACTACGACGGTGAGTTCCGGTACGACCGGCAGCCCGTCGGCGCGGTCCAGGGCACCGCCTGCGAGCAGGTCGCGTACGTGGGCACGGCGGCGAAGGCGCTCGGCCCGGCGTTACGCCTGGCCTGGCTGGTGCTGCCCGCCCGGCTGGTGGATCCGGTGGTGGACGCCAAACGCCACCTCGACCTACACACCGAGGCGATCGGCCAGCTCGCCCTCGCCGACCTGATCGCGACCCACGGTTACGACCGGCAGGTCCGGACCGTCCGGCGGCGCTACCGGCAGCGGCGGGACCTGCTGCTGGGTCGGCTGGGCGGGCGCTTCATCCTGGGCGGAATCTCGGCGGGCCTGCACGCCACCGTCCTGCTGCCGCCGGACGGCCCGCCCGAGGCGGAGGTGCTGGCGGCAGCCGCCGCGCGTGGGCTGGCCCTGGACGGCCTGGGTAGCCACCGGCACCGCCCGGAGGGCCAGCCGCCCGGCCTGGTGGTCGGCTATGCCCGCCCGCCGTCGCACGCGTACCCCGCGGCGGTGGACGTCCTTGCCCGGGTGCTCGCCGACCTGGGCGCCCGACCTCGCCCTGGCCCCTGACCTCGTCCTGGCCTCCGTCCAGCCTGTCCCGCCCCCGCGCGGCGTCGCCGGTCCGGCCGGGCGGGAGCGGTCTGCTCCAACGCCGCCAGCAAGGCACGACCCGGCTCCGCACACGCTACAAACTTGATGTCGTAGACGATTCAGAGGTAACGCCCATCCGACGGCGGCCGCTACGCCGATCCGTTCACCACATCAAGTTCGTAGCGAGCGAAGGAGGGCGTCCGCCGCAGCCCGGCGGGGCTTGATGTCATCAGCGGTTCCCCGCCGCACCGAAACCGTTGTGGCGAAGGCCACCTTCTGACCGATCGGTCAGGCGCTGACCGATCGGTCAGGCATGCTGGTTCACATGGCGCGTTCGGTACCGGAGACCCACGACGAGATCCTCGCCGCCGCGGCGCGACGCTTCGCCGTCACCGGATACAAGGGCACCTCGCTGCAGGACATCGCGCGTGAGGTGGGCTGCTCCAAGGCCACCGTGCTCTACCACTTCGCCAACAAGGAAGCCCTGCTCAGCAAGCTGATGGCACCCGCCATCGCGGTCCTGGAGGCGCTCGACGCGCGGATCGCCGGGCACGCCGGCGCCGACGCGCAGCGGGTCGCCGCCGAAGGCTTCGTCGACCTGGCGGTGCGCTTCCGCCGGGAGATCGCGCTGCTTCGCGGCGAGTTCCCCGACCTGCTCCAGCAGCCCGCCTTCACACACATCCAGCAAATCTCCGAACGGCTCATCGCGGCGTTCGCCGGCTACTCCGACCGTCCGTCCGCGCGCATCGCCGCGCGGGTCGTGCTGGCCGGGATCGCCGAGAGCTGCGCCGAGTTCATCGACATCCCCGACGAGGAACTACGGCCGGCACTGCTGGCCGTCGTCCGGCGGGCCCTCGAACCCACCACCTGATCCCTGAGGACAAAGGAAGGTCCATGGCGACCCTGCTGTACCGGCTCGGCCGGGCATCGTTTCGCCGGCGGCGCTTCGTCGCCGTCGTCTGGCTCGTCGTACTCGTCGGCCTCGGCGCCGCAGCGCTGACCCTGAAGGGCCCGACGGCGAGCAACTTCACCATGCCGGGCACCGAGTCGCAGCGCGCGATCGACCTGCTCGCCGAGCGGTTCCCCGCAGCCAGCGGGGCCACCGGCACGATCGCCGTCAAGGCACCCCAGGCCGGCCAGCTCGGCACCCCGCAGGGGCAGGCCGTGGTCAAGCAGGTCACCAAGGAGGCGGCCACCCTGCCCGGCGTGGTCGGCGCGGTCGACCCGTACCAGGTGCAGGCGCTCAGCCCCGACGGCCGATACGCGCTGATCCAGGTGCAGTTCGCCGGACGCGCGGACGCGGTGACCGACGCGCAGCGCGCCGCGTACGAGAAGGTGGGCGCGCAGGCCAAGGCGGAGGGGTGGCAGATCGCCCCCGGCGGCGAGGTGCTCAACGGCGAACCGGAGGTCGGCTCGACCGAGGCGCTGGGCGTGCTGGTCGCCGCGATCGTCCTGATCGTCACCTTCGGTTCGCTGGTCGCGGCCGGAATGACCATGCTGAACGCCCTGATCGGTGTCGGCGTCGGCATGGCCGGCCTGTACGCGCTCAGCGGCGCGGTCGAGCTGACCGGCACCGCGCCGATCCTGGCCCTGATGCTCGGCCTCGCGGTCGGCATCGACTACTCGCTGTTCATCACCTCCCGGCACCGGCAGAACCTGCTCGACGGGCTCTCCCCCGAGGAGGCCGTCGGCCGGGCGGTCGGCACCGCCGGCTCCGCCGTGGTCTTCGCCGGCGCCACCGTGGTCATCGCGCTCGCCGGCCTCGCGGTGGTGAACATTCCATTCCTCACCGTGATGGGTCTGGCCGCCGCCGGCACGGTGACCGTGGCCGTCCTGGTCGCGATCACCCTGGCGCCGGCGCTGCTCGGCTTCGCCGGCCGGAAGGTGCTCCCCCGCCGGCTGCGCCACCGAAACCCGGCCGTCGGCGCGCGGACCCGCTCGGGCTTCGGGTTCCGCTGGGCACACTGGGTGACGAAACTGCGCATCCCGGCCATCCTGGTCGGCCTGATCGGCCTCGGCCTGCTCGCGGTCCCCGCCCAGGACATGCGCCTGGCTCTGCCGGACGCCGCCGCAGCAGCCGAGGGCAGCGCCGCGCGGGCCAACAACGACCTGGTCCGGGAGGGCTTCGGCGTCGGCTTCACCGGCCGACTCGCGGTGGTCGTCACCGCCGACTCGCCGCAGGCAACCCAGGCCGCCGTACCGCAGGTCACCGCGCTGGTCCAGAAGGCCGACGGGGTGCTCGCCGTGGCCCCGCCGCAGTTCGACCCGTCCGGCCGGACCGCGCTGCTCGGGGTCATCCCGAAGACCGGCCCGACCGACGCGGCCACCGAGACGCTGGTGCACGACATCCGCCACCACGTCGGCGGTATCGGGACCGCCGACGTGCTGCTGACCGGCGCGACGGCGATCGGCATCGACGTGTCGGAGAAGCTCGCCGCCGCGCTCCCGGTCTATCTGCTGCTGGTCGTCGGCCTGTCGGTGCTGCTGCTGATGCTGGTGTTCCGCTCGATTCTGGTGCCGCTGAAGGCGGCGCTGGGCTTCCTGCTCACCGTGGCGGCCACCTTCGGCATCACGGTCGCGGTGTTCCAGCAGGGCCACCTGGCCGACCTGATCGGACTGGACACCCCGGCCCCGCTGGTCAGCTTCCTGCCGATCCTGCTCATCGGCATCCTGTTCGGCCTGGCCATGGACTACGAAGTCTTCCTGGTTTCCCGGATGCGGGAGGACTTCGTGCACGGCGACACCGCCCGACAGGCCACGATCAACGGGATGGGGCACGGGGCCCGCGTGGTCACCGCCGCCGCGCTCATCATGATCTCAGTGTTCGGCGGCTTCGTCTTCCTCCATGACCCGGTGATCAAGTCGATGGGCTTCGCACTCGCGGTCGGCGTCGCCATCGACGCCTTCGTGGTCCGGATGACCATCGTCCCCGCAGTGATGAGCCTGCTGAACAACGCCGCCTGGTGGATCCCCCGCTGGCTGGACCGAGTCCTCCCCAACATCGACATCGAGGGCGAGTCTCTCGACCCCCACCCCACCCACCGCGAGCCCACCCCCGTCTAACCCCGTCTGACCGCGTCGATCATGGAGTTGTGGCAGCGGACAAACACCGTGAAACGGCCCTCCTGGGCGCCACAACTCCATGATCGGCGGGACTGCTAGACGCCGGCGGGGTACGTCTCCAACTCGCCTGGAGAACTCGGGGCCGGGAGCGGGTGTAGGGCGGTCGCCTCGTCACACCAGATGAAGGCGTCGTAGCGTTCACCGAGCCGGGTGGGCACGTAGTTGCCCCAGGATTCGAAGCTCGGGTCGTAGACCACCCCGATGGCCCGGTGGTCGGCCTCCCCGGTGACCCACTCGGGCTGGTCCGGGCCACCGAAGACCAGCACCGCCCGCTCCGGCATCAACTCGTGCAGCCGCCGCTCCACCGAGCCATCCCGGGCCGGCGGCACCACCATGGTCTCGGCTGGCGACCCCCAGCGCGGCGCGGCGACCACCGTGCCCCGGTAGCTGCCGAAGCCGACCAGCGCCACCACGTCCGGCCCGTGCCGCTCCCGGGCGAGCTGCCCAATGTTGATCATTCCGTCCGCCGCCATCTCGGTGGCGCGGGCGTCGCCGACATGCGTGTTGTGCGCCCAGACGATGCCCCGTGACTCCGGGCCGTAGTGGTCGAGCAGCCGGTCCAGGGTGTCGGCCATGTGGATGTCCCGAACGTTCCAGGACCCCGGCCCGCCGCCGACCATCGCCCGGTAGTAACGCTCCGCACCCGCCACGACCTCCGCGTTCTGCCAGGTTGAGAAGCGGTCCGGGCCGTCCGCGGCGGCCCGTTCCCGGGTACGCGCCAGCAGCCGGACGACCTCCTCCTCGCACCGGGCCGAGACGAACCGGCTGGCCATGCCGTACTCCTCGGCCCGCTTGCCGTACGGCTCGAAGCAGCGGTACGCCTCCTGGACCGCCTCCAGCGAGGCCGGATCCTCCTCGCCCAGATAGTCGAAGATGGCCTGCATCGACTCCCACAGGCTGTAGACGTCCAGCCCGTGGAAGCCGGCTCGCTCCTGCTCGGGGCGGTCCAGGTTCCAGGCCCGCAGCCACCGGCAGAACCGGGCTACCTCGGTGTTCGCCCACATCCAGGTGGGCCAGCGTTCGAAGCGCTCCAGCGCGACCCGCGGATCGGCCAGCCCACCCGGGGCGCCCACCACGCTGCGGTGCACCCGGTCACAGTCGGGCCAGTCCCCCTCCACCGCGACGAACCCGAAACCCTGCTCGGCGATGAGCCGCCGGGTCAGTTGCTCACGCAGCCGGTAGTAGTCGTGACTGCCGTGCGTTGCCTCCCCGATCATCACGATCCGGGCGTCCCGGACGCGTTCCAGTAGCGGGTCGAAGTCGCTCGGTGCGCCGAGTTGCTGTACCAGCATGCCCGCGGCTTCCCCCCGACCCACCCCGGCAAACCGGCCCCTGCTTACCCGCGGGTGGAGCGGGTAGCCGGCCGGCATGGCGGTCACCGGGGTGCAGTTTCAGGAGTTCCTCGCCGGGCTCGATTTTCCGGTCTCCCGCGAGGATCTGATCCGCTGGTGCCAGGAGAACGGCGGCAGCACCGAACTGCTCCAACTGCTCAGGGCGCTGCCGGCGGAGGAGTTCACCTCCCCCACCGAGCTGGCCACGGCGCTCAACGCGCTGGCCTGAACGCCGATCTCACAGGTCGATCGTGCGGCCCTGGGCACGGGCGGTCTCGGCGGCGTCGAGCACCGCCACCACCTCCCGGCCGAACCGGACGTCGCAGCGGTGGTCCCGGGTGCCCGCTTCGACCTCCTCCAGCAGTTGGTCGATCGCCGCGCCGAAGGCCTGGAGCACGCTGCCGTCGCCGGGCGGGACGGTCTCGACGCCGTTCTCGCCGAAGAAGACGAAGTCCTGGGTGACCGCCTCGGCCGGCGCGTCCAGGGTGAGCGAGAGGCTGCTGGTGGCGCCCCCGTCGTGGGTGAGCAGCAGGTGCACCAGCCCGCTCGGGCCGTCCATCGCGGCCACCCGGGTGACCCGGCCGAGCACGGGCAGGATCAGCGACAGCGCGTGCGGGCCGATGTCCCAGAGCGCGCCCCGCTCCCGCCGCCACGGCGAGTTCCCGTACGAGTTCCCGGGCTGGAAGATCGAGACGAACCTGGTGGCCCGGGCGTGCTGCCAACCGCCGGCCGCAGCGGTCGAAGCGAGGAAGCCCGTGACGCTCGGTTGGAAACGCTGGGTGAAGAAGACCACCGAGGCCACGCCGGTGGCCTGGGCGGCGGTGACCACCCGGTCGGCCTCGGCGAGGCTCAGCGCCAGCGGCTTGTCCAGCAGCAGGTGCCGCCCGGCGGCGGCGGCCCGGACGGCGATGTCGGCCTGGATGTCCGGCGGGAGGGCGACGGCGATGGCGTCACAGGCGCCGAGCAGCTCGTCCACGTCACTGAAGGCCGGTACGCCGTGCCGGGTGGCCAGCGCGCCGACCTTTTCCGGATCCCGCCCCCAGACTCCGGCCAGCTCGGCCTGCGGGTGGGCGTCGATGGCCGCGGCGTGCGTCTCCGCCGCCCAGTGACCGGTGCCGAACAAGCCGAACCGCAGCACGCGTCCCCCTGCCGTCGTCGTCCGCCCCGGCGTACGCCGGTGGCCTGCGATCCACGCTAGTCGTTTCGCCCGGGCCAGGGGGCCCCGACGCGGCGGGAGAGCCGGGCGGCAGTGGCTACTACGCCGCTTAGTAGGCTGTGCCGGTGAACGCGACTGTTTCGCCGGCGGTGTCGATGACCAGCGCCGCGGCGGCCGGCTCGCCGGTGGACGGGATCCTCGCGACGGCCGCGATCGTGCTGTCGCTCGTACTCGCGCTGTGGGCTCTGGTGGCGGCGGTGCGCCACCGCGCACCGGACCGGCTCCAGTTCGCCGGGCTGGCCGTGCTGGAGGCGGCGCTGCTCGCGCTCGCCGTGCTGGCCCTGGTGGCGCTCGGCGGCGGCGAGCGGCCGGGCGAGCCGGGCGCCTTCTTCGGCTACCTGGTGACGCTGGTGTGCCTGCCGCCGCTGGCCTGGGTGCTGGCCCGGATGGAGCCGACCCGCTGGGGCTCGGCCATCGTCTGCGCGGTCTGCCTGGTCACCCCGGTCGTAGTGGTGCGGTTGCAGCAGACCTGGGAGGTCGTCGGTGGCTGAGCCGCGGACCACGAACCGGGGGCCGGGTCGGCTGCTGATCGCGGTCTACATCCTCTTCGCCATCGCCGCCACCTCGCGGGCAGGCCTGCAGATCGCCACCAAGTTCGACGAGGCGCCGGTGGCCTACCTGCTCTCCGCCGTGGCCGCGCTGATCTACATCGTGGCGGCGGTCGGTCTGGCCCGGGCCGGCCACGCCGGCCGCAGCCTGGCCCTGGCCTGCTGCTCGGTGGAGTTGGTCGGGGTGGTAGCGGTCGGCATCCTCAGCGTGGCCGACAAGGCGCTCTTCCCGCACGCGACGGTCTGGTCCGGGTTCGGCAGCGGCTACGGCTACATCCCGCTGGTCCTGCCGATGCTGGGCCTCTTCTGGCTCTGGCGCACCCGCCACGACCCCGCCTGAGGCCGTCCCACCGGCGCGGACGGCCGTCCTGCCCGGCGCGGACGGCCGTCCTGCCGCTGGGGGACCGGGCGGGACGGCGACCCGGTCAGTCCTTGGGCCCGCCGGCGACGTAGATGACCTGGCCGGAGACGAAGGACGCGCCTTCGCTGACCAGGAACGAGATGGTGTGCGCGACGTCCTCCGGGCGGCCGGTGCGGCGGACCGGGATCTCCGCCGCGGCATGCTGCTGGAGGGCCTCGAAGTCGACCTTCATCCGGGCGGCGGTGGCCGCGGTCATGTCGGTGACGATGAAGCCCGGCGCGACGGCGTTGACGGTCACCCCGAACGGGCCCAGCTCGATGGCGAGGGTCTTGGTGAAGCCCTGCAGGCCGGCCTTGGCGGCGGCGTAGTTCGCCTGGCCCCGGTTGCCCAGCGCCGAGGTGCTGGAGAGGTTGACGATCCGGCCCCACTTCCGCTCGACCATGTGCCGCTGCGTGGCCTGGCTGAACAGGAACGCGCCGCGCAGGTGCACGCCCATCACCGTGTCCCAGTCGGCGTCGGTCATCTTGAACAGCAGGTTGTCGCGGAGCACGCCGGCGTTGTTGACCAGCACGGTCGGCGCGCCCAGCTCGGCGGCGACCCGCTCGACGGCGGCCTCCACCTGGGCCCGGTCGGAGACGTCGGCGCCGACCCCGAGCGCCCGGCCGCCGGCGGCGACGACGGCGTCCACGGTCTCCGTGGTCGCCGCCGCCTCGATGTCGACCAGGGCGACGGCCATGCCGTCGGCGGCCAGCCGGCGGGCGGTGGCGGCGCCGATGCCGCGTGCGGCTCCGGTCACGATGGCGACGCGGGGCTCCTCCGACATGATTACCCTCCGGTAACTTGAGCTCGATCGAAGGAGCCTAACCCAGGCGTACGCGGGCCGAGCCGGCCCTCACAGCCCCTTGCCCCGACAGAGCCGGATCCATCGGTAGCCGTAGCCGGCGAGCTTGAGGTGGTCCAGCTTGCCGACCTCGTCGTAGTTGCGGTCGGTGAACACGTCGATCGGCAGGTCCGCCTCGGGGGCGAGCATGCTCAGGTCGACCTCGGTGTCCTCGGTGCCGAGGTTGTGCAGGAAGACCATTGTCCCGGTCGGCCCGTCAGCTCGGTGCGCGAGCACCCCGGGCGGCATCGGGGCGTCGATGTGGGAGGTCCTGCCCGAGCCGGTCTCCGGCGCCTCCCGGAGGGTGCGGATCATGCGCTCAAACCAGCCCAGCAGCGACCTCGGGTCCTTTCGCTGGGCGGTCACGTTGACCTTCTGGTAGCCGTACTCGCCCCGGTCGATGACCGGGCTGACCAGCTTCTCGGGCGCTGCGGTGGAGAAGCCACCGTTCTCCTTGTACGACCACTGCATTGGGGTGCGGATCGCCTCCCGCCCCGGCAGCGACAGGTCCTCACCCATGCCGATCTCCTCGCCGTACCGCAGCACCGGCGTGCCGCGCAGCGAGAACTGGAGCGCGTACGCCAGCTCGATGCGCCGGCGGTCGTTGCCGAGCATCGAAGCGAGCCGGCGGCGAATGCCCCGGTCGTAGAGGCGCATGTTCTCGTCGGGGCCGAACTGTTCGTACACCTGGTTGCGCTGCTCGGCGGTGAGCCGGGACAGGTCGTTCTCGTCGTGATTGCGGAGGAAGGTCGCCCACTGCCCGCCCTCGGGCAGCGCCGGTGTGTCCCGCAACGCCTCGATCACCGGTTCCGGGTCCTGCCGGGCCAGGGCGAGCATCAGTCGACCGTTGAGCATGAAGTCGAAGAGCATATGGAGCCGGTTGGCCGCGCCACCGCTGTCGCCGAAGAAGGTGGGGAGCTGGTGTGGTTCGACGTTCGCCTCGGCCAGCAGGATCGCATCGCCGCGCCGCCACTGCAGGTGCTGGCGCAGTTCGGTGAGGAAGTCCAGGTCCTTTGACGAGTCCGGGTTGCCGGGCTCGGTCAGCTCGATGATGAACGGAACCGCGTCCATCCGGAACCCGGATACGCCGAGCTGGAGCCAGAACGCGACGACCTTCTTGATCTCCGCGCGGACCTGCGGGTTGGCGATGTTCAAATCCGGCTGGAAGTGGTAGAAGCGGTGGTAGTACCAGGCCTTGGCGGTCCGGTCGTAGCTCCAGGTTTCCTTCTGCTCGCCGGGGAAGACCATGCCCTGATGGCGGTCCGGCGGCTCCTTCGCCGACCAGACGTACCAGTCGCGATAGGGCGAGTCGGGCGAGGACCGGGCGGACTGGAACCAGGGGTGCTCGTCCGAGGTGTGGTTGACCACCAGGTCGATGATCACCCGAAGGCCCCGGTTCCGCGCCTGGTGCAGCAGTTCGGCGAAGTCGCCGAGGCTGCCCAGACGCGGGTCCACGTTGTAGAAGTCGGTGACGTCGTAGCCGCCGTCCCGCCGAGGGGACGGATGGATCGGATGCAGCCACAGGCACGTCACGCCGAGCCGGGCCAGGTAGTCCAGGCGGCCGATGAGGCCACGGATGTCCCCCACTCCGTCGCCATTGGAATCAGCAAAAGTATCGATGTCGAGGCAATAGATCACCGCCCCCTGATACCACCGCTCGCCCATGCCCCGACTACTTCTCCCCGCCACGCCTCCGGCAAACCCGCCGACCATGGAGGTGTGACGCCCGTTAGACCAGCTTCACGGCCTTTGTCCGGCGCCACAACTCCATGATCGACAAAGTGGTGTGCTGGTGGGTCAGTACTTTGCGGTGATTGAGGTGAACTCCCAGGTGTTCTGGGCGATGCCGGAGCAGTTGGAGACCACACCCCCGTTCGGGCAGGGGCGATCCCGGTTGACCGCCCAGAAGGTGAACCGGGCCAGCCCGCGGGCCTTGGCCCAGTCCCGGATCTGGGTCCAGATGGCCGGGGAGGTCAGCTCCTGCTGGTCGGAGAGACCGTTCATGCCGGAGATGCCCATGTGGGCGTACGCGGTGGCGTCGGACCAGCCGAACGCGGACTTGAGCGCGCTCTTCAGCCCCTCGGCCGCGTTGACCGTGTTCTGGTACATGTTCGCGCCGCCGCCGAAGTCGAACGGCATGATGGTGAAGACGTCGACGTTGGCGCCCAGCGCGGCGGCCTGGTTGATCAGACGGGTGCCCCACCAGTTCGGGCCGGTGGTCGACGTGCCGATGGTGACGATCGTCTTGATGCTCGGGTTGTTCTGCTTGACGATCTTCAGTGCGCCGAGGATCCGGTCCTGCACCACCTCGTTCTCGAACTCGTCGCTGTTCTCGATGTCGATGTCGATGGCCTTCAGCCCGTACGCGTTGATGACCTGCTGGTAGGCCCCAGCCAGGGCGCTTGCCGAGGAGCAGTTCGGGCCGAGCTTGTTGCCGCTCCACCCGCCGAAGGACGGGATCACGTCACCGCCGGCGGCCCGGATCGCGGCGATGGTGTTGGCGTGCGCGCCGCCGGTGAGCGGCCCGCTGCCGTCCCAGGCCGGCTTGCAGCCGCCGCCGGAGAGCATGAACGCGATGGTGAACCACTTGACCCCGGTCGCGCTCATCACGGTGGCCGGCGCGGGCGGGTCACCCCAGCCCGGGTAGAGGTAGGGCGCGGCGGCCATCGCGCCGGTGCCGCCGCCGGTGCAGCCGGTGGTGGTGGCCGACACGACCGCCGACTTCGCCGACTCCCCGCTGGTGTTGTACGCGGTCACCGTGTAGCTGTGCGCCGAGCAGGCGGCCAGCCCGGAGATGGTGGTCGAGGTGCCGGTGACGGTGGCCTTCACGCTGGTGCCCTCGTAGACCCGGTAGCCGGTGACCGTGCCGGAGACGGCGTTCCAGGCGAGCGAGACCGAGGTGTTGGTGGTGCCGGTGACCCGCAGGTTGCCCGGGGTGGCCGGTGCTCCCGGGTTGCCACCGCCGCCACCGGTGCACGACCCGCCGTTGACCGTGCAGTTGGTCGGGTCGCCGTTGCCGTTGACGTTGAATCCGAAGGTGGTGCTGGCGCCGGGGCCCAGGGTGCCGTTCCAGGACTGGTTGACCGCGGTGACGTGCTGACCGGAGGCGGTCAGCACGGCGTCCCAGAACACGCCGAGGCTGCTGCCTGCGGGCAGGTCGAACTGGACGTTCCACGAGGAGATGCTGGCCGAGGTGTTGTTGGTGACGGTGAACTTCGCCTCGTAGCCGGTGCCCCAGCTGGAGACGCGGACAAAGGAGGCGGTGGCGGCTGAGGCGGGTGGCGCGGCCACGACGGTGGCCGCGACGAGGGCGGCGGCGAGCGCGGCGGCGAATGTCGCCACGCGGCGGGAGCGGAGTCTCACGGCGTCCTCCAGGGACCGTTGCGGTGGTGGGACGCCGGCCCGCGCGAGCCGGCGTGGAGGTATTCATGACCGTCGACGTCAGCGCCCATTATTAAGACTGTTAACTGTTTCTGTCCAGAGGGAGCCGGGCGTTGAGAGGGGCCCCTTCCTATACGCCAGGCGTGAACAAGGGGCCCCTGCTTCAGGGTCAGCGGCGGAAGGTGAACCAGTTGACGTTGACGAAGTCGGCGCCCTGGCCGCTGGAGAAGGTCAGGTAGACGGTGTGCCGGCCGGTCACCGGGTTGACGTTGCCGGGCACCGAGCGCCAACTCTGCCACCCGCCGGTGTTGGTGATCGCGAAGCTGCCGATCGGTGAGTTGCTGAGGCTGTCCACCCGGACCTCGACCAGCCCGCTCACCCCGGCCGCCGCGCCGGAGGCGACCCGGGCCAGGAAGTCCCGCGGCGGGCTGCTGCCGAAGTCCACGTTGTCGTAGCGGGCCCAGTCACCGTTGCTCAGCGAGCCGATGTCCTGGCCGCCCTCGGAGCACGCCTCCACCTGAACCCCGCTCTGGGCGTTGAACGCCTCGGCCTGGATCGTCGAGTACGCGTCCACCACCCCGCCCGGTGGCGGGCTGGTCGGCGGCGCGGTGGTCGGTGGCGGGTTGCCGCCGCCCCGGCTGTAGACGGCCACGTAGTCGACCAGCATCGGCTTGCCGGAGACCGTGGCGGAGGTCGGCGTGCCGGTGCCGGCCACCCCGTTCGGGAAGCTGCCGCCCATCGCCACATTGAGCAGCAGGAAATAGCCGCCGTGGTTGGTCATCTGCCCCCAGTACGAGCCGACCTGACTCTGGCTCACGGTGTGGAAGAGTTGACCGTCGACGTACCAGCGGAGTTGCTGCGGGTTGACCGAGGCGTCCCACTCGAAGCGGTAGGTGTGGAATGCCGCCTGGCAGGTGCTGCCCGGGCAGGCCCGGGAGTTGCCGATGCCGTTGAACTCGTTGCACGGCCCACCGGGGGCGACGCCGCAGTGCAGCACCCCCCAGACCGAGTTGATCCCGTTGACGTTCTCCATGATGTCGAACTCGCCGACGCCCGGCCAGTTCTGGTAGTTGCCCCGGTACGGCGAGCCGAGGGCCCAGAACGCCGGCCAGTAGCCGGCCGCCTGCGCGCCGGTGACGTTCGGCATCTGGATCCGCCCCTCGATGGCGAGGACACCTCCGGCCGGCGGCTTGAAGTTGGTCCGGACGGTTTCGATCCGGGCCGAGGTCCACCGGCCGGAACCGTCCCGCAGCGGGGTGATCCGCAGGTTGCCGGCACCGTCCTGGCTGACGTTGGCGGTGTTCGAGGTGTACGTCTGGATCTCGCCGGTGCCCCAGTTGGCCGGGCCTCCCGGGTAGCTGGTGCCGGTGTCGATGATCCAGTTGGCGGACGAGGGCAGGGTGCCGGCCGCGCCGGTGAAGTCGTCGCTCCAGACCAGGCTCCAGCCCGACGGGGGCGGTGGGACGGCGGCCTGGGCGGTCATCGAGACGGCGGCCAGTGCGGTGGTGGTGGCGAGCACGGCCGCGGCCAGAGCGAGCCGCCGGCGCGACGGGCGCACGGCGGACGGGGCGGCGCATGCCGCCGGGACAGGGTTCATCGGGATGCCTCTCTGCGGGGACGGGGCGAGAGAGCGCGCTCTAAGCCCGATTAGTACGCCCCACTCCCACACTTGTCAACGCTCATCGATGCCTGCCGTCGCTGCTCGGCGCGGGGCGGCCGGCTCAGGACTCGCGGACCAGGGGGAAGGGGAGGGTCTCCCGGATGGATCGGCCGGTCAGGAGCATCAGCAGCCGGTCCACGCCGAGGCCGAGGCCGCCGGTGGGCGGCATCGCATACTCCAGCGCGGTGAGAAAGTCCTCGTCCAGCTCCATCGCCTCCGGGTCACCGCCGGCCGCTCGCAGCGACTGTTCGGTGAGTCGGCGCCGCTGCTCGGTCGGGTCGACCAGCTCGGTGTACGCGGTCCCCAACTCCATCCCGAACGCCACCAGATCCCACCGCTCAGCCAACCGCGGATCGTGCCGGTGCTGCCGGGTCAGCGGGGACACCTCGGTCGGGAAGTCCAGGTAGAACGTCGGCTCCTCGGTCCGCGCCTCGACCAGCCGCTCGTACAGCTCCAGCAACACCGCGCCGCGCCCCCAGCCCGGGTCGTACGGCACCCCGGCGGAGTCGCAGAACTTGCGCAGGGTGTCCAGCTCGGTGTCGGCGGTGACCTCCTCACCCAGCGCGGCGGAGATCGCCTCGTTGACCGTCCGCACCGGCCACTCGCCGCCGACGTCGACCAGTTCGCCGCCGGGGCGGCGGGCCGCCGGCGTGCCGTGCACCGCCACCGCCGCCGCCACGATCAGCTCCCGGGCCAGCGTCCGCATGTCGTGGTAGTCGGCGTACGCCTGGTACGCCTCCAGCACGGTGAACTCCGGGTTGTGGCGGTGGTCGACGCCCTCGTTGCGGAACGCCCGGCCCAGCTCGTACACCCGCTCGATCCCGCCCACGGCCAGCCGCTTCAAATAGAGCTCCGGCGCGATCCGCAGGCTGAGCCGCAGGTCGTACGCGTTGCTGTGGGTGACGAACGGGCGGGCGTTGGCACCGCCGTGCACCCGCTGCAGGATCGGCGTCTCCACCTCGAGGAAGCCCCGCCCGACGAGCGAGGTGCGCAGGCTGTGCAGGGCCGCACCGCGCGCCGCCAGCAGCTCCCGCGCGTCGGCGTTGATGATCAGATCCAGGTAGCGCTGCCGGACCCGGGCCTCCGGGTCGGCCAGCCCGTGGTGCTTGTCCGGCAGCGGGCGCAGGCACTTGGCGGTGAGCCGCCAGTCGGCGACCCGGACCGACACCTCGCCGCGCCGCGTGGCGTACACCTCGCCGGTCGCGCCGACGTGGTCGCCGATGTCGATGGTGGACCGCCACCGGTCCAGGT
Organism: Micromonospora sp. NPDC006766; assembly: GCF_040636055.1. Taxonomy (NCBI): domain Bacteria; kingdom Bacillati; phylum Actinomycetota; class Actinomycetes; order Micromonosporales; family Micromonosporaceae; genus Micromonospora; species Micromonospora sp. NPDC006766. Next base: position 43,099 of record NZ_JBEYIX010000010.1, on the reverse strand, counting down.
CGTGTTCCAGCATCAGCTGGAGGTCGCCGGTGCCGTCCCGGACGGTGGCGAACAGCACCCCGCCGTGGTCACGGACCAGCAGCACCCGGCCGGCGACCGCCACTGTCTCCCCGGTCCCGGTGTCCGGGGCCAGCCCCGCGTGCCGCTCCCGCACCGAAGCGCAACCGTCGGTGCGCGAATAGCCCACCGGGTACGGGTCGACCCCCTCGGCGCGGAGCCGGTCGAGCTTCGCCTGGCGTACCCGGATCTGCTCCGGCCGCTCCATCGGGGTCGGCTCCGGCGGCACGGCCCGGACCGTCGCGGCGGCCGGCGGCACGAAGCGCACCCCGCCACCGGGCGGCGGCACCCCGTACAGCGGGGTGGGCCGGCCCCCGGGAAGGGCGAGGAAACCCTCGGCGATCGCCGCCGCGATGCCCACCCGGGCCAACTCCCGGCGCTCGGCGAAGCAGAGATAGCGGGGCATCCAGTTCGGCTGGTACTTGGCGTTGGACAGGTAGAGCGACTCGAGCTGCCACCAGCGGGAGAAGAAGATCAGGGCGTACCGCCAGAGCCGGATGAGCGGGCCGGCGCCGATTCGCGCGCCCTGCTCGAAGACCGAACGGAACACCGCGAAGTTCAGCGATACCCGTTCGACGCCGAGCCGGGCTGCGGCGACCAGCAGCGCGGCCACCATGAACTCGATGACCCCGTTCTCGGCCGTTCGGTCCCGGCGCATCAGATCCAGCGACAGCCCGTTCGCGCCCCACGGGCTCAACGACAGCAACGCCCGCACCCGGCCCTCGGCGTCCCGGGCCTCGACCAGCACGCAGTCGCCGTCGGCCGGGTCGCCGAGCCGGCCCAGCGCCATCGAGAAGCCCCGCTCGTTGTCGGTGTCCCGCCAGGCGCTGGCCAGCTCGGCCAGCCGGGACATCTCCTCCGGCGGGATCTCGGCGTGCCGCCGCACCCGGGCGGCGTAGCCGGCGCGTTCCACCCGGTGCACCGCCTGGCGCACCGGCCGCATGTCCCGGCCGTCCAGGTCGAACTCGCGGGTCAGCAGCACCGCCTCGTCGCCCAGGTGCAGCACCTTCAATCCGTACCGCTGGTAGGCCCGGGCCGCGGCCTCGCTGGTGCCCATCACCGCCGGGATCCAGGCGTACGCGCGGGCCTGCCCGAGCCACGCCTCGATGGCCGGGCCCCACGCCTCCGGGTCGCCGACCGGGTCGCCGCTGGCCAGACTGACCCCGTTGACCACCCGGAAGGTGATCGCCGCCTTGCCGCTGGGTGAGAAGACGGCCGCCTTGTCCCGCCGGGTGGCGAAGTAGCCGAGGGAGTCCCGCTCGCCGTGCCGGGCGAGCAGCTCGCGGATCCGCTGCTCCTCGCCAGGGTGCAGCACCGCGTTCGCTCGCTGGGAACGGACCAGGGTGAACAGGCCGGTGACGAACGCGATCGCGCCGAAGAAGCCGAGCAGCAGGTTGACCCAGCCGGGCGCCTGGCCCCGGCGGGTCACGTCGAGCGTGATCGCGCCACCGAACACCTTCTCGGCCGCGTACCCGAGCCGGTCCGACCAGCCGTGCAGGCTGCCCGGCTCGAACAGCAGCAGCAGGTAGCCGAGCCCGACCGAGACCGCCGCCAGGCCGAAGAAGACGCCGAGCGCCCGCCAGAAGCTGCCGCCGCGTACCCGGGCGTAGAACTCCCGCCGGGCGGCGAGCAACAGGGCCAGCGCGCCGGCGGCGAAGGCGATGCCGACCCACACCCCGACCGTTTCCAGCGTGGTGAAGAGCCGCTGCCCGGCGGCGGCGTTGAGCTGGTTGCTGCCGAACAGCAGCAGCACCACCCCGGCCGCCACGCCGACCACGAGGGTGAGGCTGAAATACACCACCAGCACCCAGTACGCCAGCCGCTTGCGCCGCAGCACCGCCGAGGCCAGGGTGCCGAGGAAGACCGCGTACGCCAGGTTGGCCGGCGCGGGCAGCAGCAGGGCGTCGATCGCGGTGCGCAGCGGCTGGACGCCGGTGCGCAGGGCACTGCTCAGCGCCGCCACCGCGGAGAGCGCCGCGACCACCCAGAGCAGGGTGGCGAAGCCGCGCGGCACCTGCCGTCGCCAGCCCCGGCCGGTGCGCCGGGCCTCGTTCCCCGTCCGCGACGTGCTGCTCGGAGTCAACGAAACCTCCCTGGCTGCCGGCGACGACGCACGGGTCGACCGGGCCTCATCGTAGGCCCGTCGACGCCACCCGGGACACGCCGTACGGGAGCAACCCCGCGGTCGATCTCCACGTGCCAGGATGGGCCTCATGGCGGAACGGCTGGTCGTCATCGGCGGGGACGCGGCCGGGATGGCGGCGGCATCCCAGGCCCGGCGTCGCCGCGACCGGACCGAGCTGGAGATCGTCGCCTTCGAACGGGGCCACTTCACCTCATACTCCGCCTGCGGCATCCCGTACTGGGTCAGTGGGGTGGTGTCCGAGCGGGAGCAGCTCGTCGCCCGCGACCCGGCCACCTTCCGGGAGCGGTTCGACATCGACGTCCGGCTGCGGCACGAGGTCACCGCGATCGACCCCGAGCGCCGCGAGGTGGTCGCCCGGGACCTGGCCGGCGGCGGGCAGGTCCGCGAGCGCTACGACGTCCTGATGTACGCCACGGGCGCGACGCCGGTGCGGCCCGAGTGGGCGGCCGACAGCATCGCCGGGGTGTTCGGCGTGCAGACTCTCGACGACGGCACGGCCCTGCTGGACTGGCTGGACCGCGAACCCCGGCCCCGCCGCGCGGTGGTCGTCGGCGGCGGCTACATCGGCGTGGAGATGGCCGAGGCGCTGCTGCAGCGCGGGCTCTCGGTCGACCTGGTCGAGCAGGCCGACCGGCCGATGGCCACGATGGACCCGGACATGGCCGACCTGGTCCTCGACGCGTTGCGCCGGATCGGCGTCGGGATCCGTACCGGCCTGACGGTCACCGGTCTGCGGGAGCGGGACGGGCGGGTCGCCGCGGTGGTCACCCCGGAGGGGCCGATCCCCGCCGATGTCGTGGTGCTCGGTCTCGGCGTACGCCCGAACACCGCGCTCGCCGAGGCCGCCGGCCTGCCGCTCGGTCCCACCGGCGGGGTGCGCACCGACCGGCGGATGCGGGTGCCCGGGGTGACCGGGGTCTGGGCGGCCGGCGACTGCGTGGAAACCCTGCACAGGGTCAGCGGGCTGCCGGTGCACGTGCCCCTGGGCACCCACGCCAACAAGCAGGGCCGGGTCGCCGGGATCAACATCGGGGGCGGGTACGCGACGTTTCCCGGGGTGATCGGCACCGCCGTGACCAAGGTCTGCGACCTGGAGGTGGGGCGGACCGGCCTGCGGGAACGGGACGCCCTCGCCGCCGGCTTCGAGTTCGTCTCCGTGATCGCCGAGTCGACCAGCCGGGCCGGCTACTACCCGGGTGCCCGCCCGATGACGGTCAAGCTGATCGCCGAGCGGTCCAGCGGCCGGCTGCTCGGGGCGCAGATCGTCGGCTGGTCCGAGGCGGCCAAGCGGATCGACGCGCTGGCCGTGGCGCTGTGGAACGGCATGACGGTGGACGAGATGACCTCGCTGGACCTCGGCTACGCCCCGCCGTACGCCCCGGTCTGGGATCCCGTGCTGATCGCCGCCCGCAAGGCCGTCGACGCTCTCGCCCGGTAGCTGTCGGCCTTCGGGTGCACTTGTTGTCGCTGGAACGACAACACCTGCATCCACAGTTCCGTCGAGGGGCGCGGAGAATGGCCGGATGGAGATCCCCGAGGGGTTGGGCTGGGTCCGGCGGACGCCGGCGGGCCGGGACTGGCTGGCCGAGCTGCCGGACCTGCTGGCCGGTTGCGTCGGGCGATGGGGCCTGCGCATCGGTCGGCCGTACGCGTACGCCTTCGCGTCGCTGGCGGTGCCGGCCGAGCTGTCGGACGGCACCCCGGCGGTGCTGAAGATCCAGTACCCGGACGACGACAGCCGGCACGAGGCAACCGCGCTGACGCACTGGGCCGGTCGGGGCGCGATTCGGCTGCTGGACCACGACGCGCCGAGCCGGGCGCTGCTGGTCGAGCGTTGCGTGCCCGGGGCTCCGCTGCACGAGCTGCCGCCGGACGCGGCACTGGACGTGGCGGTCGAGCTGCTCCCCCGGCTCGGTGTGCCGGCCGGCCCGCCGTTCACCTCGCTGGCAGAGGAGGCGGCCGGCTGGGCGGAGCGGATGCCGGCCAACTGGGAACGGGCCAACCGCCCGTACGAGCGGCGGTTGCTGGACTCAGCGCTCGGGCTGCTCGCCGACCTGGTGCCCAGTCAGGGCGAGCAGGTGCTGGTCAACCAGGACCTGCACGCCGGCAACGTGCTCCGGGCGAGCCGGGAGCCGTGGCTGGCCATCGACCCGAAGCCGCTGGTCGGCGAGCGGGAGTTCGCGCCGGTGCCGCTGGTGCGCGGCGCGGAGCTGGGGCACTCGCCGGAGGCGGTGCGCCACCGGCTGGATCGGCTCACCGCCGAGCTGGGCCTCGACCGGGAACGGGTGCGGGGTTGGACGATCGTGCACACCGTGGCCTGGAGCATCGGCGGCGATCAGGTCTTCCCCGGCAACGTCGAGGTGGTCCGCTGGCTGCTCGGGTAAGGAAGGGCCCCTTATCAACGCCTGCGGTAGAGAAGGGTCCCCTTCTCACACCGAGCCCTGGCAGCTGGAGCACCAGTAGAGGTTGCGGCCGGCCAGGTCGCCGCGGCTGATCTCAGTGCCGCAGACGTGGCAGGGCGCGCCGGGGCGGCGGTAGACGTACACCTCGCCGCCGTGCCGGTCGACCCGGGGCGCGCGGCCCATCACCTCGGGCAGGTGGGCCGGGCGTACGGTGTCGATCCTGCCGCGTTCCACGGCGAGGGTCATCAGCGCGACCAGGTCCGCCCAGAGCTCCGCCCAGCCGGCCGGGGTCAGCTCCCGGCCGGGCAGGGCGGGCGGCAGCCCGGCCCGGAACAGCGCCTCGGTCACGAAGATCAGGCCGGTCCCGGCCACCACGGACTGGTCCAGCAGCAGCGCCGCCAGCGGGGTGCCGCTGCGCCGGATTCGCGCGTACGCCCGGTCCGGGTCGGCGTCGGCGCGCAGCGGGTCCGGGCCGAGCCGGTCGCGCAGCATCGCCACCTCGGGCGGGGTGAGCAGCTCGCACGCGGTCGGGCCGCGCAGGTCGAGCCAGTGCCGGTCGGACGACAGCCGGAGCCGTACCTGCCCCACCGGGGGTGGCGGCTCGCCGGGGCCGTCGGCGAACTTGCCGTACAGCCCGAGGTGCACGCGCAGGGTCAACTCGCCGGCGTAGTGGTGCAGCAGGTGCTTGCCGTACGCCTCGGTGCCGTCCAGGACGCTGCCGGTGAGCCGGGCCGCGCCCACGGCGAAGCGGCCCTGCGGGCTGGCGGCGTGCACCTTGTCGCCGGCGAACAGCTCGGCGTGCCGGGCCGCGAGGCGGTGGATCGTGTGTCCCTCTGGCACGGGCGCCAAGGGTAGCCGCATCACCCTGCCGATCTACCGGGCGTGCCCCCTACCGTCGTTGCGGGTCGCCTTGGCGACGTCGAGCAGGTGAGCCAGCCGGTACCGCAACACCCGCGCCTGCCCTGTGGACAGCACAAGGCTGGCTGCGGCAGTGCCTTCCACGCTGGTCAGGTTCACCATCGGCTCGGCGGTCGGACCCAGGGCCTGAACGAGGGCCACGTCAGCGATGAACGCCTCCGGGCGGTTGGTGTCCGTATGGCGGGCGCGGGAGCGATGCTGCCCCCGACGCTGGCAGTCGTGTCGGTCGCACCAGCGCGGGTGGCCGAGCTCGGCCGGGTCGGCAAGGGTGCCGGTCGGAAACACGTGTACGTAGCCGCAAGGCCGGTGGACGTCGGGTGCCATGCCGACCGGGTGGGAACTCAGCCCGGCCCGTGCGATCTCCGCGCTCGCAAGGGTGGCGTGCACGTTGCAGGTGTACGCGCAGGCCTCGAGAGAGTCATCCGCGTACAGCTCGATGCGGACCGTCGCGGATTCTCCACAGGCGGGCAGGGTGATGGGTAGGGTGCTCACGGGTCGCCTCCCTGGGGCGATCAAGGCCCCCGGTCGGCGGTGCAGTCGCTGGCCGGGGGCCGCTCTGTTGTCTGACCACGGCAAACGTACAGCTACTGAACGTCTAGATGCTAGACGTTCAGACACTGAACAACCCCGAACACGTACAGATCATGTGCGTGCCTACGCTCTCGCCCATGACGAGCCCGCTGTCCAACGTGCCGCTCTACCGGCAGTTGGCGGACCTGCTCGCACAGCAGATCGAAGAGGGCAAGCTCCTCCCAGGGCAGCCGCTGCCGAGCGAACTGCACTTGCAACAGACCTACGGTGTGGCTCGGGGCACCGTGCGAATGGCCATGCAGGAGCTACGGAGTCGGGGCCTCGTCGTCACCGTTCACGCACGCGGCACCTTCGTCGCTGATCAGTAGCCCGGCCCGCCCTCGGAACAGCCCCGCCGATCGTGACCACGGCCGACACGGTGTACCCATCGCCTTGAGATCTTGGTGCGAAACGGCCCCTGTAGGGCCGAAAGCTTCCAAGATCTCAGGTGGTCCTGCGCTGGCCGCTGGTAGTGCGGCCGTTCGTCGACAAGTGTCGACTTCTCGGCGACCGGGTACCTCCTGGGTGTCACGCGTGGCTGCCACTGCTCTCCCCCGGCCTCCACGCAGCAGGTCAGGAGGTGTCAAAATGAAGATTTTGTCCCGCCGAAACGGACCGGCGCGAAGTCAGGACGTGAACGGCGACGGCATCGTCGACGACCGCGACCGCGACCCGGTCGCCGTCGCCGAGGCCGACGGCGACCCGCGTACGCCGGACCGCATGGCCGAGCCCCGAACGGCGGACCGGGCCGACGTGCGGCGACGGGCGGCGGCGCGGGCCGCACCCGGCCAGCCACTCGGCACAGAGCCTCGGAGTGACCGCGCCACGGCCGACCCGGGCCCGCGCCCCGGACGCACCGTCGACATGGACCGGGACGACCGGCTGGACCGGCCGCTGGACCGGGACGACCGGCCGGATCGGCCGCTGGACCGCGCCGACCTCGACGGCCGGGTGGTGCCGGCGGCGCTCGGCCCGAAGCCCCGGGCGAGCCTGCTGGCCACCGTCGGCCTGATCGTCTCGGTGGTCGGCGCGCTGTTCGTGCTGACCGGCACCCTCGCCGGCTACGGCATCGGGCTCGGTGCGGTCGGGGCGGTCCTCGCCGTGCTCGGACTGATCGCCACCCGCCGCCGGCACGTGGCCGGCAAGACCGACGCGCTGATCGGCATCGTGGTCGGCCTCGCCGCGGTGGTGCTCGGGGTGGTGGCGATGACCGGCCAGTTCGACTGGCCGACCACCGGTGGCGAGTGGGTCGGCCGGTTCCGGGAGTGGCTTGATTCACAGTTTGCCGGTCTGTTCTGACGGGCACTGTCCCGCTCGCCGGCGCAGCGCCGGCCCGCCCGATCAGTTCTGGTGGTTTCACCAGCCGGGCACCCTCTCTCTTCGGGGGCGGCGGTTCGCCGCCCCCGAAGTGTGCTTAGCGACCGGCCCCCCGTCTACGCAACGATCAACCGCAGAACGCGCCTCAGACGCAACGATCCCACGTTGAACGCAACTTCCCACGGTGGATGTCGCCGACCCGCGCCGCATACCGTTGGACCACGGCGCCAGCCCGTAGGCCGACGGTGGCCGGGCGCGCCCGACCCCTGGGAGCACGACAATGACGATGGCCACCCGCCAGCGCTACCTGATGTGCCGGCCGACATACTTCGCCGTCGACTACGCGATCAACCCGTGGATGGACCCCACCGCGTCGGTCGACGCCGACCTGGCGATCCGGCAGTGGGAGCAGCTCCGCCAGACGTACGTCGACCTGGGCCACGAGGTCGAGCTGATCGACCCGGTCGCCGGCCTGCCGGACATGGTCTTCGCCGCCAACGGCGGCACGGTGATCGACGGCAAGGCGATGGCGGTGCAGTTCCGCGACCCGGAGCGCGCCGACGAGGCCCCCGCCTACCGTGACTGGTTCGAGGCGGCCGGCTTCGAGATGTACGACCCGAAGCAGGTCAACGAGGGCGAGGGCGACGTCCTGCTGGTCGGCGACTACCTGCTCGCCGGCACCGGGTTCCGCACCGCGCACGCCTCACACGCGCAGCTGCAGGAGGTCTTCGGCTACCCGGTGATCACCATGCAGCTGGTGGACCCGCGCTTCTACCACCTGGACACCGCGCTCACCGTGCTCGACGAGCGGACCGTGGCCTACCTGCCGGAGGCGTTCTCGCCGGGCAGCCAGGCGGTGCTGCGCCGACTCTTCCCGGACGCGGTCCACGCGACCATGGCCGACGCCGAGGTGCTGGGGCTGAACGCGGTCAGCGACGGCAAGCACGTGGTGCTGCCCGCTCAGGCCACCGAACTCGCCGCCAAGCTGCGCGACCGGGGCTACCAGACCATCGGGATCGACCTGTCCGAGCTGCGCAAGGCCGGCGGCGGACCGAAGTGCTGCACGTTGCGACTCCGCCAGGGAAAGGCAGTCAAGTGATCATCGACGACACGCTGCGGACGCCGTCCGCTGTACGGGACGCGGAGCGGCACACGGCGCACAACTACCACCCGCTGCCCGTGGTGGTCTCGTCCGCCGAGGGCGCCTGGGTGACCGACGTGGACGGCCGCCGTTACCTGGACTGCCTGGCCGGCTACTCGGCGCTGAACTTCGGTCACCGGCACCCGAAGCTGATCGAGGCCGCGCACGCGCAGCTCGACCGGCTCACCCTGACCAGCCGCGCGTTCATCCACGACCAGTTCGCCGACTTCTGCCGCGAGCTGGCCGAGCTGTGCGGCAAGGACCTGGTGCTGCCGATGAACACCGGCGCCGAAGCGGTGGAGACCGGCGTCAAGGTCGCCCGCAAGTGGGGCTACCAGGTCAAGGGCGTGGCCCCGGGCCAGGCGAACATCGTGGTCGCCGAGGGCAACTTCCACGGCCGGACCACCACCATCGTCAGCTTCTCCACCGACGAGGACGCCCGCGCCGACTTCGGGCCGTACACCCCCGGCTTCACCATCGTGCCGTACGGCGACCTGGACGCGCTGACCGCCGCGATCGACGAGAACACCGTCGCCGTGCTGCTCGAGCCGATCCAGGGTGAGCAGGGCGTCGTGGTGCCCCCGGAGGGCTACCTGCCGGGCGTCCGCCGGGTCTGCACCGAGCGGAACGTGCTCTTCATCGCCGACGAGATCCAGTCGGGTCTGGGGCGGACCGGCGCCACCTTCGCCTGCGACCACGAGGGCGTCGTCCCGGACATGTATCTGCTGGGCAAGGCGCTCGGCGGCGGCATCGTGCCGGTCTCCGCGGTGGCCGCGAACGCCGACGTGCTCGGCGTGCTCCAGCCGGGCCAGCACGGCTCGACGTTCGGCGGCAACCCGCTGGCCTGCGCCGTCGCCACCGAGGTGGTCCGACTGCTGGCCACCGGCGAGTTCCAGCGGCGCTCGGCCGAGCTGGGCGAGCGGCTGCACGCCGGCCTGCGCGGCCTGATCGGCAAGGGCCTGCTCGCCGTCCGGGGCCGTGGCCTCTGGGCCGGCCTGGACATCGACCCGGCGCTGATGACCGGCCGGCAGGCCTGTGAGCGGCTGATGGCGCGTGGCGTCCTGGCCAAGGACACCCACGGCTCGACCATCCGGCTCGCCCCGCCGCTGACGATCACCGAGGAGGAGATCGACCACGCGGTGGCCCAGCTCGCCGCCGTGCTGGCGGGCTGACCCCCGTACGCGAAAGGGCGCCGGGACCCACGACGGTCCCGGCGCCCTCGCGCGTTTCCGTCAGGGACGGGGCAGGCGCATGGCCATGGTGGGGGCCTCGGCCATGACCGAGTTGGGGGTGAACTTCGCGTCGCTGTGCAGTGCGTCGGCGCGGGCGACCTGCACACCCGGGTAGAGCTCGATGATGTCGCCCTTGCCCAGCACCCGGGACTGCTGCGGGGCCAGCGCGACCCGGTCCGCCTCGGCCATCGAGCCGCCCGGCCGGACACCCGAGCCGTTGGTGCTGGTGTCGGTGACGACCACCTCACCTGCCCGCAACTCGAACCGGACGTGGCTGCGGCTGATCCAGCGCCGCGTCTCGTCGTTGAGCCACTGACCGAGCACGATCCCGCCCGAGGAATCGGGTGCCCGCCCGACCAGCACCGGCTGGGCCTCGGTCAGCACGAACCGCCGCCGGACCAGCCCGCCGATCCGGACCGCCAGCACCTCGGTACGCGGTCGCGGCCCGGCGTCGCCGAGCCGGGCGCCGTGCCGCGGGCAGGTCGGCACGCCGTTGCGCAGGGAGGGCGGCGGCTGCCCGGCCGGGGCGCGGTCGACCCGGGCCAGGTCGGCGAAGGCGCCACCGCCCCCGCCGCCGCCGAAGAGCGCGCACCCGGACTCGGGGCAGCGCCACTGCCGGGCCAGCAGCTTCGCGCCGGCCGGTGACCGGCCACCGGAGGCCGGGCTCTGCCCGCCGCCGACGTGCGCGATGAACACCGGGCCGCCGGCGCCGGGCACCGGGGCGAGCACTCGACCGGCCTGGCCGAGCCACGGGTAGCGACCGCCCAGCCCGTCGAAGCGGACCCGGCTGAGCACCGGCAGCCCGAGCAGGTCGGCCACCTCCAACATCCGGTCGCCGGGGTGGTCCAGCACCTCGACCAGGCCGTCGTCGGCCCAGCGCCGGACCACCATCCGCTCGTTGGAGGTCAGGTCGGCGTCGGAGAGCAGCGCCCGATGCACGATCGCGTAGACCGGGACGCTGTCTTCCTCAAGTTGCCGGGACAGGGCGTCGATCACCATGCCGAGCCGCAGCAGGCTGGCCGGCCGCCCGCCGTCCAGGTCCTGCCAGCGGATCACCTCGGCCAGGTCCACCACGGCCCGCGTCATCGAGGGATCGGTGGAGACCCGTCCCTCGATGGCGTCGAGCACCTTGCTGATCTCAAATCTCATGCGGCGCTCCGGACGAAGTCGTCGGTCCGCCGGGTCGGGGTCAGTCGACCCGACGCGTCCCGCACCGCCACGGCGGTGAGCACGTCTGCCATGCGCCGACCCTACCGGGCGCGTCTTCCGCGTCCCGGCCCCGGCACACGCCCGACCCGGCCCGGCACACGCCCGACCCGACCCAGGGCCGGATCAACCGGCCCGCAGCGGGCGGCCGACCTCGTGCAGGTGTGCGAGGGCCTGCCGGTACGACTCGACCAGCCCGGTCTCCGCGTACGGGATGCCCTGCTCGGCGCAGTACGCCTGCACGATCGGCCGGGCCCGGCGCAGGTTGGCCCGGGGCATGTTCGGGAAGAGGTGGTGTTCGATCTGGTAGTTCAGCGCGCCCAGCGCCACGTCCACGAACCGGCCACCCCGCACGTTCCGTGAGGTGAGCACCTGCTTGCGCAGAAAGTCCAGGTCGTCGTCGCCGGTCGGCATCGGCATGCCCTTGTGGTTCGGGGCGAACGCGCACCCCATGTAGAGCCCCCAGAGCCCCTGGTGGACGGCGATGAAGAGCAGGGCCTTCCCGGGCGACATCACCGCGAACAGCAGGCCGAGGTAACCGGCGGCGTGCGCGACGAGCAGCAGCGCCTCGACCGCCCGGTGCCGTACCGGGGTGCGCCACCGGCCGCCCTCCCGGCCGGCCAGCGCCTGCACGCTCGCCACGTGCAGCGCCAGCCCCTCCAACAGGAGCAGCGGGAAGAAGAGCCACGCCTGCCGTCGGGCCAGCCACCGGCCCGTCCCCCGGGTCGCCGCCGCCTGCTCGTGCGTCCAGACCAGTGCGCCCGCCCCGACGTCCGGGTCCTCGTCGGTGTGGTTCGGGTTGGCGTGGTGCCGGTTGTGCTTGTCGACCCACCAGCCGTAGCTGAGCCCGACGGCAAGGTTGCCGGCGATCAGACCGGCCAGTTCGCTCGGGCCGCGTCGACGGAACATCTGCCGGTGGCCGGCGTCGTGCCCGAGGAACGCCACCTGGGTGGTGACCACCGCCATCGCGGCCGCCAGCAGCACCTGCGTCCAGGAGTCCCCGACTGCGACCACCACCGCCCAACCGGCCAGGAAGGCGCCGAGGGTGAGCCCGATCCGGGCCGCGTACCAGCCTGGTCGGCGGGTCAACAGCCCGGCCGCGGCGACCCGGCGGGACAGCCGGGCGTAGTCGCTGCCCCGCCCGGCCGGTGGCACCGTCAACGTCGATGAGGTCATGCGGGTACCCGTCTCCTCGGTCGGTGCGTCACGCCGGCAGCGCAACTCTCCGTAACCAAGCATGCCTTGATCGACTGCGTTGGGTAATCCAGCCAACCCCCCAGCTGCGGGTGGTGTTTTCCCTACCACGACAATCCGGAGAAGGACGTCAACCCAGCCGGCCGACCAGGGTGCGCAGCCGGGCCAGGTCGCGCCGCCGCCGCTCGTAGGTGGCGGCGAGCGCGATCAGCGCCAGCCCGCCCAGGCCGAGGAAGATCCAGCGGGGCAGCAGGTCCCAGCCCCGGGCCAGCTCGTGCAGTGCCAACGGGACCAGCGTGGCCGCGCCCAGCAGGACCGGTGCCTGCCAGCGTCGGGCCGCCCCGCTGAGCACCGCGCCCAGCGCCGCCACGCCGAGTGCCAGCCGGCGGCCCGGCTGGGGGTCCGCCGCCACCAGCACCGACACCAGGCTGGGCAGCAACGCCGCGACGAGCCCCGGTCCGAGCGCCAGCCAACTGTTCAGGCCGGGCCGGGTGCGCAGCGCCACCAGGCCGGTGCCGAGTGCGAGCGCCGCCGCCGGCACGGTGTACGCCTCCAGCACGGCCACCCCGCCTGCGGCCAGCAGCAGCCAGCCGCCGAGCAGTTCGCTGCCGCCCGCGACACCGGCGAAGACCCAGCGCCGGGTCAACGGTTCACCCCGACGCACCACCCGCACCGCCACGGCCGCGCCCCACAGCGCGCAGATTGCCGCCGCGTGCCGCAACGCGCCGCCGGTGAGCAGCAGCGCCAGCAGTGCGACCGCCTGTACAGCCACCTCCAGCGCCACCGCGTCGCCCGGGCCGGCGCCGGGCCTCCCGGCCGTCCGGGACGCCGCCACCGCACCGGCCGTCCGGGCGCGCAGCAGCGGCACGGCGTGCAGGGCCGGCACCGCCACGGCCAGCACCGTGAAGGCGGCGGTACGCAGCGGCAGACCACCGGCCAGCGACGCGGTCACCGCGAAGCCGGTGGCCGCGGCCAGGGCCAGCAGCCAGCCGGCGAGCCGGGTGCCGGGGTGCCGCCCGACCACCCCGACCACGGCCGCCGCTACGACCACCGCGCCCAGCCCGGCGAGCGTTCCGGCCCGGGTGGCGAGCAACCCGCTCAACCCGGCGAGACCCAGCACCAGCCCGAGCGGCAGGGCGACCGGCACCAGCAGCGGACGCGGCGCGGCGAGCGCCGCCACCAGCAGCACGGCCAGCCCGATCGCGCACGCCACCGCGGGCACCACCGGCCACGGCGCGCCGACCGCCGCCAGCAGCACCGGCAGGGCGATCGCACCGAGCGGCAGCGCGGCCAGCGCCGGCAGCCACCGGCCGCCATTTCGCACCGTCGCGACCCGGGCGTACGCCCCGCCGGCGAGCCCGACCAGCAGCAACGCCAGCCCGGCACGGCCCGCGTCCGGCACCGGCGCCACGGCCGGCACCCCGGACCAGACCGGCACGGGCAGTTCCAGCAGCACCCGCAGGACCGCCGGGGCGGCGGCGAGCAGCGCCAGCGCGGCCAGCCCCGCGCCGACCACCCGCGGCGCGGTGCCGGGCCGGGTGGCCGCGCCGGCGGCGAGGGCCAGCAGCACACCCGCCGCGGCGTAGAGCGACACCGGTTCGGCGCCGGGTACGACCAGCGGGGCGACCCCGATCGAGGCGAGCGCGACGGCGAAGCCCGCCGAGGCGTACCCGTGCAGGTCGGGCCAGTGCCGACGGACGGCGGGTACGGCGAGCGTCAGCAGCGCGACGGCGACGGCCGCGCCGCGCAACTGCCACCAGGGCGGCGCGCCGAACCCGATCAGCGCGACCGCCACCCCCGCCGGCACGGCGAGCAGCGCCACCGCCAGCGCCACGCCGGCGACAGCCCGCTGTGCGGCCTCGCCCCGACGACCGCGCGCCGCCACGGCCGGGCCGAGGGCGGCGAGCAGGACCAGTGCGGCAGCCGCCCCGGCCGGCGCGGCGCAGCCGACCAGCAGGGCGTGGCCGAAGAGGACCGCCGCGGCCAGAGCGCAGGCCAGCACAGCCGGCAGCCGCCGGGCCGGGCGAAGCACGGCGGCGACCAGCAGCGCGGTGGCCGCGACCAGGTCGATCGTCAGCACCAGCGGCCACGGGGTGGCCGCGACGGCCGGCGCGGCCAACACGGCCAGCGCCCCACCGATCACCCCGACCAGCGGCCGGGCGGCCCGGGACAGCAGCAACGCCACCGCCCCGGCGGTGAGCAGGACGGCGACCGGAAGCTGCCAGCCCCAGGCCGGGGTCGGTATCGTCCTGCCGCCCTGCCAGGCCGGGAACGCGGCGAGCGCGCCCGCCCCGGCAACGAGCACGGTGAGGGTCGTGGCGACCTGGCCCAGCCCGGCCGCCACCACGAACGCGCCCACCCGCGGCCCGGTCCGCAGCCGCGCCGGCAGAGCCCGGACCGCGCCGGCCGACCCGGCCACGACCAGCCCGGCCGCCAGCAGCAACAGCCCCGGACGCAGCGTGCCGACCGGCCGGATCAGCGCGGTGGCCAACGCCGGCACCAGCAGCCCGGCGACGACCGACCGGTACACCCGGCCGCCGGCGGTCAGCGCCCCGGCGAACAGGGCCAGCGTCACCAGCAGCAGCGGACCACCGGCCAGCAGCGGGGTGCCGGCCGCCCGGCCGCGCACGAGAGGCACCAGCGCACAGCCAGCCGCGGCGGCGAGCGCCGTGGCGTGCCCGACCCAGCCGAGCACCCGCCCGGCCAACACCGTGGTCGACGTCCCGCTGCCGACCCGACCGCGCAGGAGCACCACCACCGCGAGGTCACCCAGGGCCAGGCCGGTGAGGACCAGCGCCCAGCCGGCGGGCGACGGCTCCGCCTCGACCGCGGCCAGCGGCAGCACGGGCTGCGCGGCCAGCAGCGCCGCGAACCACGGCACGGTGAGCCGGCTGAGCCGCGCGTACCCGGCCGCGACCGCCGCGCTGGCCCCCCCGACCAGCGCGGCGTACCGGCTCCCCGGCCAGCTGGCCACCCCGAACAGGTTCACCGACCAGGCGGCGTACCCGTCGAGGAGCACCAGCAGCAGCCCCACCGCGGCGAACGTCTCGGCGGTGCCGCGCAGCCCGCGCCAGCGCGCGACCAGCGGCCCGGCGAGGGCGAGCCCGGTGAAGCCGAGCAGGATCAACGCCCGGCCGCCGACCCCGAAGGCGGCCCAGGCGACTGCGGTGAAGACCACCGCCGCGGTGCCCAGCAGCAGCCCGCCGAGCACGAAGAGGAGGCTCTGCACGGTCCGGGTCGAAGCCTCCGCGCCCCCGGGCCGCGGGGCGGCGGCCGCCATCGGTCGCGGCGGCGGCCCCACCGGATGCGTCGGCGACATCGAGTCGAGCGGGCGCGGCGCGGGGATCTCCGATCGGATTCGCGCGGCCAGCTCCGTCCGGCGCTGCCGAGCCGCGCCGAGTCGGGCCGTCAGCTCCTGGTACGCGACCCGGGCGCGCTCGACCTGCGGGGTCAGCGTGGCGATCTCCCGGTCCAGCCGGATCACCTCGGCGGCCGGCGGATACGGCGGGCGACCGCAGCCGGGGCAGCCGGAGACGAGATCGGCGGGGGTACCGCAGCCGGGGCAGGGGTAGCCGGTTTGCTCCACGCCGCCATCGTCGTGACCGGCGGGCCGGCCGGCCAGAGTAGCCGTACTTAGGAACGGGTCTGCTCGTGCACCCAGGACGCGTAGGCGGTGTCGCCGCTCTCCACCCGGGTCACCAGGATCTCCGGAACCTCGTACGGGTGGTTGGCGCGGATCTGGTCGACCAGGGCGTCCACTCGGTCCGGTGCGGTCTTGAACTGCACCGACCACTCGCCCGTGGTCTGGATCGTGGACTGCCACCAGTAGGTGCTGTCCACCTGGCCACCGACCTGGGCGCACGCCGCCAGGCGTCCCTCGACGGCCGCGGCCGCCAGCACGTCCGCGACCCGGCGGGCGTCCACCACCGTCGTCACCACGCAGATCTGCTCCACGGAGCGCACGATACGTGGCGTTCCCGCAGTCCGCCGCCGCTTGTCGAGGTCAGTCGGGGCCGGCCCCGTCCCGGTTCGCCGCGATCCACCGGTCGATCCGCGCCCACCAGTCGAAGAGCCAGTCGATGCGCTCCTGCCGCCCGACGGGGATGTCCTCGGGCGGCACCGACCAGAACCGCATCACGATCCGCTTGTCCATCGGCAGCTCCCGCCACACGTCGGTGACGGTGCGCATCCGGTCCAGTCCGGTGTGGGCGACGAAGACGACCCCGGCCCCCGGCGCGGCGTCCAGGGCGGCCAGCAGCCCGCCCGGTTGCGGGGCGAGCACGTGCCGCATCCGCTCGGCGCGGGACGCCATCCGCTCCAGCCCGAGCGCGTGCAGCCGGGCGATCGCCCGCAGCCGCCGCTTGGGGGTGAAGTTACCGCCCTCCGGGAAGATCACGAACGCGGCGTCGCCGTCCAGGCCCCTGGCGAGGTGGCCGATCTGCGCGAGGACCGCCTCCCGGCCGTCCGGTCCGGACGCGATGAACCGGTTGGGCAGCCGGTTGAGCAGGACGTCGATCGCCGGGTCCCACTGGAGGCTCTCCTTGAGCACGATCCGTGGTTCCCGGTGGAACCAGTTCATCAGGGCGTGGATCAGGATGAACGAGTCGCCGGGCCCGGCGTGCCGGCAGATCACCAGGCCGGGGCCGCCGGGTAGGGCGACGTCCGGATCGGTGCCGGCCACGTCGATGCGTAGCCGCAGCGCCCAGCGGGCCTGCCAGAACAGCACCCGCAGGAACCAGCCGGCGAGCAGGTAATGCGCCCGTTGAAAGGCCGGTGACCGCTTGCGCGCGCCGAAGCCGGAGGCCACCCAGAGCCCGAAGAGGGCGAGCAGCGCGGCGGCGTCCCAGACCAGGTAGACCGTGCCGATCCAGAGCAGCCGCAGCGGTCGCAGCCGCCCCGGGACCAGCGGTGAGGCGGCCAGCGCCAGCAACGCCCACACCGGCAGCGTGGCCACCACGGCGAGCGCGAGCAGCACCACACCCGGGGCCAGCAACAATCGGCGTGCCCACCGGGGCGGCAGCGGCATCAGCGCTCCAGCCGGGCGTCCAGGTAGCGGCGGGAGGCGGTGTACGCCCGGCTGATCCGACGGCCCACGGCCGCCAGGTCGCGGTACGCCCACGGGCTGTCATCGCGCGGCTCCAGCCCTCCGGTGGGCAGCACGTGCACCTCCACCCCGTCGGGCAGGGCCGCC
Organism: Micromonospora sp. NPDC006766; assembly: GCF_040636055.1. Classification (NCBI taxonomy): domain Bacteria; kingdom Bacillati; phylum Actinomycetota; class Actinomycetes; order Micromonosporales; family Micromonosporaceae; genus Micromonospora; species Micromonospora sp. NPDC006766. The sequence goes on along the minus strand of NZ_JBEYIX010000010.1, from coordinate 25,725 downwards.
ATCTCCCGGGCGAACCGGTGCCGCCGGGCGATCTCGAAGGCCACCTGGGCGATCTCCCAGGGGCGCTGCGGCGGGCTCAGCTCGCGCTCGATCCGCCCCACCTGGAGGACGAAGATCTGCGTGGCGCCGGCGGCGACGGCTTCCCCGACCGGGATGGAGTTGACCACCCCGCCGTCGATGTAGTGCTGGCCGTCGATCTCGGTCGGCGGCAGCAGCCCCGGCACCGAGGCGGAGGCGAGCACCGCGGGCACCACCTGTCCGCTGTGGAACCAGTGCTCGGCGGCGCGCTCAATGTTCGCCGCGCAGCAGCGGAACGGCACCTTCAGGTCGGCGAAGGTGGTCTCCTCGCCCAGCTCGTTCTCCAGCAACCGGCGCAGCGGCCGGGGCGAGTGCAGGTGGGTACGTGCGGCGAAGCGGCGCAGCTGCCGGGCCACCGAGTCGCCGTACACCTCGCTCGCCTCCGGCGAGGCCCAGAGCCGCACCAGCCGGTCGGTGACCGCCTCGGTCGGGTCGGCGGCGACCAGGGCGCCGTTGACCGCGCCGATCGAGGTCCCGAGCACCATGTCGGGCCGGATCCGGGCCCGGAACAGGGCGCGGAGCATGCCCACCTCGACCGCGCCGAGCACGCCTCCACCGCCGAGCACGAACGCCACGGGACCGCCAGCCATGCCAATCATCCTGGCATGGGCCCGAAGGACGGCCCGCCCGAGCCGACCGGCGGGACACCCGCGGTCACCCCGAGCAACTGTCGAAGTGCACTTTGCAATGGAGGACCGGACAGCCGTTGACAGCCCGGACACATTCCCGCAACCTGATACCTCTCCCAAGCCCAGGCAGGTGCCATGTGAAGGCCTCACTGCACGCCGGCAGGCTGCTGGCCCGCAGGTACCGGCTCATCGACCAGATCGGGGCCGGCGGCATGTCGGTGATCTGGCGTGCCCGGGACGAGGTGCTGGACCGGGTCGTGGCGCTGAAGGTGCTCGCCCCCTCCCTCGCCGCCGACGCCCGGTTCCGCGACATGGTGCGCGAGGAGGCCCGTTCCGCCGCCCAACTGGTGCACCCGCACGTCACCGCCGTGCACGACTACGGCGAGACGCTGGCGCCCGACGGCGGCATCACCCCGTTCGTGGTGATGGAGCTGCTCAGCGGCGAGGAGCTGGAGCACCGGCTGATCGACGGGCCACTGCCCTGGCCGGAAGCCGTGGAGATCGGGGCCCAGGTCGCCGAGGCGCTGTCCGCCGCGCACCGGCTCGGCATCGTGCACCGGGACATCACCCCGGCGAACGTGATGATGACCCGGGTCGGCGCAAAGGTCCTCGACTTCGGCATCGCCACCCGGGTCGGCGCACCCGACGAGGACGAGGACGGCGGCACGTTCGGCACCCCGGCGTACGTCGCACCGGAGCGGCTGGACGGGGCGCCGGCCCAGCCCGCCACCGACGTCTACTCGCTGGGCGTGCTGCTCTTCGAGACGCTGACCGGCCAGCCGCCGTACCCGGCGGACACCTGGGAGCAGCTCAGCGTGACGCTCGCCGAGACCGGGCCGCCGGCGCTGGACGTACCCGGCCTGCCGCCGCCGGTCGCGGACGTCTGCCTGCGCTGCCTGGACCGCGACCCGCGGCGGCGGCCCACCGCGCACCAGGTGGCCACCGTGCTGCGCGACCAGCTCCTGCCCGCCGGGACCGGTGTGGACGCCGTCGAAGAGGCCGGGGCCGCCGGGACCGCTCCGGACGCCGTCGAAGAGGCCGGGGCCGCCGGGACCGTTCCGGACGCCGCCGGGGTGCCGGTGCCCTCCGGTCCAGACGGCGACGGACCGGGGACGGCCGGGCCGCGGCGGAACGAACGCCGGCGAGGGCTGCCGCTGGCGGTGGTCGGTGTGGTCGTGGTGGTCGGCGGCGGTATCGCTCTGCTGGCACCCGCCCTGCTTCCGGAGCGGGAGCCATCGCCCGGGGCGCTCCCGACCACCGCGCCGGCGGTGGTCCCCTCCGCGGCGCCGTCGAGCCCCGACCCGCCGCGGACGGAACCGCCGCCCCCCAGCCCGACCCGGCCGGCCCCGACCACCAGCAGCGACGTGTCGGTGCCGCCGGGCGGCGGCCTGCTCGACGCGGCCGACCGGATGGACAGGCTCATCGAGGCGGGGCTGGCGGCCGGTCAGATCCGGGACGACGTCGGCGTCGACCTGCGCAACCTGCTGCGCAACGCGGCCGCCGCGACCGGCGAGGGCGCGCTGACCAGCGCGGTGGAGCGGCTCCGCGCGAAGATCGGCGAGCGGCAGCGCGAGGGCAGCATCAGCCCGGCGTACGCCACCCGGCTCGACGCGGCCGCCGCCCAGCTCGCCGCGGCCCGGTCCGGATCGCTCAACGGGTGACCGGCGTGGGCTCCCGCCGCCCCGGACGCGCCGCCCCGGCGGCGAGGAAGCTGCGGTAGACCGACTCGTAGTCGCCGGCCATCCGCTCCGCGGAGAAGTTCTCCGCGACGTGCGCCACGCAGTCGGCCGGGTCCAGGCGGGACGAATCGAGCAACGCCGCCGGCAGCTCGTCGGGGTGGTCGCAGATCAGCCCGGTCAGGCCGGGGCGGACCAGTTCCGGTACGGCGCCCCGGCGCAGCGCCACCACCGGCGTGCCGGTCGCCATCGCCTCCAACATCACGATGCCGAACGGTTCCTCCCACTGGATCGGCATGATCAGGCACCGGGCGTCGACCAGCAGCCGCAGGCTCGCCTCCCGGTCGGCGTTCAACACCAGAGTCACGGCCTCGTCGAGCAACGGCTCGACCACCTGCTCGAAGTAGCGGCGTTCGGCCGGCTCATTGCACTTGCCAGCCAGGGTGAGCGGCAAACCGGCCTGACGGCAGGCGCGGATCGCCACGTCGGGCCCCTTGTCCGGGCTGAAGCGGGCGAGCCAGAGCACCGGTCCGCGTCCCGGCGCCCGCTTACGCGGGAAGCCCCGCAGCGGCATCGCGTTGTGCACCGTTCCCACCCAGGGCAGGCCCGGGTTCGCCCGGCGCTGGGCGTGTGAGATCGCCACCAGCCCCACCCCTTGGTCGGTGTCGCTGAGCACCGTGCCGTACTCCCCCACCGGGTTGCCGTGCACGGTGGCCACCGTGGGCACCGCCCGACGGCCGGCGACCAGCGGCCCGATGGTGGTGTGGTCGTGGATCACGTCGAATTCGGCGGGTCCGACCAGATGGTTGACCCGGGCCAGGTGAGCCAGCTCGGGCAGGGATTCGCCGAGCCGGGGGTACTGGAGTTCCGCACCGGTGGACACGAAATCGGCACTGGTGCCGTGTTCCCGCCCGGTGCCGAAGACGGTCACCGCGTTGCCGCGGTCGATCAGCGCGTCCACCAGCCCGGCCACCACCTGTTCGAGGCCGCCATAGCCGGGCGGCGGCACCGACAGCCACGGCGGCACCACCATGGCGACCCGCAACGGCCGGGCCGGCGTACGGTCCGACGGCTGGTGGTTCACGAGTCCTCCCCGAGGGTCCCGGCGTTGCTGATCGACGACGCTTTCCCGGCGTGACCGGGAGTAAACGGGCGCGGCCGGCTGGCGGGGGCGGAACGGTCAGCCGGTGACCATGATCCGGTCGTGCACCTCGCGGATTCCCGGGGTGGCCCAGGCGGCCCGTTCCGCCTCCTCCCGCTGCCACCACGACCGGACTACCCCGTCGAGCAGCACGGCGTCCCCGCTGACCCCTACCCGGATGCGGTCCGTGCCGGTCCGCCGTAGCAGGACCCGCTGCAGGTCACGGCGGGTCTGCTCGGCCGTGGACGGGGCGGGTGGCCGAACCTCGACCAGGTTCGTCACCCCGCGTACGCCGCGCAGGCGGCGCAGCTCCCGCTCGGCCGTACGCCGCTGGAACCCGTACTCCACCTCGCCGCGGAGCATGATCCAGCCGTCGGCGACGGTCACGTCCAGCCGCTCGGCCGGGACGAAGCTGTCCCACTCCAGCGTCCGACTGGCGGCGATGGCGATGTCGGCGTCGGTGCGCTCCTCGATGGCGGGCAGGCGTACCTCGAGATCGCTGGCGACGGCGCGGACCCCGCGTACCCGATGCGCGCAGCGCTCGGCCGCCCAACGCCGGGCGTAGCTGTCCACCTGGCCGGTGAGCGTCACCACGCCGTCGGCGACGGTCACCCCGATGTCGGTCGGCCGGGTCTGCGCGTCCCAGTCCAGCTCGGCGAGCACGTCCCGCTGGATCTCCGGATCGATACGGACGGCGGTGGTCGTCATGGCGTCCCCTCCCGTGCGTGCGGCGGTGAGTCGAGGGTCCCGCCGGACGGGGTGAGTCGGGCTCACCCGGACCGGGTGGAGACGAAAGGGGGCGGCGGGTGACGGAGCCAACCCCCTTGACTCCGTCACCCGCCGCCCGGGAGGAGGCAGGTCTTTGTCGTTACGACGTCTCGGCGAGCGTCACGGTTGCCGTCTGGGCAGTTCCGTTCCGCTTGTACTGCACCTCGACCCGGTCGCCGACCTTGCCCGACTGGACGGCGGCCACCAGGTCGTTCGAGTCGTTGATCACCGTGTCGCCGAACCGGGTGACCACGTCGCCCCGCTGCAGCCCGGCCTTGTCCGCGGCGCTGCCCGGGATGACCGAGCCGATCAGTGCGCCACCGTCCTCGGCGCCACTCACGCTGACCCCGAGCGACGGGTGGCTGACCTTCTCGCCGCGCTGGAGCTTCCCGGCGACGTCCTTGGCCTTGTTGCTCGGGATGGCGAAGCCGACGCCGATGTTGCCGTTGCTGCCCTGTCCGGCGGTGGCGATGGCGGTGTTGATGCCGATCACCTCACCGCGGGTGTTGACCAACGCGCCGCCGGAGTTGCCCGGGTTGATCGGGGCGTCGGTCTGGAGCAGGCCGGAGATCGAGCTGATTCCCTGCCGCTGCGCCATCTGCTGGCCGCTCTCGCCGGCCTGGATGGTGCGGTCGCGGGCGCTGATGATGCCGGACGTGACCGAGCCCTGCAGGCCGAGCGGGCTGCCCAGGGCGAGGACCTGGTCGCCCACCTGCATCGCGTCGCTGTCGCCGAGCTTGGCCGCCTTCAGGCCACTCGCCCCCTCGGCCTGGACCACCGCGAGGTCGGTCTTCGGGTCGGTGCCGACGATCTTCGCTTGGGCGGTCTTGCCGTCGGCGAAGACCACCTTCACCATGTCACCGCTCGCGGAGGCGACCACGTGGTTGTTGGTCAGCACGTACCCGTCGGCGCTGAGGATCACCCCGGAGCCCTCACCGCTGTCCGTCATGATCGTGACGATGCTGTCCTGGACGGACGCCGCGATCCTCGGCAGGTCGGCGCTGTTGATCACCGGGGCCGCCGAGTAGGTACGGGTGATGGTGGTGTGCCTGCCCACCGCGAGCGCGAGCGCGCCGCCGGCCACCCCGGAGCCGAACATCAGCGCCAGGACCAGCGCGCCCGCACCGATGAACTTCCCCGCTCGGCTCGGTCGCGCCGGCTGCGGCGGGCCCCACGGCGGGACGGGCTGGCCGGGCTGGTGCGACTGCGCACCGGGATAGGGCTGGTGCTCCTGGTACGGCGGGACCGGCCCGCCGGCCGCCGTCGGGTAGCCGGCGGGGTGGTGGGTGCCGGAGCCGTAATGCGTGCCGGAGCCGTAGTGCGTGCCGGGGGCGGCGGCGTACTGCGCGCCGGCGGTGTGGTGCGGGTCGGCGGTCCAGCCGCCGGGCTGCTGCCCCCCGTACCACGAGCCGGGCTGCTGCGGCTGCCCGGAGACCGGGTACGACGGCGCGGACGGGGTCTCCGTCGGCCGGGCGTACGGGCTGACCGGCTGTACCATCTCGGTGCGGGCGGCGGAGGCGGCCTCGTCGGCGGTCCCGGCGGCCGGGGAGTCGGCCGGAACCGGCGCGGCGGCCGGGGTGAAGCTGGCGTCCGAGGACACGCTCCCGGTGCGGGGGAGCTCGGCGGTGGGGTGCGACGGCTCGGCGTCGGCGGGAGCCGGCGACCGCTGGGGGTCGGTCTCGTGGTCGGTCATGGTTCCACCTTCTCCGCTGGCACTGCGATCAGCCTGGAATACGCCTGAATGTTTTCTGAAAGTCAGTCGCCCGGTTCGACCGGCTGGGGCAACAGCGGAAGTTTGACCCGGAAGGTGGCCCCGCCGCCCGGCGTTTCGCCCACCTCGACCGTGCCGTGGTGCGCCGCCACCAGCGCGGCCACGATGGCCAGCCCCAACCCGGTACTGGTCGGCCCGCCGGCCCGCCTGGTCCGGGCCGCGTCCACCCGGTAGAACCGCTCGAAGACCCGCTCGGCCTGCTCCGGCGTGAGGCCCGGACCGGTGTCCGCCACCTCGATCACGGCCAGGTCGCCGGGCTCGACCCGCAGCCGCAGGGTCAGCGACGCGTCCGAAGGAGTGTGGGTGAGCGCGTTGGTCATCAGGTTGCCGATCACCTGCCGCAGCCGGGCGTCGTCGCCGAGCACCACCAGCGGCCCGGCGCCGGGCGCGATGTCCAGCTCGATCCGGCGCTCCGGGTCGACCGCCCGGGCCGCCTGCACCGCGTCCGAGGCGAGCATCGGCAGCTCCACCGGGGCCAGCGCGATCGGCCGTTCCCGGTCCATCCGGGCGAGCAACAGCAGGTCCTCCACCAGCAGCCCCATCCGGGCCGCCTCGTCCTCGATCCGGCGCAGCAGGCCGGCGGTCTGCTCGGGCTGCCGGGCCGCACCCTGCCGGTAGAGCTCCGCGAAGCCCCGGATGGTCGTCAGCGGGGTACGCAGTTCGTGCGAGGCGTCCGCGATGAACTGCCGCATCCGCTCCTCGGAGCGGCGGGCCCGCGCCTCGGACGCCTGCGCCTGCGCCGCCGCGTCCCGGGCGCCGGCCTCCGCGCTGCGGGCCGCCGCCTCGGACGCCGCCCGCGCGGTGAAGGCCGCCTCGATCTGGGCGAGCATCGCGTTCAACGCCCGGGAGAGCCGGCCCAGCTCGGAGGTCGGCACCGGCACTCCCTCCTCCGGGTCGGGCACCCGCCGGGTCAGGTCGCCGCCGGCGATGGCCGCCGCGGTCCGCTCTATCTCGACGAGCGGCCTGAGACTGGTACGCACGACCCCCGCGCCCACCGAGGCCATGATGATCAGTACCGCCCCACCGACCAGCAGGTCGATCCAGATCAGCTGCTTGACCGCCATGTCCACGTTGACCATGTTCTGCCCGACCGCGATGTACTGGTCCGGGCTCACCTGCTTAATCACCACCCGCCAGCGCAGATGCTTGTCAGCGGCGTCGGTGGTGAAGGCCCCGCGGTTGGCGTGCTGCTCATACCAGGAGATTTGAGTGAGCGGGCCGGGCAGGTCTTCCAGAGCGAAGGACTTCTTGTCGTAACGAACGTCACCCAGGCCTGTGGTCCGATTGGCGACGACCAACATGTAGTCGGTCGGCAGGGTGTTTTCGGTCGTGTCGACGGGAAACGCCTGCTCGACCCGGTTGAGGTATGAGCTGAGCTGGTCGTCGACCCGGCCCACCAGGTAGCTCCCCAGAAAGAACGCGGTCAGCGCGCTGATCACGACCAGCGCAGCGGCGACCAGCGCCAGCACCGAGGCGACCAGTTTGACCCGCAGCGGGATGGTGCGCAGCCAGCCCTTCGCGTCGTTGACGGGGCTCACGCCGCCGGCTTACGCAGCACGTACCCGACCCCGCGCAGGGTGTGGATCAGCCGAGGCTGCGTGTTATCGACCTTGCGCCGCAGGTAGGAGATGTAGGACTCGACGATGTTGTCGTCGCCCCGGAAGTCGTAGTTCCAGACGTGGTCGAGGATCTGCGCCTTGGAGAGCACCCGGTTGGCGTTGAGCATCAGGTAGCGCAGCAGCTTGAACTCGGTCGGCGACAGTTGCACCCGCTGGCCGGCCCGGTGCACCTCGTGGGTCTCCTCGTCCAGCTCCAGGTCGGCGAAGGTGAGCCGGGCGGGTGCCTGCTCGCCGGTGGCGGTACGCCGCAGCACCGCCCGGATCCGCGCGGTCAGCTCCTCCAGGCTGAACGGCTTGGTGACGTAGTCGTCGCCGCCGAGAGTGAGCCCGCGGATCTTGTCGTCGGTGGCGTCACGGGCGGTCAGGAAGACCACCGGGGTACGCGTACCGCCCTCCCGGAGCATCCGGATGACCTCGAAACCGTCGAGGTCGGGCAGCATCACATCGAGCACGACCAGGTCGGGCCGGTGGTCCTTGGCTGCGGCCAGGGCGGCGCTGCCGCTGGTCGCGGTGGCGACATCGAAGCCCGCGAAGCGCAGGCTCGCGGAGAGCAGCTCGAGGATGTTCGGGTCGTCTTCGACGACGAGCAGGCGAGCCTCGGTCTGGGTAGCCACCATGGCACCCATCATCCGCGCCTCGCCTGCGGTCGCGCTGGATGAATCCTGAAAACAAGCTGTGAGCCGGGCGACGGGCACCCGGGGCTCAGCGGAGCAGCCGACGCAGCCCGTCCAGCGCGCCGTCGAGCAGCCGGATGGCCGTACGCAGCTGGGTGTCGGTGAGCCGGCCGGCGCGCACCAGCGCGCCCACCTCGACGGTGAACGCGGCCAGCCGCTGGTCGAACTCGGCGAGCGTGGGCGACTCGGCGCGCGTCGTCGGGCCACCGTTGGCCACGGGCCGGACCGGCGGCGGTTCCCAGTTGCCCCGCCGGGTCTGCCGGGCCGCCTCGCGCAGCTCCCGCTTGAGGTCGCGCACCGAGCCGCGTACCTCGGTCTGGATCTCGCTCGCCAGGGCGGAGAGGTCCTCGACGGAGGCGGTGATGTCCGATTCCAGGGTGGCCAGCTCATCGGCCCGCTGCCGCAGCTCCGCGCGGCCCGCCTCGGTGATCTCGTAGACCTTGCGGCCGCCGGCCGCGGTGTGGACGACCAGCCCCTCGACCTCCAGGCGTTGCAGCCGGGGGTAGATGGTGCCGGCGCTCGGCGCGTACAGGCCGAGGAAGCGGTCCTCCAGCAGCCGGATCAGCTCGTAGCCGTGCTTCGGGCCGTCGTCGAGCAGCTTGAGCAGATAGAGCCGGAGCCGCCCGTGACTGAACACGGCGGTCACGGCTGCTCCTTCAGGTCGTCGGCGTCCTCGACGGGCCGGGCGAGCAGGGCGATGCTGCCGGACGTCGCGGAGGCCCAGAGCCTACCCTCGCCCGCGCCGAGCACCCCGTGGCTGTCCTTCACCGCGCCGAACCCCGGGCCACCGGACACCTGAGCGAAGCCGCTGGTGATCCGCCCGGAGGTGGTGTGCAGGTGGACGGTGAGGTCGCTGTCCTCGCGGACCCGCACGGTGATGCTGCCGGAAATGGTGCTGAGCCGGATGTCGCTGCCGCGGGGATTGTCCAGGTCGCAGGTGATCGACCCGGAGACCGCATGGGCACGCACCCGCTCGGGCGCACTGTCGGCGAGGATCAGCTCGCCGGAGACCGTTTCCAGGTTGAGATCGCCGCTCACGCCGAGCGCCTCCACCGGACCCGAGGTGACCTTGGCGGTGGTGTGCCCGCGCAGCCCCATCAGGGTGACCTGGCCGGAGGTGACGTCGACCCGGGTGTCCCGGCGCAGGCCGGAGGCGACCAGCGAACCGGACACCAGGTGCAGGTCGGCCAGCACGTGGGCGGGCACGGCGATGGAAACTTCGGCCCGGAAGTGGCGGCCGAGTTGCCCCAGCCACCAGAACACCCCGGGCCAGCGTGGAGGTCGCTCGTGGCCGACGCTGAGCCGACCGTCGCGCAGCTCGACGAGGATCGGGCGGCGGCTGACCCGGGTGACGTCGACCCTGGCCGGGCCATCGGTGGCCACCACGTTGAGCCGGCCGCTGATCAGCCGGACATCGAGCTGGGCGACCGGCTCGTCCAGGATGATCTGCTGCGGGCTGTCGACCTTCCAGTTGGCCATGACTGCCTCCCCTCGGTAACGCGCGCCGACGGCGCGTCGAGCGACGAGACGAAGCATAACGCGATACATCGCGACTGAACAAGACTGTCGCGAGCTATGTCGTGCGGGGGTCAGGCGGCCAGGTCCAGCACCGCCGCCCGGTCGGCGGGCACCGGACGGGCCGGGGGCAGGTGGATCACCGATTCGGCCGCCCGGGCCAGCACCCGCCGGTCCGCGTTCCCGACCGGGTGCAGCGCGGCGGCGATCACCACCGACACGGTCAGATCCTCGGCGGCCAGCACCCGGCGTAGCGACGCCCAGAGCGTCTCCGCACCGAGGAAGGCGGCCAGGGTGGTCGGGACACCCGCGCACCGGTAGGTGAGGCGCAGCGGCACGATCGGCGCACCAGCGTCCACCGCGGCCTGGAACGCGGCCGGCCGGAATCCCCGCCCGGGCCGGCAGTCGACCGCCGTGCCGCACCAGGTCGTGCCCTCGGGGAAGACCGCCACCGAGTGCCCAGCGCGCAGCGCGGCGGTCACCCGGCCGACCGTGGTTGGCAGGTCACGCGGCCGGGACCGGTCCACGAAGACCGTGCCGCCGGCGGCGGCCAGCGGCCCCACCACGGGCCACTCCCGCACCTCCCGCTTGGCGACCAGCCGGGCCGGCCCGACCGCGAGCACCGCGAGAATGTCCAGCCAGGAGACGTGGTTCGCGACCAGCAGAGCGGGCCGGCGCGGCAGCCGGCCCCGGACCACCAGCCGTACGCCGACGGCACGCAGGGTGCCCCGGGCCCAGCCGCGCAGCGCCGCCCGCCGGTGCCGCGCGGGTAGCAGCGGCAGCAGTACGGCCAGCCCGATCCCGGCCAGCAGCATCCCGACCAGGCTCAGCAGCCGCCCCACCCGGCGCGGCAGCGACACGACCGGCCCGGTGCCGGCCGGCAGACAGCACGGCCCGCAGCCGGAGGTGGGTCGCCACAGGTCGTCGGCGGTCACGACGGCTCCCCGCCGAGGAAGTGCCGCAGATAGCGCGGGTTCATTCGGTCCAGCGAGAACAGCACGTAGAAGTCGGCGCAGCCGAAATCCGGGTCGTACGCCGGTTCCCCGCAGACCCATGAACCGAGCCGCAGGTAGCCGCGGAGCAGCGGAGGGACCAGGGTCCGACGATCGAGCACGAGGTCGGGGTCGATGACGGGAGGCGCCTCGGCGAACCACGGACGGTGCGGCGTGACCCGCAGCGGCGGCGGGGCGAGGTGCCGGGCGGTGACCTGCCGCCACACCTCGGCGACCGCCGTGCCGCCGTCGGCCACCGGCACGGAGGCGCAGCCGCCGAGCCAGCGCGCACCGCGCAGGTGCAGGTAGCGGCAAATCCCGGCCCACATCAGGTTGATCACCGCGCCGGAGCGGTGGTCCGGGTGCACGCAGGAGCGGCCCGCCTCGACCAGATCGTCCCGGAGCGGAGCCAGCGGGGTCAGCTCGAACTCGCCCTCGGCGTACCAGCGGGCGGTGCGCCCCGGCGGGAGTAGCCGGTACGTGCCGACCACCTCGTCGGTGCCCTCCCGCAGCACGACGAGGTGATCACAGTGGGCGTCGAACTCGTCGGTGTCGAGCCCGGCGACACCCGGGTCCAGGGTCGCGCCGAGCTCGGTGGCGAACACCTCGTGACGCAGGCGTTGCGCGGCCGCGACCAGCGCCGGGTCGTCGGCGATCAGCAGGGTGTAGCCGCTGGTCGTGAGGGGGGTGCCAGCGACGTGCAGAACAGCCATGGGTATCTGTGTAGATGTCTCAGGTTGCCGCCCGCAGTGCCAACGGATGTCACCCCGGTAAACCCCCGCCCACCACCCGCCACCAGACACGCTGATCATGAGGTTGACAGCGGGAAATCGGGCGAAAGGTGCCGCCAACCTCATGATCGACCGGGTGGAGGGGCAGCGACGGTGGGGCGGTGGAGGGGTGGAGGCGGGCGTGGGAGGCTCGGGGCGGGGCCGGCCGACGGGCCGGCGGGCGGAGCGCTTCGGAGGAACGGCATGATCATCGAGTCCCGGTTTCACGGGCCCTTCGGCTCGGGCAACGGCGGGTGGAGCGCCGGCATCTTCGCGGCGGCGATCGACGACCGGGGGCCGGTGGAGGTCACCCTGCGCAAGCCGCCCCCGCTGGAGACCCCGCTGACCGCCGTCGACGGCGAGGTACGCGACCCGGATGGCCAGGTGATCGCGCAGGTACGCCGGGTCGAGGAGTTCGACGCCGTGGTCCCGCCGGTGGACCGGCCGACGGCCGAGACCGCCGCCAAGGCGTACCCGGGATTGACCGCCCACCCCTTCCCCGGCTGCTACGTGTGCGGCCCCGAGAATCCGGACGGCCTGCGGATCTTCCCGGGTCGGCTGCCGGACGGACGGACCGCCGCGCCGTTCCGCGCCCCGGCCGACGTGGTGCCGGCGACGGTCTGGGCCGCGCTGGACTGCCCCGGCGGCTGGGCGGTGATCGCGCCCGGCCGACCGTACGTCCTGGGTCGGATCGCCGTGGTGGTCGCGGCGCTGCCGCGTCCGGGCGACGGGTGCGTGGTGACCGGCGCGATGGTCGGCGGCGAGGGACGCAAGGCCGAGGCGCACTCCAGCCTCTACGGCCCCGACGGCGCGCTGCTCGGCCACGCCCGGGCCACCTGGATCGCGCTGCCGGCGGCCTGACCTGTCCACCCTGAGGATGATCACCTCCTGCCCGCGACGGAGGAGGGTGGTACGCATCCCGCCGGATTGACCTGGTTGCGTGAGGTTGCCAGGCTATGCCACGGCGCTATCCGCAACCGCGCCCCCACCGGCGCGTCCGCGCGCCGTGCCAGGAGAGGAGAGCAATGTCTGACGGGCAGTCAAAGCCCAGCGCCGGGACCGGCCAGATCGTGGTGTCCGGACTCACCAAGCAGTACAAGAACGTCCGGGCGGTCGACAACCTGTCCTTCACCGTCGAGCCGGGTCGGGTGACCGGCTTCCTCGGCCCGAACGGCGCCGGCAAGACGACCACCCTGCGCATGCTGCTCAACCTGGTCACCCCGACCGCCGGTCAGGCGACCATCGGCGGCCACCGGTACGCCGACCTGACCGATCCGCTGCGCTCGGTGGGCGCGGTCCTGGAGGCGTCCAGCGCGCACAAGGGCCGTACCGGCATCAACCACCTGCGGGTGATCTGCGCGGCGGCCGGCCTGCCCCGGGAGCGGGCCGACGAGGCGCTCGCGCTGGTGGGGTTGACCCCGGCGGCGAACCGCAAGTTCAAGGGCTACTCGCTGGGCATGAAGCAGCGGCTCGGCATCGCGGCCGCGATGCTCGGCGACCCGAAGGTGCTGATCCTCGACGAGCCGGCCAACGGCCTCGACCCGGAGGGCATCCGCTGGATGCGCGGCTTCCTCAAGGGGCTGGCCACCGAGGGGCGCACCGTGCTGGTCTCCAGCCACCTCCTCTCCGAGATGCAGCTGCTCGCCGACGACGTGGTGATCATCGCGGCCGGCAAGCTGGTCCGGCAGGGTCCGGTGGACCAGGTGATCGGCTCGATGGCGCACGGCACCCGGGTACGGGTGCAGACCCCCCAGGCGAGCGAACTGACCGCCGCGCTGCGCGAGCAGGCGGCCACCGTCGACACCGACGAGCACGGCGCGCTGCTGGTCAGCGGGGTGGATGCCCCGACGATCGGCCGCACCGCCCTCGCGGCCAAGGTCGAACTGCACGAACTGACCACGGAGCGGCCCGACCTGGAGGGCGTGTTCCTGGAGCTGACGGCCGGAAAGGCGGGCATTCGATGAACCTGGTCCGATCCGAGCTGCTCAAGATCCGTACCACCAGCACCTGGTGGCTGCTGGGCCTCGGGGCGTTCCTCGCCACGGCCCTGGCCTTCGCCTTCAACGCCTGGTACGCCCACACCGTCCTGAGCGGCCACGGCGAGGAGGTCGGGGTCACCGGGGAGCAGGCCAGCGCGCCGTCGATGGCCGCCAACCTCTACACCTCGGGGCAGTTCCTCGGGCTGATGTTCGTGATGCTGATCGGCATCCTGATGGTCACCAACGAGTTCTTCCACCAGACGGCGACCACCACCTTCCTCACCACGCCGCGCCGCACGTCGGTCATCCTCGGCAAGCTCGGCGCGGCGTCGCTGCTCGGCTTCGGCTTCTGGTTGGCCACCACGGTGCTCGACCTGCTCGCCGGGGCGGCCTTCCTCTCCCTGGACGGCCACGGCGTTCAGCTCGGCGAGTGGGAGGTGCAGCGCGCGCTGCTGTTCAACCTGCTGGCGTACGCAATCTGGACGATCCTCGGGGTCGGCATCGGCACGCTGATCCCCAACCAGCTCGGCGCGGTGATCACCGCGGCGGTGCTCTACCTGATCGGCACCCAGGTCGTGCAGCTGCTGTTCTTCCTGCTCTCCAACGCGCTCCACAACGAGGGCGTGCTGAAGTGGATGGTCGTCTGGCCGGCCACCGCCTCCCAGGTGATGATCGGCGGGGAAGCCAACCAGTTCCTGCCCGCCTGGTGGGTGGGCGCCCTCGTGCTGGCCGGCTACGCCCTGGTCAGCGGGGTCGCCGGCGTGCTGATCACGCGGCGGCGCGACATCGCCTGAGTCGTACCGGGAGACGGCCCGACGGGTGGCGACCTGCCGCCCGTCGGGCCGTTTCGCACTTAGCAGGAGTCGACCGGACACGCAGCGTTTGTCGAACTTCTGGCATCTTCTGTGAAACCAGCCACCCGTCGGAGGCGGAAATGCCCCCGCGATTCGTACGGCGTAGCCTGGGAGCCGTCCGTGTGCCCATTTGCGGGCACCGGCGGACACCGCGTGCATACGAACCGGCGTGAAAGAGGCGATCAGCGGCCGTGTCGACCCAGCAAACTTCGTCGCAGGACAACCCACTGGCGGGTTTCGGCCCGAACGAGTGGATCGTCGAGGAGATGTACCAGCGTTACCTCACCGACCCCTCGAGCGTGGACCCGGCCTGGCACGACTTCTTCGCCGACTACCGGCCGGCCCCGGGCGCGGCCACCCCGCGCCCGGAGAGCAAGGCCACGCCGGCCGCTCGGCCCGAGCCGGGTGAGCAGCAGGAGGCCGTCGCGAGCGTGGCCCAGCAGCCGGCCCCCGCCGCCAAGCCCGCCCCCGTGAAGCCGACCGTCAAGCCGGCGGAGCGGCCCGCCGCCAAGCCGGCCGCCGCGCCGAAGCCGGCCGCCAAGGCCCCGACCGCGACCGCCGCCGGCACCACCCCGCTGCGCGGGGTCGCCGCCAAGATCGTGCAGAACATGGACGCCTCGCTCGCCGTGCCGACCGCGACGAGCGTCCGCGCGGTCCCGGCGAAGCTGCTGGTGGACAACCGCATCGTCATCAACAACCACCTCGCTCGCGGCCGCGGCGGCAAGGTGAGCTTCACCCACCTCATCGGCTACGCGATGATCCGGGCGCTGGTCGAGCACCCGGAGATGAACAACTCCTACGCCGAGGTCGACGGCAAGCCGGCACTGGTCCGCCCGGAGCACGTCAACCTGGGCATCGCCATCGACCTGGCCAAGCCGGACGGCACCCGCACCCTGGTGGTCCCGTCCATCAAGGCCTGCGAGCAGATGGACTTCCGGCAGTTCTGGCAGGCGTACGAGGACGTGGTCCGGCGTGCCCGCCGCAACGAGCTGACCATGGACGACTACTCCGGCACCACCATCTCGCTGACCAACCCGGGCGGCATCGGCACCGTCCACTCGATCCCGCGTCTGATGCAGGGCCAGAGCGCCATCATCGGCGTCGGCGCGATGGAATACCCGGCGCCGTACCAGGGCATGAGCGAGGCCACCCTGGCCGAGCTGGCGGTCAGCAAGGTCATCACGCTGACCAGCACGTACGACCACCGGATCATCCAGGGCGCGCAGTCCGGCGAGTTCCTCAAGGTGATGCACGAGCTGCTGCTCGGCGAGCGCGGCTTCTACGACCAGATCTTCACCTCGCTGCGCATCCCGTACGAGCCGGTGCGCTGGGTGCAGGACGTGGCCGTCAACTCCGAGGGCCAGATCAACAAGACCGCGCGGGTGCACGAGCTGATCCACGCGTACCGGGTGCGCGGCCACCTGATGGCCGACACCGACCCGCTGGAGTTCACCATCCGCAAGCACCCGGACCTGGACGTCCTCCAGCACGGGCTGACCCTGTGGGACCTGGACCGGGTATTCCCGGTCAACGGCTTCGCCGGCAAGCAGCGGATGAAGCTGCGCCAGATCCTCGGCGTGCTGCGCGACTCGTACTGCCGCCGGGTCGGCATCGAGTACATGCACGTGCAGGATCCAGAGGAGCGGCGCTGGATCCAGGAACGGATCGAGCGCAAGTACGAGAAGCCGTCCCCGGACGAGCAGAAGCACGTGCTCAACCGGCTCAACGCCGCCGAGGCGTTCGAGACCTTCCTGCAGACCAAGTACGTCGGCCAGAAGCGCTTCTCGCTGGAGGGCGGCGAGTCGCTGATCCCGCTGCTGGGCGAGGTGCTGGAGTGCGCGGCCGAGGCCGGCCTGGACGAGGTCGTCATCGGCATGGCCCACCGCGGCCGGCTCAACGTGCTGGCCAACATCGTCGGCAAGCCGTACGAGAAGATCTTCTCCGAGTTCGAGGGTCACCTCGACCCGCGCTCCACCCAGGGCTCGGGTGACGTGAAATACCACCTCGGCCAGAACGGCAAGTTCACCACGCCGAGCGGCGCGCACGCGGTCAAGGTCTCGGTGGTGGCGAACCCGTCCCACCTGGAGGCCGTGGACCCGGTGCTGGAGGGAATAGTCCGCGCCAAGCAGGACCGCATAGACCTCAAGTTGGAGGGCTACACCGTGCTGCCGCTGGCGGTGCACGGTGACGCCGCCTTCGCCGGCCAGGGCGTGGTCGCCGAGACGCTCAACCTCTCGCAGCTGCGCGGCTACCGCACCGGCGGCACAGTGCACGTGGTGGTCAACAACCAGGTCGGCTTCACCACCGCCCCGGAATACAGCCGCTCCAGCCTCTACAGCACCGACGTGGCCCGGATGATCCAGGCGCCGATCTTCCACGTCAACGGCGACGACCCGGAGGCCGTCGTCCGGGTGGCCCGGCTGGCCTTCGAATACCGGCGGACGTTCAACAAGGACGTCGTGATCGACATGGTCTGCTACCGCCGGCGCGGGCACAACGAGGGCGATGACCCGTCGATGTCGAACCCGCAGATGTATAAGATCATCGACTCGAAGCGGTCGGTCCGGAAGCTCTACACCGAGGAGCTCATCGGGCGGGGTGACATCACCGTCGAGGACGCGGAGGAGCTGCTGCGCGACTACCAGTCGCAGCTGGAGCGGGTGTTCAAGGCCACCCGGGACGCAGCCACCACGCCGCGCCAGGTCAGCCGGCCCCGTCGCGAGGAGGAGCCGGAGCCGCAGGTCGACACCGCGACCGACGCCGCCGTCGTCAAGGCGATCGGCGAGGCGCACGTCAACCTGCCGGAGGGCTTCACCCCGCACAAGCGCATCCAGCAGCTGCTGGACCGGCGGGCGAAGATGTCGGTCGAGGGCGGCATCGACTGGGGCTTCGGCGAGATCATCGCGTTCGGCGCGCTGCTGCACGACGGGGTCACCGTCCGGCTCGCCGGGCAGGACTCCCGCCGGGGCACCTTCGTCCAACGGCACGCCTCGATCGTGGACTCGAAGACCGGCGAGGACCACGTCCCGTTGAACTCGCTCACCGGCGACGGCGAGCGGTCCCGCTTCTTCGTGCATGACTCGCTGCTGTCCGAGTACGCCGCGATGGGCTTCGAGTACGGCTACTCGGTGGAGAACGTCAACGCGCTGGTCTGCTGGGAGGCCCAGTTCGGTGACTTCGTCAACGGCGCCCAGTCGGTAATCGACGAGTTCATCTCCTCCGGCGAGGTGAAGTGGGGCCAGCGCTCCGCGGTCACCCTGCTGCTGCCGCACGGCCACGAGGGCCAGGGTCCGGACCACACCTCCGGGCGCCCGGAGCGGTTCCTCCAGCTCTGCGCCGAGGACAACATGCGGGTGGCCATCCCGACCACCCCGGCGAACTACTTCCACCTGCTGCGCCGCCAGGCCCTGTCGCCGAAGCGCAAGCCGCTGGTGGTGTTCACGCCGAAGTCGCTGCTGCGGCACAAGCTCTGCGTGTCGCCGGTGGAAGACTTCACCTCGGGCACCTTCCAGCCGGTCCTGCCGGACCCCGCCGCCCCGGCCCCGGAGCAGGTCAAGCGGGTGCTGCTCTGCTCGGGCAAGGTCTACTACGACCTGTTCCAGGCCCGGCAGGAGCGGGGGGTCACGGACACCGTGATCATCCGGATGGAGCAGCTCTACCCGATGCCCGTCGAGGAGATCCGGGCCGCCCTGGCGCAGTACCCGAACGCCGAGGACTTCGCCTGGGTCCAGGAGGAGCCGGCCAACCAGGGTGCCTGGTCGTTCGTCGCGCTCAACCTGCTGGAGCACCTGACCGACGTCCGGCTGCGCCGCATCTCCCGCCCGGCCGCCGCCGCTCCGGCGGTCGGCTCGGCGAAGATGCACGAGGTCGAGCAGTCGGCGCTGATCGAGGCGGCCCTCCCCCGCCCGTGACCTGACCACACCGCCACGCGAGCGGGGCAGCGACCGTACGACGGCCGCTGCCCCGCTCGCGTGGCGGCTCTTCGTTCGCTGAGAGGACACCCATGTATTTCACCGACCGTGGCATCGAGGAACTGGTCGAGCGCCGGGGCGACGAGCAGGTCAGCCTGGAGTGGCTGGGCGAGCGGCTGCGCGACTTCGTCGACCTCAACCCCGAGTTCGAGACCCCGATCGAACGCTTCGCCACCTGGCTGGCCCGGCTCGACGACGAGGACGAGGACTGACCGTGACGGGTTGACGGCAGGCCGTTCCCGGGCGTCAACTGGAAAGCAGCGTCCAGGGTCCGACGAGGACCCACACGCCGCCCGACGCCAGGGAGGCGGAGATGAATCCTGAACCCCGCAAGCCGCCGCAGGACGCGGTGACCGTACGTCATCTGCGCCTCGGCATCGGATCCGTCGGCATCGCACTGCCGGTCGTGCTGGTGGTCGGTCACCTGGTCGCGACCCGCCGGCTCACCCTGCTCGACTCGCTCAGCGCGTATTACTACACCGAGATGCGCGACGTCTTCGTCGGCTCGCTGTGCGCCATCGGGGTGTTCCTGATCGCCTACCGGTACCGCCGGCCGGACAACGCGCTCGGCACCGTCGCCGGGGTGTTGGCGATCGTGGTGGCCCTCTTCCCCACCACGGCGAGCGCGTCGGCCGGCAGCACCAGCCGCGACGACCGGATGGTCGGCATGATGCACCAGGTCGCCGCTTCGGCGCTCTTCGTGCTCCTCGCGGCCTTCTGCCTCTTCCTCTTCACCCGCCCCGACCGGGTCGGGGTGCCGCCGTCCCGGCCGGCCGTCCGGTTCTACCGGGGCTGCGGCGGGCTCATCCTGGCGGCGATCGCGCTCGCGCTCGCGAGCACGCTGCTCCCCGCGCACGTACGCGACACGCTCAGGCCGCTGCTGTGGTGCGAGGCGGTCGCCGTGTTCGCCTTCGGAGCGGCCTGGGTGGCGAAGAGCGACGCGCTGTTGCGGGCCGCGGCGTCGGTCGACGCGATCGGCGCGGGCCCGGACCCCCGGCCGGTCGCGCCGACGACGTCCTGACGCTGGGCACGGGCCGGGCGACCGGCGGGCACAAGGACCCGGGCGAGAGGTGGCGCGATCTTGTAGCGTGGGGTCGTGGCGCGCAGCGTGTACCTGACCGGCGTGGGGTCGGGCGGTGGCAAGTCGACAGTCGCCCTCGGGCTGGCCGAGCTGCTGTCCCGGCAGGTCGAGCGGATCGGCGCGTTCCGGCCGCTGGTCTCCGGCACCGGCCCCGACCACATCCTCGCCCTGCTCACCGAGCGCTACCGCGTGGAGCTGCCGGTTGACGAGCTGCACGGCTCGACGTATTCGGAGGCGACCGCGCTGGTCGCCGACGGCCGGCGGGAGGAGCTGATCTCTCGGATCGTCGCCCGCTATCGCGAGGTCGAACGGCGCTGCCCGACGGTGGTCGTGGTGGGCAGCGACTTCGCCGACGGGGATGGTGCCGGCCCTCGCGAGCTGGCCTTCAACGCTCGGCTGGCCACCGAGTTCGGCAGCGTGGTGGTGCCGGTGGTTGACGGGTTCGGCCAGCAGCCCGAGGCGATCGCGGCGGCAGCGCGTGGGGCGTACCACGACCTGGAGGACCTGGGCGCGACCGTGGTGGCCGTGGTGGCCAACCGGGTGCCCGGGCCGATGACCCTGCCCGAGCTGCCCGTCCCCGCGTACGCCATCCCGGAGGTGCCGACCGTGTCGGCGCCGACGGTGGCCGAGGTGGCGGCGGCGCTCGGCGCCACCCTGCTCTCCGGCGACGACACCGCGCTGGAGCGGGACGTGCTCGACTACGTGGTGGGCGCGGCGCACGTGCCCACCCTGCTCGACCACCTCACCGACGGGGCACTGGTGATCACTCCTGGTGACCGCGCCGACCTGCTGGTGGCGGCCGGCGCCGCGCACGTGGCCGGGCAGGTCTCCCTGGCCGGCCTGGTGCTCACCCTCGGCGAGCAGCCCGACCCGCGGGCGATGCGGCTGGTCGAGCGGCTGAACACCGGGCTGGCCGTGCTCTCGGTGACCAGCGACAGCTACGACACGGTCGCGGCGTCCAGCCGGATCGAGGGCCGCCCTAGCACGGCGCACCCCCGCAAGGTGGAGGCGGCGCTCGGCGCCTTCGAACGCTGCGTGGACACCGTCGACCTGGCCGGCCGGCTGCGGGTCAGCCGGTCCGGGCGGGTCACCCCGCTGATGTTCGAGAACGACCTGATCGACCGGGCGCGGGCGCAGCGCCGGCGGCTCGTGCTGCCGGAGGGCGCGGAGGAGCGCATCCTGCGCGCGGCGGAGATCCTGCTGCGCCGGGGCGTCGCCGACCTCACCCTGCTCGGGCGGCCGGCGGAGGTCTCCCGGCGTACCCGGGAGCTGGGCGTGGACATTGGCGACGCGCAGGTGGTCGACCCGGCCGACAGCGAGTGGCGGGACGAGTTCGCCGCCGAGTACGCCAGGCTCCGCGCGCATCGGGGCGTCACGGTCGAGCTGGCGCACGACATCGTGGCGCAGCCCAACTACTTCGGCACGATGATGGTGCACTGCGGGCGCGCCGACGGCATGGTCTCCGGTGCCACGCACACCACCGCGGCCACGATCCGGCCGGCCTTCGAGATCATCCGGACGGTGCCGGGCGTCTCCGTCGCCTCCAGCGTCTTCTTCATGCTCCTCGCCGACCGGGTGCTGGTCTACGGCGACTGCGCGGTCAACCCGGACCCGGACGCCGCCCAGCTCGCCGACATCGCCATCTCGTCGGCCGACACGGCGGCCCGGTTCGGCATCGAGCCGCGGGTGGCGATGCTGTCGTACTCAACCGGAGACTCCGGCTTGGGCGCGGACGTGGAGCGGGTCGCGGCGGCCACCAAACTGGTCCGCCAGCGCCGGCCGGAGCTGCTGGTGGAAGGCCCGATCCAGTACGACGCGGCGATCGACCCGCAGGTCGCGGCCACCAAACTGCCCGACAGCCCGGTGGCGGGACGGGCAACCGTGTTCATCTTCCCGGACCTGAACACCGGCAACAACACGTACAAGGCCGTGCAGCGGTCGGCCGGCGCGGTGGCCGTCGGCCCGGTCATGCAGGGCCTGCGGCGCCCGGTCAACGACCTGTCCCGGGGCGCCACCGTGCCGGACATCGTCAACACGGTGGCGATCACCGCCATTCAGGCCGCTGCGTCGTCGGGAGGGGTCGCGTGACCGACCGGGTGCTGGTGCTCAACTGCGGGTCCTCGTCGGTCAAGTACCGGCTCTACGACGGCGAGGAAGTCCGCGACAAGGGCACCGTCGAGCGGATCGGCGAGCCGGGCGGCGGGCCGGTCGACCACGAGAGCGCGGTACGCGAGATCATCAGCCGGCTCGACCTGGGCGGGCTGACCGGGGTCGGGCACCGGGTGGTGCACGGCGGGCGCACGTTCAGCGAGCCGGTGCTGATCGACGACGCCGTCCTCGCCGCGATCGAGGACCTGGTGCCGCTCGCGCCGCTGCACAACCCGGCGAACCTGGCCGGTATCCGGGTCGCCCGGGAGGCGCTGCCGGGCATCCCACAGGTCGCCGTCTTCGACACGGCGTTCCACCACACGCTGCCCGAGGCCGCCGCCACCTACGCGATCGACCGGGACACCGCGCAGCGGTGGGGCATCCGCCGGTACGGCTTCCACGGCACCTCGCACGCGTACGTCTCGCGCCGCACGGCTGAGCTCCTGGACCGGCCGTACGCGGAGCTGAACACGATCACCCTGCACCTGGGCAACGGGGCGAGCGCCTGCGCGGTCCGCGGCGGGCGGAGCGTGGCCACCTCGATGGGCATGTCCCCGCTGGAGGGCCTGGTCATGGGCACCCGCAGCGGCGACCTGGATCCGACCGTCATCTTCCACCTGCGGCGCGAGGCCGGGATGGGCGTGGACGAGATCGACGACCTGCTCAACCACCGCAGCGGCCTGCTCGGCCTGACCGGGGTCAACGACATGCGCGAGGTGCTGACCCGGCGGGACGCCGGCGACCCGGCGGCCGCACTCGCCTTCGACGTCTACCAGCGCCGCATCACGGCGTACGTGGGCGCGTACTACGCCCTGCTCGGGCGGGTCGACGCGGTCACCTTCACCGCCGGCGTCGGCGAGCACGCCGCGCCGGTCCGGGCCGCGTCGCTGGCCGGCCTGGAGCGGCTCGGGATCTCCGTCGACCCGGCCCGCAACGACGGCAGCGGCGACCGGGTGATCTCCTCGGACGGCGCCGAGGTCGCGGTCTGCGTGGTCAACACGGACGAGGAGCGCGAGATCGCCCGGGAGACCCGGGAGGTGCTCACCTCGCGCGGCTGACCCGGCGGCGGGTGGCCTCGATGCCGGCGACCAGCCGGCGTCGGGTCAGCTCAGCGCCAGCCAGGCGACCAGGGCGATCACCACGACGGCGACGCCGATGCCGGCGATCAACGGCAGCCGGGACGGCGCCTCTGCCGTCGCCGCCGCGTCGGGCGACTCGACGAAGGCACGGAACTGGGCCGTGTTGCCGCTCTGGTCGGTGTAGTTCTCAGCCATGTGCGTGACCCTAGTAAAGCTCGTCCACCCGGACGGTCTCCCGCCATGCCGGTGGCGACAACACAATCCGCCCGGCCCAGGCGCATCGGCCGGTCAGCGGCGGCTCCTGGTCCGGTCGTCCAGGCCGCACCGGCCGCCCGGCCGCCTACCGTTAGGACGTGAAGGTACCGCGACTGGTCGCCACGCTGGTGACGGCGCTGCTGGCGGGTTGTGGGCCGGCCACCGTCGCGACTGGCGATCCGAGCCCGTCCGCAGTCCGGAACGCCCCGCAACGGGCGTACGCCGTCGGTGTGCAGCAGTTCGTCGTCGACCCGGGCGGCCCCCGGCCGTTACCGGTCACCGTCTGGTATCCGGCCGCCGCACCCGCCACGCTGCCGGCACCCATTCCGGCCACGCGGCCAGCGGCGTCCACGGCCGCTCCGAACGCGCCCGTCGTCCGGCCCGGCGCGCCGGTGGCCGCCGGGCGGTTCCCAGTGGTGATCTACAGCCACGGGCTGCGCGCCCTGCCCGAGATGCACGCGCCGCTGATCACCCGCTGGGCTGCCGCCGGCTTTGTGGTGGCCGCACCGACGTTTCCGCGTACCAACCAGCGGGCCCGGGACTTCACCCGGGATGACGTCCGTAACCAGCCCGCCGACTGCTGGCGGCTGATCCGCCAGCTGGTACGCCTCGACACCCGCCTCAGCGACCCGCTCGCCGGGCACCTGGCCGTCGACCGGATCGCCGCGGCCGGCCACTCGGCGGGCGGCTACACCACGGCCGGCATGTTCAGCGCGGGGCACTCGGCCCGGCTGCGCGCCGGGATCGTGCTGGCCGGCGGTGAGCTGCCCGGCGGCTTCGCCGGCCCGGTGGCGCCGCTGCTGTTCGTGCACGGCAGCGCCGATCCGACCGTGCCCGAGTCGGTCGGCCGTGCCGCGTACGCCCACGCGCCCGGGCCAGCCGCCTTCCTGAGCCTGACCGGTCAGAACCACGGCGCGTACCTGACCCCCGGCCATGCCGGCTTTCCCCAGGTCCTCGCCACCACCACCGACTTCCTCCGATGGACCCTCTACGACGACCGGGCCGCCCTACACCGCCTCCCCACCGACGCCCACCTCCCCAACGTCACCACCCTCACCACCCACCACCTCCCCCCCCTAACCCCCGTTACCCTGCCGCCCCCAGCCCTGGGCCGATCATGGAGTAGTGGCGCCGGACGAATGGGGCAGATCACCTGGATCGGGCACCACGGCTCCATGATCGACCGCGTCGGGCTGCCCCGGAGCCCGGGCGTGTTGGGTTAGGGGGTGTGGTCGATGACGACCTTGCCGAAGACGTCGCCCGAGGCGAGGCGGGCGAACGCGTCCTCGATCCGGTTGAACGGCACCACGCTGTCGATCACCGGGCGCACCCCGTGCTCGGCGCAGAACGAGAGCAGCTCGGTCAACTCGCCCGGGGTGCCCATCGAGGTGCCGAGAATCTCCAGCTGCATGGCGAAGACCCGACGCAGGTTGACCTTGGGCTCGTGACCGGCGGTGGCGCCGGAGACGACGATCCGGGCCAACGGCGCGGCCGACTTCAGCGAGTGATCGAAGGTGGCCGCCCCAACCGTCTCGATCACCACGTCGACCCGCTCGGGCAGCCGGGCGCCCGGCTCCAGCGCGGTCGCGCCCAGCTCGGCGATCCGTTCCCGCTTCGCGGCGTCACGGCTGGTCGCGTACACCCGCTTGCCGAGCGCGACGCCGAGCGCGACGGCCGCGGTGGCCACGCCCCCGCCGGCCCCCTGCACCAGCACCGACTCGCCCTCGGCCACCCGGCCCTTGGTGGTGAGCATCCGCCACGCGGTGAGCCAGGCCGTGGGCAGGCAGGCCGCGTCGGTCGCCGACAGGCCGTCCGGCAGCGGCAGCAGGTTCATCCGGGGTACGGCCACCCGCTCGGCGAACGTGCCGGGAAAGTGCTCGGAGAGGATGGAGACCCCGCGCGGGTCACCCGGGGTGGGCACCACCGGGTAGACGACCACCTCGTTGCCGTCCGGGTCGGTGCCGACCGCGTCGCAGCCAAGGATCATCGGGAGTTGGTCACCGGTGAGCCCCACCCCGCGCAGCGACCAGAGGTCGTGGTGGTTGAGCGAGCTGGCCCGCACCTGCACGGTGACCCACTCCGAATCGGGGTGGGTCGGCTCGGGGCGGTCGCCGACGGCCAGCGCGGCGAGCGGGTTGTCGGCGTCCAGGGCGGAGGCATAGGCGGCACGCATGATCCGCACGGTAACAAGCTGAGCTGGCGTTAAGAAGGGGCCCTTCCTATGCACAACACGATAGGAAGGGGCCCCTCCTAATGAGTGTTGCGGGTCGGCCTCAGGCAGACTCGTCCGGTGGTAGCCGCCGGTGGGTGAGCACTCGTCCCTCCTGGATCTTGAGTCCTGATGTAAGACCGTGCCCCTGCCGGATGGCCGGGAGAGTTGATCGCTGATGGGATGTCGTGCCCGCTGGTTTGCGGCGTGAGCACTGCTTCATTAGGTCGCTGATGGTTCTCCTGCCGGCTGCCGGCTGCCGGCTGCGGCTGCTGGTGTCGAGGACGGGAGATGCGTTGCTGTTCGTGGGAGATGACTGGGCCGAGGACCACCACGACGTGGAGCTGATGGACGCCGCTGGGCGCAGGCTGGCCAAGGCCAGATTGCCCGAGGGCGTGGCGGGCATGGCCCGGCTGCACGTGATGATCGGTGAGCATCTCGCCGAGGACGCCGAGGACGCCGCCGGGCGGGTGAAGGTCGGGATCGAGACGGACCGGGGCCCGTGGGTGCAGGCGT
>NZ_JBEYIX010000009.1:0-170035 GCF_040636055.1 Micromonospora sp. NPDC006766 | reverse complement strand
GGGGGGGGCGTGGGTGCCGGGCCCGGGGCGGTCAGGCTTGATCCCTGCGCCGGTCACCCTCGCCCCCAGCCCCGTCGTGCACCCTGTCCGCCCGCCCTTCACGCTTCTTCTCCGCGCCGCTTGCAGATCTTGGAGAGTTGCCGTTCGTGGTGAACGGTAGGTCTCCAAGATCTGCAAGATGCCGCTGGCCGGCACCCGTGTTCGGGTGCCGGCCAGCGTGCTTGTGTCAGTTGTTCCAGTGCTGGGCGACCAGGTCGGCGGCCTGCTGCTCCCACTGGGCGTAGGCATCCGGGTAGGCCGACACCTGCACCGTCTGGGCGGCCTTGGTCAGGGGCATGTCCTGCCATCCGTCAACCTGCTTCAGGCCCTTGAGGAACGCGGTCGTCGCGTACTCGGGGTCGGTGATCTGTTCCGGGGTGCCCCATCCACTGGACGGGCGCTGCTGGAACAGGCCCAGCGAGTCGTGGTCGTTCTGGTCACCCAGGTGGCCCAGGTTCTCCAGCTTCGACTCCTGCAGGCTCGTGGCGATCGAGATGACCGCGGCCCGCTCGGGCAGGCCGGCCTTCTTCGTCGCCGCGATGATCGCCTTCGCATCCGCGACCTGCTCGTCGTTCAGGTTGATCTTCGACTGGGCGCCCTGCACATCGTGCGGGATGAGCGCGCTCATGTCCGGCTTGGCGGCCTGCGCGGCCGGCTGGTCGGCCTGGACCACGGCGGCGGGGGTCGTCGCGGTGCTGGGGGTCGCCTCGTGGTGGGCCAGCGGGCCGGCGATCACACCACTGGTGAAGGCCAGACCGGCGATACCGATAATGCTCTTCCGCAGCAGCATCGTGTTCATCGCAAGAGCTCCATTCGGGGGTTGGCGCACCCGCCGATGGGGGTCGGCTGTGGTGCGCAAGCACCGTCAGGCGCTCAAAGAAAAAAGGGGGGAAAGTCTCTGCCCGGTCGGCTCGCGGGGCGGGGCCTCTTCGCGGCGCCGGGACCATGTACAACGACCGGCGGCCCGCCAACATTCCGGGCCTCGCACACCCCGCCTGGCGGGGGGCGTCCTCCTCGGCCGTGCACCCGTGTTCAACGACCGACCGCCGCCCGCCATTCCGGCCCCGCGACGCCCGCCCACCACGCCCACAAACCGGACACACCATCCCACCGGTGGTCACGCCGGCCAGGTGCCAGGCCCGTCAGTGGAACACCACGGACGTCAAACGGCCCCGGTGACCTCCATGGCGTTCCACCCACCGCACCCAGCCAACCCGCAACCGGACATAACCCGCCCGCAGACCGCGCCATCCCGGCACCAGGGGGTGGGTGCGTGACCCGGCACACATACGATACGAACCGGTTCCGTATCGAAACTCGCTCGCTTACGCTCAGGGCCGTTACGAGTCTGCCCCGTATCGTATTTCGACGCGGGTAAACCGGGGGGAGAACCGGCCGTGGAACAGCACGAGAACACCGGACATCCGAGGAGGTGGGCGATCCTCGGGGTACTGGTGATCAGCCTCCTCGTGGTCGTCCTCGACAACACCATTCTCAACGTCGCCCTGCGTACCCTCGCCGACCCGGTGCACGGCCTCGGCGCCACCCAGGGCCAGCTGGAATGGGCGATCAACTCCTACACGCTGGTCTTCGCCGGCCTGCTCTTCACCTTCGGCGTCCTCGGTGACCGCCTTGGGCGCCGGCGCTTCCTGCTGATCGGTCTGGCCCTGTTCGGCCTGGCGTCGCTGCTGTCGGCGTACGCGCAGGACCCGGCGCAGTTGATCGCCACCCGCGCGCTGATGGGCGTCGGCGGTGCGGCCATCATGCCGGTGACCCTCTCGATCATCTCCAACGTCTTCGACCCCCAGGAACGAGCGAAGGCGATCGGCGTCTGGGCCGGGGCGGTCGGTCTTGCCGTGGCGATCGGCCCGGTCCTCGGCGGCGCGCTGCTCGAGCACTACTGGTGGGGATCGGTCTTCCTGATCAACGTGCCGGTGGTGGCGCTCGGCGTGGTCCTGATCGCCGTGCTGGTGCCGGAGTCCCGCGATCCGAACCCCGGCCGGGTGGACCTGCCCGGCGTGCTGCTGTCCGTGATCGGCCTGGTCGCCCTCACCTACGGCATCATCGACGGCGGCGAGCACGGCTTCGACCGGCTGCCGGTCTGGGTCGCCATCGTCGGCGGGCTCGCGGTGCTGGCCTGGTTCGTCACTCACGAACTGCGCAGCGAGCACCCGTCGCTGGACGTCCGGCTGTTCCGAGTGCCCCGCTTCGCCGCACCGGTAGCGATGGTCGGGCTGGTCTTCTTCGCCGCGATGGGCGTGATGTTCTTCGGGGCGTTCTACCTTCAGCTGGTACGCGGCTACAGCCCGCTGCAGAGCGGCCTGCTCTTCCTGCCGTTCGCGGTCGCTCAGCTGATCTTCGCCCCGCGTAGCGCTGCCATGGTCCGCCGATACGGCGGCCGGGCCGTATCCACCGTCGGGCTGCTGCTCACCGCCGCCGCGCTCGGCGCGTACGTCCTCATCGACGCGGACACGCCGATCTGGATCTTCTCGGCGTTGGGCTTCGTCCAGGGCGCCGGGATGGCCAACATCATGCCGCCGGCCACCGAGTCGATCATGTCGGCGCTGCCCCGGGAGAAGGCCGGGGTCGGTTCGGCGGTGAGCAACACCGTCCGCCAGGTCGCCGGCGCGCTCGGCGTGGCGGTGCTCGGTTCGGTGCTCTCCGCGGTCTACCGGGACGAGGTCGCCTCGGCGCTCGCCGGGCTGCCCGAGCCGGTCCGGGCGGCGGCCGGCGAGTCCATCTCCGGCGCGTACGCGGCGGCCGCTCAGCTCGGCCCGGCGGCGCCGAGGCTGATCGCGGCGGCCAACGACTCGTTCGTCTCGGCGATGCACTGGGCCGCGGCGGTCTCCGCGCTGGTGGCCGCGCTCGGCATCGGCATCGTGCTCCGCTGGATGCCGGGCCGCCCGGTGTCCGCCCAGGCCGACGCCCGGCCGGGCACGAAGCCGGAATTGGCCGGGACTCCGTAGGTTCCGTAACAATGTCCGACATGAGTTCCACCGCCGATGCTCCGCGGTCGCCCGGGCGACCGCGGAGCATCCGCGCCGACGAGGCGATCGTCCAGGCGACCCTGGACCTGCTTGCCGAGGGCAGCACGATCGAGGCGCTCTCCATCGAGGCGATCGCCGCCCGCGCCGGGGTGGGCAAGGCCACCATCTACCGCCGCTGGTCGGGCAAGGACACCCTGCTGCTCGACGCGCTGCGCACCCTCAAGGGGGTCGTGCCGCAGCCCGCCGGGCACTCCGTCCGGGACGACCTGGTGCTGCTCGTGGGCGCGGTCGGCCACAACATCGACCCGCGGGCCGCCAAGATCATGCCGTGTCTGGTGCCCGAGGTGAACCGCAGCCCGGACCACTTCCAGCTCTACCAGAACATCATCGAGCCCCGCCGGAAGCTGATGCGCGAGGTGCTGCGGCGCGGCGTGGCCAGCGGGGAACTGCGGGCCGACCTCGACATTGAGCTGGCGTTGGCGCTGCTCACCGGCCCGATGCTGATCCAGCGGATGCTGCGCTGGCACCCCGAGCTGGACGAGAAGATCCTGCCGGAGCGGATCGTCGACGCCGCACTGGAGGGCCTGCGCGCCCGCTGACCGGCGGCTCGGCTCACTCAGTCGTGGCACGCAGCCGGTGCAGCCGCAGCGCGAGCTGCACCTCCAGCGCCCGTTCCGGCTTCTGCCAGTCGGCGCCGAGCAGCTGCCCGACCCGCTCCAGCCGCTGGGTCACCGTGTTGACGTGCACGTGCAGCAGTTCCGCCGCCCGAGCCAGGCTGCCGCCCATCCCGAAGTACGCCTCCAGCGTCTTCACCAGCGCGGTGCCGCGCCGGGCGTCGTAGTCCACCACCGGCCCGACCGTCGCGGCGAGGAACCGGGCCACGTCCCGATCGCCGGAGTCACCGACGGCACCCAGCAGCAGCCCCACGAAGCCCAGCTCTGCGGTGCTGGCGCCCTGCCCGGCGCGGCCCAGCGCGCCCAGCGCGGTCAGGCAGCGGTCCGCCTCGGCGAAGACGGTGGCCAGCGACGCCGGCCCGGTGGACGGCCCGCTCCCCCCGGCGGTCACCGGCCGGCCGGTCACCCGGGACAGGTCGCGGGCCACCGCGCGCGCCGCGCCGCCGGCATCCTTGCCGGGCAGCATCAGCACCACCCGGCCGTCCCGCGCCGCCGCCAGCCCGCCCCGCGTCGAGGCGTACGTGATGGCCCAGGAGAGCACCCGCTGCCGCGCCGAGCCGGTCGCGGCGAACGCGTCGTCGCCGACCGCGACCAGCACGTGCGGGGCGTCCAGGTCCACCCCGAGCCGGCGGGCCCGGCCGCGCAGCGCGTCGGTGTCCTGCGCCGGCCGGGCGATCAGGTCGTCGAGCAGCTCGCCCCGGACCCGTCCCTCCGCCTCCGCCACGGTCCGCCGGAACAGCAGCAGCAACGCGGTCACCAGCGCGGCCCGTTCCAGGATCCGCTGGTCGGCGTCGACCAGCTCACCGTCCGGGCGCAGCACCAGCGCGCCCAGATTCTCCGCGCCGGCCACCACCGCCGCGTACCAGAGCGGACCCCGGCGGACGCTGCGCCCCTCGGTCCGGGAGGCGGCCACCGCCTCCACCAGATCCGCCCGGTCCGGCTCCCCGATCTCGCCCACCCGGGCCAGCCGCCGCCCCTCGGCGTCCAGCGCCAGCAGCGCCCCGCCGAGCACGTCGGTGACCGCCGCCGCCAGGTCCTCCATCCCGCCACCGCGCACCACCAGAGCGGTCATCCGGTCGTGGGCGGCGGCGGCCCGCTCCACCGAGCTGCTGTGCGCCCGGATCGTGCTGTTCGCCGCCGACAGCTCGGCCAGCGCCGCGCGGGTCTCCGCCAGCAGCCGGGCGGTGTCGATCGCCACCGCCGCGTGCGCCGCGAGGGAGACCAGCAGCGACACCTCCTCCCGGGCGAACGGCCGGGCCGACCGGTTGGCCGCGTACAGCACGCCGATCACGCTCGACCCGAGCCGCAGCGGCACGCCGAGGATGGCCACCAGGCCCTCCTCGCCGACCCCGCCGTCGATCTCTCCGGTGTGCCGGAAGCGCTTGTCCTCCTGATAGTTCGAGGTGACGTACGGGGTGCCGGTCTGGGCCACCAGGCCGCCGAGGCCGTCGCCCATCTCCAGCCGCAGCCCCTGGAACCGGGCCGAGATCGAACCGTCGGTGACCCGCATGTAGGTGTCGCCGCGCTCGTCGTCGTTGAGCGTCATGTACGCCACGTCGGTGCTGAGCAGGATCCGGGCCCGGTGCACGATCGCCCGCAGCACGTCGTCCAGGTCGCGCAGCCCGGCCAGGTCGCTGGCCGTGTCGTACAGGCCGGAGAGCTCGATTTCCCGGCGGCGCCGGCGTTCCAGCAGCGCGCGGACCCGCAGCGCCACCACCTTCGCCTGCTCCAGCTCGGCGAGCCGATCGGCCGGCAGGCCGGCGGCGCGGGCCGCGACCAGCGGCCCCTCGAACTCGATCGCGGCGGCCTCCCGGGCCAGCAGCTCGAGAAACTCGACCGGCGACGACATGCCCGCCATTGTGCGCGCGGCCACTAGTTGGCCGTCCAGCCCCCGTCGAGGGCGATCGAGGCGCCGGTGATGAACGCGGCCGGCGGCGAGCAGAGGTACGCGACCAGCTCCGCCACCTCCTCGGGCTCGATGAGGCGCTTGATCGCCGCCCTAGCCAGCATGATCTTCTCGACCACCTCGTCCTCGCCGATGCCGTGGCTGGCCGCCTGGTCGGCGATCTGGCTCTCCACGAGCGCGGTCCGCACGTACGCCGGGTTGATGCAGTTGGCGGTCACCCCGTGCGCGGCACCCTCCAGCGCCACCACCTTCGACAGCCCTTCCAGGGCGTGTTTGGCCGACACGTACGCCGCCTTGTACGGCGAGGCGCGCAGCCCGTGCACCGAGGAGATGTTGACGATCCGGCCCCAGCCCTGCGCGTACATGTGCGGCAGGGCGCGACGGATCAGCAGGAACGGCGCCTCCACCATCACCCGGTGCAGGTACTCGAAGCGCTCGGTGGAGAAGTCCTGCACCGGCGCGACGTGCTGCAGTCCGGCGTTGTTCACCACGATGTCCACGTCCGCGTCGAGCCGGTCCACCGCCGCCGGGTCGGCCAGGTCGATGCCTTCGGCCCGGCCGCCCGCCTCGGCGGCCACCGCCTCGGCCGCCGCCACGTTGCGGTCGACCACCAGCACCGCCGCGCCGGCCGCCGCCAGCCGCAGGGCGCAGGCCCGTCCGATGCCGCTGCCACCACCGGTCACCAGGGCGATACGACCGGAGAGGTCGACGCGTACGACGTGGGGGACCGCCACGGGTTCTGCCGTCATGGCGCAAGAAGTTACGAGCTGTGTGGCCGGCGGCACATGGGGCGGTGACACATACTCGGCGGCGGTTGTGTGTGGGGCCGGTCCGCCCGAGCGGGCCGCGGGCGTGTCCCGCCCGGCGGGCGCCGAAGTGGATCGGTAGGGTGTCGAACACACGTTCTGCTTGATGCTCGGGAGGAGGCGGCGTGCGGGTGCTCGGCGTCGACCCGGGGCTGACCCGGTGCGGGGTCGGCGTGGTCGAGGGCGTGCCGGGGCGGCCCTGCACCCTGGTCGGCTACTACGTGGTCCGCACCGATCCCGACGACGAGCTGCCGCTGCGCCTGCTGCACCTGGACCGCTCGCTCACCGACCTGGTCGCCGAGCACCGGCCCGACGCGGTGGCGGTGGAGCGGGTGTTCAGCCAGCACAACGTGCGCACCGTGATGGGCACCGCCCAGGCCAGCGGGATCGCCGTGCTCGCCGGGGCGCGGGCCGGGCTGCCCGTGCAGACGTACACCCCGAGCGAGGTCAAGGCGGCGGTGACCGGGTCCGGTCAGGCCGACAAGGCGCAGATGACCATGATGGTCACCCGGCTGCTGCGGCTGGCCGAGCCGCCCCGGCCCGCCGACGCCGCCGACGCCCTGGCCCTGGCCATCTGCCATGTCTGGCGCGGCGGCACCCGGTCCAAGCTGGCCGCCGCGGCCGAGCGGGTACGACGAGAAGGAGCGCGATGATCGCCAGCGTGCGCGGCACGGTGACCGCGACCGGTCCGGACCACGCGGTGGTGGAGGTGGGCGGCATCGGCCTGGCGGTGCAGTGCGCCCCCGGCACCCTCGCCGAGCTGCGGGTCGGCCAGCCGGCCCGGCTCGCCACCAGCCTGGTCGTCCGGGAAGACTCGCTCACCCTCTACGGCTTCGCCGACGACGACGCCAAGCAGCTGTTCGAGCTGCTCCAGACCGCCAGCGGGGTGGGCCCCCGGCTGGCCCAGGCGGTGCTCGCCGTGCACACCCCGGACGCGGTACGCAAGGCCATCGCCAACGCCGACACCGCCGCGTTGACCCGGGTGCCCGGCATCGGCAAGAAGGGCGCGGAACGGCTCGTCCTGGAGCTGCGTGACCGGATCGGCCCGGTGCCGGTCGGGCCGGACGGCGCCGCCGGGGTCACCGGGGGCGCCTGGCCCGAGCAGGTGCGCCAGGCCCTGGTCGGGCTCGGCTGGAGCACCGCCCAGGCCGAGCAGGCCGTCGCCGCCGTCGCGGAGACCGTCGACGGGGCGACCCCGCCGGTGCCGGTCCTGCTCAAGCAGGCCATCCGTCTGCTGGGCCGCACCCGATGACGGCAGAGAATCTGGTCTCGGCGTACGTCAGCGACGCGGAACGGGACGCGGAGGTCAGCGTCCGGCCGAAGCGCCTGGACGAGTTCATCGCCCAGCACCGGGTCCGCGACCAGTTGGACCTGCTGCTCCAGGGCGCGATGCGGCGCGGCTCCCCGCCCGACCACATTCTGCTCTCGGGGCCACCTGGCTTGGGTAAAACGACGTTGGCCAACATCGTGGCGGCCGAGCTGGGCTCGGGCATCCGGGTG
Source organism: Micromonospora sp. NPDC006766 (assembly GCF_040636055.1). Taxonomy (NCBI): domain Bacteria; kingdom Bacillati; phylum Actinomycetota; class Actinomycetes; order Micromonosporales; family Micromonosporaceae; genus Micromonospora; species Micromonospora sp. NPDC006766. Next base: position 162,123 of record NZ_JBEYIX010000009.1, on the reverse strand, counting down.
ACCAGCGGCCCGGCGATCGAGCGTTCCGGCGACCTGGCCGCCATCCTGACCAGCCTCGCCGAGGGTGATGTCCTGTTCATCGACGAGATTCATCGGATCGCCCGGCCGGCCGAGGAGCTGCTCTACAGCGCGATGGAAGACTTCCGGGTCGACGTGGTGGTCGGCAAGGGCCCGGGGGCCACCGCCATCCCGCTCGACGTCGAGCCGTTCACGCTGGTCGGCGCGACCACCCGCTCGGGCCTGCTCACCGGGCCGATGCGGGACCGGTTCGGCTTCGTCGCCCACCTCGACTTCTACACTCCGGCCGAGCTGGAGGTGCTGCTGCGCCGGTCAGCCCGGATCCTCGGCGTGCCGATCACTGACGAGGGCGCGGCCGAGGTCGCCGGCCGGTCGCGGGGCACCCCGCGGATCGCCAACCGGCTGCTGCGCCGGGTCCGGGACTTCGCCGAGGTCCGGGCCGACGGGGTGGTCACCCTGGAGACCGCCCGGGCCGCCCTCACCGTGTACGACGTCGACGCGCTCGGGCTGGACCGGCTGGACCGGGCGGTGCTCACCGCGCTGGTCGACTCGTTCCGGGGCGGTCCGGTTGGCCTCTCCACCCTGGCGGTGGCGGTGGGGGAGCAGCCGGACACGGTCGAGGAGGTCTGCGAGCCGTTCCTGGTGCGGGCCGGGCTGCTGGCCCGTACGCCTCGGGGCCGGGTGGCCACCGAGGCCGCCTGGCACCACCTGGGGCGAACGCCACCGAATGGTACATTTGGCACCGATGCTCCTGCCGCGCCCGATCTGTTCTCGACTCAGGCCGAGTAGCCGTGATCCGAACGTGATCTGCACCGCATTCGGTCTTCTCAGGCGCAGGGATTAGACTTCGCCGCGTTTGTACAGGACGTAAGAATGCACCTCCGCTCCGCGCCCCTCGGCGCGACGCGGAAACCAATGGGAAGGTCTGAACCGTGGTCTACGCAGCAGCGAGTGGTGGGGGAGCCGGCGGCCTGACGCCGATCCTGATGATCGCTCTGCTCTTCGGCGTCATGTACTTCATGATGATCCGCCCGCAGCAGAAGCGGCGTCGGGAGGCCGAGCAGATGCAGTCCGCGCTCGCCCCGGGCGACGAGGTCGTCACCATCGGCGGGCTCCACGGCACGGTCACCGGCGTGGACGACGAGACCGTCCTGCTGGAGATCGCGCCGGGCGTGCAGACCAAGTACGCGCGTCCAGCCATCGCCAAGGTGGTCAAGCAGGCCGAGCGCCCCGAGGCGATCGAGTCGGCCGTCGAGGAAGTGGAGCCGGTCAAGGAGTGACCGGCGGCCCCGGACGGGGCAGCGGAGTCATCGTCACAAGTGAATAGTTGGGTCGGCGCTCGACGCCGGCACGTGGAGATCTCGTTCGGCGCCGCTGCGTCGTCACCCTTCGAGGCGTGTCGGCCGGCGGCGCCGGCTCGTCGGGGCAGTCGGGCGGACACCCCCGGCCCGATATTCGTTGCCGCTGCCCAGCGGCGCGACCGTACAGGGAGACAGGACAGCCGTGGCACCACCACCTCAGGGACAGATGCGCCCCGGACGGCAGCTCGCCGTGCTTGGGCTCATCTTCGTCGTCCTCTATCTTTTGGTGTTCTTCTCGGGCGGCGCCAGCGGTGGCCTGAGAGATCGGCTGGAGCCCCGGCTCGGCCTGGACCTGGTCGGCGGCACCCGGCTGACGCTCGAGGCCACCAACAGCGTCGACGGCAAGCCCCCGACGGCGGCCAACCTCGAAGAGGCGCGGCAGATCATCGAGAACCGGGTCAACGCGTACGGCGTGGCCGAGGCCGAGGTGGTCACCGAGGGCAACCGCAACATCGTCATCTCCCTGCCCGGCTCGAACCGGGACCTGACCGACGTCGGCAGCGCCGCCGAGCTGCGCTTCCGCAAGGTCCTCAAGGCCACCGACGGCAGCGGCATGACCGTCGCCCCGGCGCCGAGCGCCAGTGCCACCCCGGAGCCGTCCGGCAGCGCCACCCCGGCCCCGTCGGGCAGCGCGACGCCGAAGCCGTCCGGCAGCGTCGAGCCGAAGGCCAGCTCGTCGCCGAGCAGCGGCGGGCAGGGCGGCATGGCCCCGGCGCCGAGCGCCAGCGCGTCGGCCTCGCCGAGCGCCGCCGAGCCGAGCGCGAGCGCGGAGCCGACGTCGAGCGCGGCAGCCGAGCCGGTGTCGCAGAGCGTCGAGGAGCAGCGCAAGGCCGTCGAGCAGAAGGTCGGCCCGGACGCCTGGGCCGCCGCCACCGGCCTGAAGGACCCGGCCGATCTCAGCGCCGACCCGGCGCTGGCGGAGAAGCTCAAGCCGTTCGGTGCCCTCTCCCCGGAGGAGATCGCGGTGCTGCCGGTCGGGATGCAGTTCAACGTCCCGACCATCACCTGCGCCCAGCTCGACAAGCGGCCGCCGGCGTCGATCAAGGACGAGAAGCAGCAGGCCGTCGCCTGTGAGTACGGCGCCAAGTACCTGCTGGACCAGGCGAAGGTGCTCGGCACCGACGTCAAGAACGCGTCCGCCCAGCTCGACCAGGCCAGCGCCTGGGTGGTGAGCTTGAACTTCACCAGCAAGGGCCAGGAGCGGTGGACCAACCTGACCCGCGAGGCGTTCAGCAACGAGGGCCAGGCCTGCGACGCGTCCGCGCTCGGCGAGGGTGGCAAGTGCCGGGTCGCCGTGGTGCTGGACAACGAGATCGTCTCGTCCCCGGTGATCCAGGGCGTGCTGACCGGTGATTCGCAGATCAGCGGCAGCTTCGACAGCCAGAGCGCGAACCAGCTGGCGAGCCAGCTGCGTTACGGCGCCCTGCCGGTGACGTTCGTGCCGCAGGAGCAGCAGAACGTCACCGCGACCCTGGGCGACAGCCACCTCAAGGCGGGCCTGCTCGCGGCCGGCATCGGCATGCTGCTGGTCATCATCTACTCGTTCTTCTACTACCGGCTGCTCGGCTCGGTCATCTTCCTCAGCCTGGTCCTCTCCGGCCTGCTGGTCTTCGGCTCGCTGGTGGTGCTCGGCCGGTCGATCGGGTTCACCCTCACCCTCGCCGGCCTCGCCGGCATGATCGTCTCACTCGGCGTGGCGGCGGACTCGTTCGTCATCTACTTCGAGCGGCTCAAGGACGAGATCCGGGAGGGGCGCAGCCCACGTAGCGCGGTGCCGCGGGCGTGGATCCGGGCTCGCCGGACGATCATCTCGGCGAACGCCATCACCCTGATGTCCGCCGTGGTGCTCTACCTCGTCTCGGTCGGCACGGTGAAGGGCTTCGCCTTCGCGCTCGGCCTGGCGACGATCCTCGACCTGGTCGTCGTCTTCCTCTTCCGCCACCCGATCATGACGATGTTCGCCCGGACCCGGGCGTTCCTGTCCCCGCGGGTCAGCGGTCTCGGTCGGGCCCTGCCGGCCCGGTCGGCCGAGCAGGCCGCCGCTCACAACCCGCGCGTCAAGGAGGCCTGAGATGGCTAAGAATGGTCTGGCGTCCCGGCTCTACCGGGGCGAGGCCGATCTCAACATCGTCGGCCGGCGCAAGATGTGGTTCGCCGCGGCCGGCCTGCTGGTGCTCGTGGCCGTGCTGAGCTTCACGTTCCGCGGCTTCAGCCTCGGCATCGAGTTCGCCGGCGGCAACACGTTCCAGGTGCCGGCCAGCGTCGGCACCCTGGACCAGGCCGAGGCGAAGGTCAACACGGTGCTGGCGGCCAAGGGTGGCGGCATCACGGTGGTCACCGCGCAGAAGGTCGGCAGCACCAGCGGCGAGTACTACGAGCTGCGCACCGCGCAGCTCAGCGCCGAGGATGCCAACGCGGTCAAGACCGAGATGGCCCAGGAGTTCGGCATCAACGCCGACCAGATCAGCGGCAGCCAGGTCTCCGAGGCCTGGGGCCATCAGGTCACCGAACGGGCGCTGCTCGGTCTGCTGATCTTCATCGCGGTGGTGGCGATCTACCTGATCCTGCGCTTCGAGTGGCGGATGGCGGTCGCCGCGATCTCCTCGCTGGTCATCGACCTGCTCCTCACCTCCGGCATCTACTCGCTGGTCGGCTTCGAGGTCACCCCGTCGACGATCATCGGTTTCCTCACCATCCTGGGCTTCGCGCTCTATGACGTGGTGGTGGTCTTCGACAAGGTCCAGGAGAACACCCGCGGCATCACCGCCAACAACAACCAGACCTACGGCGAGGCGGCCAACCTGGCGTTGAACCAGAGCCTGATGCGGTCGCTGAACACCTCCGTGGTCGCCCTGCTCCCGGTCGGTGGCCTGCTCTTCATCGGCGCGGGCCTGCTGGGCGCCGGCACCCTGAAGGACCTGGGTCTGGTGCTGTTCGTTGGTATGGCGGTGGCGTTCCTGACCTCGATCCTGCTGGCCACCCCGGCGCTGGTGCTGCTGAAGAACCAGGACCCGCGGATCAGTGCGCACAACAAGCGGGTGCTGGCCCGTCGGGGCGCCATCGCCCGGGGCGAGGTCACCCCGAAGGGCGCGTCGCGGGTCGTACCGGCCGGTGACGACGTCATCGACCCGGAGGAGGCGGCCCTCGCCGGCGCGGCGCCTAAGGTCGGCGCCCGCCCGGCCGGCAAGCGTCCGTCCGCTGTCCGGGGCGGTCGTCCCGGCGGCGGTAACCGGCCGGGCGGCGCCAAGCGCCGCTGACCCCCGACCGGGACACCCGGTAGGAACCGACTGGACGGCGTCCGTCATGCTGTGCGAGCGGCATGACGGACGCCGTTGTCGTTTTGAAGGGACATGGGACCTACCGTGACGGAGACCCACACCACCGTGGTACGGGGAGACAGCGGCCCGGCGGTCGCCCAGTTGGTCGCCAGCCGGGTGCTGGACGTGCCGGACTTCCCCAAGCCCGGCGTGATGTTCAAGGACCTGATGCCGCTCTTCGCCGACGGTGCCGTCTTCCGCGAGGTGATCGACGGGATCATCGCGTATCACGGGCGGGACTCGTTCGACACGGTGGCCGGCATCGAGGCGCGCGGCTTCGTGCTCGCCGCGGCCATCGCGTACGCCACCGGGGTCGGGGTGGTGCCGGTGCGCAAGGCCGGCAAGCTGCCCCGCGCCACGCACTCCGCCTCCTACGCCCTCGAATACGGCGAGGCGACGCTGGAGGTGCACCAGGACGCCTTCACCGCCGGCCACCGGGTCCTCGTGGTGGACGACGTCCTCGCCACCGGCGGCACCGCCGAGGCCACCCTCGACCTGGTGGAGCGGGCCGGCGGCACGGTCAGCGGCTTCACTGTCCTGCTGGAGCTGGGTTTCCTCGACGGGCGGGAGCGGCTCGCCCCGCGTCCGGTCCATGCCCTCCTGACCGTTTGAGCGCGCGCCTGCCCGGACCGACCCGGCAGGGTCCGTCCGGTGGAGGCGCGGTGTACCCCGCGTGCGGGTAGCATTGCCCTTTGCTGACCGGGCGGGTGACCGTCCGGCGGCGCGACGACCGGCCCGACGGCCGGCGCGGCGCGCGGGGCGGCCGGGACCGCGAGGTCCCCGGCGGCCGGCGCGAACCACGTCGACGGGGCGGGGCGGCGCGGAACAAGACCGGCTCCCGGGCCGGTTGAACAAAACGTCGGCCGGACGGCCGGCGCATCCCGGCGAGCGGTGAGGAGGCCGGTGTCCCACGATGTCGCCCCTCCGGTGGAGGGCACGGTGCACCCGACAGGCGACGCGGACGGCGCGGCGACCGGGCAGAACGGCAACTCGCCGACCCGGGTGACCGGCTCCGGCAGCGGGCCCGACGCCCACGCGGACGGCGGCGGGGCGGCCGTGGTGCCGTTGCGGGCCGATGGCCCGGGGGAGTCCTCCCCCGGCGGCGGCTTCGCCCTCGCCAGCGCCCCGACCGGTCGCCGGGTGCGTGCCCGGCTGGCCCGGTTCAACGCGCCGTGGCAGACCTCCCAGGTCAGCGAGGTGTTGGAGCCGCTGATCTCGCTGCACCGCGAGAACCACCCCAAGGCGGACGCTCGGCTGCTGCAACGGGCCTTCGACACCGCGGCCCGCTGGCACTCCGGCCAGTACCGCAAGTCCGGTGACCCGTACATCACCCACCCCCTGGCTGTGGCGACCATCCTGGCCACCCTGGGGATGGACACCACCACCCTGGTCGCGGCGCTGCTGCACGACACGATCGAGGACACCGAATACACCCTCGACCAGATGCGCGCCGACTTCGGCGGTGAGGTGGCCCTGCTGGTCGACGGCGTCACCAAGCTCGACAAGGTCAAGCTCGGTGACGCGGCCAAGGCGGAGACCATCCGCAAGATGGTGGTCGCCATGGCCAAGGACCCGCGGGTCCTGGTGATCAAGCTCGCGGACCGGCTGCACAACATGCGTACCCTCACCTTCCTGCCCCGCCCCAAGCAGGAGCAGAAGGCCAAGGAGACGTTGGAGATCCTGGCCCCGCTGGCGCACCGCCTGGGTATGAACACGATCAAGTGGGAGCTGGAGGACCTTGCCTTCGGCACCCTGTTCCCGAAGCGGTTCGAGGAGATCAACCGCCTGATCGGGGAGCACCAGCCGCAGCGCGAGGCGCTGCTGCGCCAGGTGACCCAGAAGGTGGGCACCGACCTGAAGGCCGCCAAGATCAAGGCGGAGGTCACCGGGCGGCCGAAGCACCTCTACTCGATCTACCAGAAGATGATCGTGCGGGGGCGCGACTTCAACGACATCTACGACCTGGTCGGGGTGCGGATCCTGGTCGACACGGTGCGGGACTGCTACGCGGCGTTGGGCGTCATCCACGCCAACTGGCAGCCGGTGCCGGGTCGGTTCAAGGACTACATCGCAATGCCCAAGTTCAACATGTACCAGTCGTTGCACACGACGGTCATCGGGCCCACCGGCAAGCCGGTGGAGATGCAGATCCGCACGTACGCGATGCACCGCACCGCCGAGTTCGGCATCGCCGCGCACTGGAAGTACAAGGAGCACAAGGGCGCCCAGATCGTCGGCCCGCCGGCGCACATCGACGAGATGACCTGGCTGCGCCAGCTGCTGGACTGGCAGCGGGAGGCGGCTGATCCGAGCGAGTTCCTCGACGCGCTGCGCTTCGACCTGTCCAGCCAGGAGGTGTACGTCTTCACCCCGAAGGGTGACGTCATCCCGCTGCCGACCGGGTCGACGCCGGTGGACTTCGCGTACGCGGTGCACACCGAGGTCGGGCACAAGTGCATCGGTGCCCGGGTCAACGGCAAGCTGGTGCCCCTGGAATCGACGCTGTCCAACGGCGACGTGATCGAGATCTTCACCTCGAAGTCCGACACCGCCGGGCCGACCCAGGACTGGCTCGGGTTCGTCAAAAGCCCGCGCGCCCGCACCAAGATCCGCCAGTATTTCAACAAGGAGCGGCGCGAGGAGGCGATCGAGGCCGGTAAGGACTCGATCGTCAAGGCGATGCGCAAGCAGGGCATGCCGCTGCAGCGGATGCTCACCCCGGACGCGCTGATGGCGATCGCCCGGGACCTGCACCTGGCCGATGTCGCCTCGCTCTACGCGGCGGTCGGCGACAGCCAGGTCTCCGCGCAGTCGGTGGTGCAGAAGCTGATGGCCACGTACGGCGGCGAGGAGGGCGCGGCGGAGGACATCGCCGAGACCGCCGTCGCCACCCGGCCGCCGCGCAGCCGGGCGAGCAGCCACGATCCGGGTGTGGTGGTCCGGGGCGTCAGCGACGTCTGGATCAAGCTGGCCCGGTGCTGCACGCCGGTGCCGCCGGACGCCGTCTTCGGCTTCGTCACCCGCTCCGGCGGGGTGAGCGTGCACCGCGACGACTGCGCCAACGCCGAGGACCTCAAGGCGCAGAGCGAGCGCATGGTCGAGGTGAGCTGGAAGCTCACCTCCGCGTCGACCTTCCTGGTCGCCATCCAGGTGGAGGCCCTCGACCGGCACAAGCTGCTCACCGACGTCACCCGGGTGCTCTCCGACGAGCGGGTCAACATCCTCTCCGCCACGGTCACCACCACCCGGGACCGGGTGGCGGTGAGCCGGTTCAGCTTCGAGATGGCCGACCCGAAGCACCTGGGGCACCTGCTGGCCGCGGTCCGCAAGGTCGACGGTGTCTTCGACGCCTACCGGGTCACCTCGGGGTCCTGAGGCGGTCCTGAGGCGGTTCCTGGGGCATACGAGAGCGCCCGCCGGCTCCAAGGCCGGCGGGCGCTCTCGTATGCGGTGCGAAGGCGGGGCTCAGCCGCCCTGGATGTCGCTCATCGTCAGCTTGTTGATGACGACCTCCTTCTTCGGGTGCCCGCCCCCGGCGTTCTCGTTGAACGCGCCGTCGTCACCGGCCGCCGCGACCTGCTCCACCAGGTCCATGCCGCCGGTGATCGTGCCCAGCACCGTGTAGTCCGGGGGGAGCTGGGAGTCTTCGTACACGATGAAGAACTGGCTGCCGGTGCTCCCGGGCGCCGACGACTTGGCCATCGCGATGACGCCCGCCGGGTACGGCGGCCGCTTGTCGGTGGGCAGGTTCTCCTCGGGCATGTTGTAGCTCGGGCCGCCGGTGCCGTCGGTGTCCCGCCAGCCCTTGCCGGTCGCGCTCGGGTCGCCGCACTGGAGGACCTTGATCCCCTCGGTCACCAGGCGGTGGCATTTGGTGTTGTCGAAGAAGTTCTTGCTGGCCAGGTGGGTGAAGCTACCGGCGGTGCAGGGCACCTGCTCGCGGTTGATCTTGGCGGTGATCGGACCGAGGTTGGTGTCGATCGTCATCGTCTGGGTGCCCTTGTTGTCCTGCTGGTTCGGGGGCCGCCCGACGTCCTTGATCTCCTTGGTGCGCGCCTCCGCGGGAATCTCGTTGTAGACGCACTGCGAGTAGCCCGCCGTGCTGGCGGTCTGCTGCTTGTCGTCGTCACCACCGAGCTTGGTGACCAGCCACACGCTGCCGGCGACCACGAGCACCAGCACAGCCGCCGCGCCGGCGATGGCCTGTGTCTGCCGGCGCTTGCGCGCCTTGGTGGCGCGCTCGGCCATCTCCCGCTCGAGTCGGGCCCGCGCCGCCGCGCGCTGCCGCTCTCTGGTGGACGTCACGGTCACTCCTTACGGTGTATTTCGGGCGCGGACGGTGCCGCGGCTGCTGGGGATGGAAGGCGGCCGGGTCAGCTGGCGCTGCTGCTCGCCGCCGCCCCGAGGTTTGCCTCGCCGACGGTGAGGCTCTGGATCACCACGTCCGTCTTCGGCTTGACCTTGGCCCCGTTCCCATTGTCCACGGTCGCCAGGGCACCGATCTTCTCCACCACGTCGAGCCCGCCGGTGATCTTGCCGATGATCGGGTACGTCGGCGTCTCGGTCGTGAAGTCCTTGAAGAAGATCAGGAACTGGCTGCCGTTGGACCCCGGCGGGTTGGCGGCCATGGCGACCGTGCCCTTCGGGTACGTCGCGGGCTCGTCCGGCGCCGGAGAGGCGGACGCGCTCGGCTTCGCCCCGGTGGGGAGGTACTCGTCGTAGAACGAGTAGGTCGGGCCGCCGATGCCGGTGCCGCTCGGGTCGCCGCAGTGCAGCGCGCCCTCGGTGGTGATCTCGTGGCAGGTGGTGTTGTCGTAGAACGACTTGCCGGCCAGGTAGGAGATGCTCGCCGCGGCGCACGGCGCCGAGGCCAGGTCGAGCTCGGCGGTGATCGGGTCGCCCTGGTTGGTGGTGACCGTCATCGTCCGGGTGCCGGTGGTGGGCAGGCCGGTGGCGGGCGGCTTGCCCACGTCCTTGAGGTTGGTGTTGGCGCTCGCGTCCTGCGGAGTCCAGAGGCAGACGTCCTCGGCGGCCTCCGGCTTCGGCTTCGAGTCGAACGCGCCGAGCGCCCACGCCGAACCGACCACGATCAGCGCGAGCACCACGGCCGCGCCGACGCCGGCCTGGATCTGCCGGTGACGCTTCGCCCTGGCGGCCCGCCGGGCGAGCTGCCGGTCGAGCTTGGCCCGCGCCAGTTTGCGCTGCCGATCCCTGCTGGAAGCCACCCGTGCTCCCCTTCCTTTACCCTGGTCTCCGCGGCGCGGGGCCGTTTGTCCACCCGTCGGTGCGCAGGTGCGCCACGCCACACGCCCGCCAGAGTGTACGGCCACCGGCTGGGAAAGTCGTGTACGAGGTTCCGACTAGGCTGCTGATGTAGACCATGACCGGAAACGGAAGGGGAGCGGACGTGCTCGTGGCCGGCTTTCCCGCGGACGCCTTCGGCACCAACTGCTATGTGGTGGCGACCGCGCCGGGGGAGCAGTGCGTGGTGGTCGACCCCGGGATCGGGGTGCTGGACCGGCTCGACGCCGTGCTCGCCGAGCACCGCCTGCACCCGGCCGCCGTGCTGCTCACCCACGGCCACCTCGACCACACCTTCTCGGTGGCGCCGGTCTGCGGCGCGCGGGGCATCACCGCGTACGTGCACCCGGAGGACCGGGAGCTGCTCGCCGACCCGGCCAAGGCGCTCTCGATAGATCTCGCCCAGCTCTTCGGCGGCCGGCTGCCCTACGCCGAGCCGGAGGACGTGGCCGAGCTGACCGACGGCGCCACGCTCAGCCTCGCCGGGTTGGAGATCACCGTCGACCACGCCCCCGGCCATACCGGCGGGTCGGTGCTGTTCCGGCTGCCCGGCGCCGGCTCGCCCTGGGAGGCCGAGCAGATCTGCCTCTCCGGTGACGTGCTCTTCGCCGGCTCGATCGGCCGCACCGACCTGCCGGGCGGCAGCATGCCCCGCATGCTGGCCAGCCTCCGGGACAGGGTCCTCCCGCTGGCCGACGACACCGTCGTCCTGCCCGGCCACGGCCCCGCGACCACCATCGGCCGCGAGCGCGCGACCAACCCGTACCTCATCGAGGTGGCGGGGGCCGGCGCCGCGCGCCCGGCCGCGCCCGCCCGCGGCCTGTAGCCGCCGCGACCACGACCTCCCCGCGCGGTCCGCGCGGGATTCAAGGAGTACGCCATGAGCAAGCCCACGCCCATCTCTGGATTCCCCGAGTGGAACCCGTCGCAGCGCATGATCGAGCAGTTCGTGCTGGATCGGATCCGCGCCACCTTCGAGCTGTACGGCTTCTCCCCCCTGGAGACCCGCGCGGTCGAGCCCCTCGACCAGCTGCTGCGCAAGGGGGAGACCTCGAAGGAGGTCTACGTGCTGCGCCGGCTGCAGGCCGACCCGGAGGGCGCGACCGGCGACGACGCGCTCGGCCTGCACTTCGACCTGACCGTGCCGTTCGCCCGGTACGTGCTGGAGAACGCCGGCAAGCTGCAGTTCCCGTTCCGCCGCTACCAGATCCAAAAGGTGTGGCGGGGCGAGCGGCCGCAGGAGGGGCGCTACCGCGAGTTCCTGCAGGCCGACATCGACATCGTCGACCGGGACACCCTGCCGGCCCACTACGAGGCGGAGATGCCCCTGGTCATCGGCGACGCGCTGCGCTCGCTGCCGATCCCGCCGGTGCGTATCCAGGTCAACAACCGCAAGATCTGCGAGGGCTTCTACCGGGGCGTCGGGTTGACCGAGCCGGAGGCGGCGCTGCGCGCGGTCGACAAGCTCGACAAGATCGGCCCGGCGAAGGTGGCCGAGCTGCTGGCCGAGACGGCCGGGGCGAGTGAGGCACAGGCCAAGGCCGTGCTGGCCCTCGCGGAGATCTCCGCGCCGGACGCGTCCTTCGCCGACGCGGTCCGCGCGCTCGGGGTGAGCGACCCGTTGCTTGACGAGGGCATCGCGGAGCTGGTCGCGGTGGTGGAGACCGCCGCCGCCCACTCGCCCGGCCTCTGCGTCGCCGACCTGCGGATCGCCCGGGGCCTGGATTACTACACCGGCACGGTGTACGAGACGCAGATGATCGGCTACGAGCGGTTCGGCTCGGTCTGCTCCGGCGGGCGCTATGACAACCTGGCCAGCTCGGGCAACGTCCGCTTCCCGGGCGTGGGCATCTCCATCGGGGTGACCCGTCTGCTCGGCCTGCTCTTCGGCGCCGACGCGCTGTCGGTGTCCCGCAGCGTGCCGACCTGCGTGCTGGTCGCGGTCACCACCGAGGAGGAGCGGCCGGCCAGCAACCGGGTCGCCGAGGCCCTGCGCTCCCGGGGCATCCCGACCGAGGTGTCGCCGAGCGCGGCCAAGTTCGGCAAGCAGATCCGCTACGCCGAGCGCCGCGGCATCCCGTACGTCTGGTTCTCCGGGGCTGAGGGCGACGAGGTGAAGGACATCCGCTCGGGCGAGCAGGTGCCCGCCGCGGCGGGCGAGTGGACCCCGCCCCGGGCGGACCTGAAGCCGCTGGTGGGTCCCGCGACTGGCGCGTGAGAAGGATTCGACCTACGGTGGCGTAACTTACGCCATCGTAGGGAGAAACCGCGTGACCGTGCTCAGCCAGACCGCCCTGCTCCACGAACTCGAACCCGTGGTCGAGAAGAACCTCGACCGGCACCTCTCGCTGGCGAAGGAGTGGTTCCCGCACGAGTACGTGCCGTGGAGCGAGGGCCGGACCTTCGACGGTCCGCTCGGCGGCGAGGCGTGGTCCCCGCAGGATTCGACGCTGCCCGAGGTGGCCCGCACCGCGCTGATCGTCAACCTGCTCACCGAGGACAACCTGCCCTCGTACCACCACGAGATCGCCACCCTGTTCGGCCGGGACGGCGCGTGGGGCACCTGGGTGCACCGGTGGACCGCCGAGGAAGGCCGGCACGGCACCGCCATCCGCGACTACCTGACGGTGACTCGGGCGGTCGACCCGGTGGCGCTGGAACGGGCCCGGATGATCCACATGTCGGCGGGCTACGCCAACACGCACGGCGACGAGGTGCTGCATTCCCTGGCGTACGTGTCGTTCCAGGAGCTGGCGACCCGCATCTCGCACCGCAACACCGGCCGGGCCACCGGCGATCCGGTCTGCGAGGGGCTGCTGGCCCGGGTGGCGGCCGACGAGAACCTGCACATGGTCTTCTACCGCAACCTGCTCGGCGCGGCCTTCGAACTAGCCCCGAGCCAGGCCATGCGCGCGGTCGCTGACGTGCTGGCCGACTTCCAGATGCCCGGCGTCGGCATCGACGGTTTCGCCCGCAAGTCGGTGGCCATCGCCCTGGCCGGCATCTACGACCTGCGTCAGCACCGTGACGACGTGGTCGTACCGGTGCTGCGCCAGTGGGACGTCTTCGAGGTGACCGGTCTGAACGCCGACGGCGAGGCCGCCCGCGACCAGATCGCCGCCCACCTGAACACCCTGAACATCCAGGCGTCCCGCTTCGAAGACAAACGCGCCGCCCGCGCCGCCCGCCTCGCCGCCGCCCCCGCCCCCCTGCTGCCCTGATCATGGAGTTGTGGCCGGAGTCAAAAGTGGATGAAAGCCGCATGTCGGGCGCCACAACTCCATGATCGCCGAACCCCGGGTGCTTGCGAGGGATCTTAAATATGTGAATACTTTGATGACCTGGTCGGTTTTTCAGGCCGGTCGGGTTGTCCTTGGGCGCGTCCGTGTGACGGCGCCCGTCGCCCCCTCCTTGGAGGTTGTTACATGCGACCCACGAGGTCCCCGCTCCGCCGTGCCATGGCCATCGCCGTGGCCGGTGCCCTGGTCACGGGCTCGCTCCTCGGCGCACCCGCCCAGGCGGCCCCGGCCACGGCCGCGTCCCCCGACGCCGCCGCCACCCTCGTCGCCAAGCTCGGCGACCGCGCCGCCGGCACGTACGCCGACGCCAGCGGCAAGATGGTCATCGCGGTGACCGACGACGCGGCCGCGCGGCAGGTCCGCGCCGCCGGCGCCACCCCGAAGCTCGTCACCCGGGGCGCCAACAAGCTCAATGCGGCCACCGCCGAGCTGGAGCGGTCCGCCAAGATCCCGGGCACCGCCTGGTGGGTCGACCCGGCCACCAACCAGGTCGTGGTCTCCGTCGACAGCACCGTCACCGGCGCCAAGCTGGAGCGGGTCAAGGCCGCCGCCGCCCGCACCGGCGGCACGGTCCGGATCGAGGCCGAGTCCGGCGTGCTGAGCACCCGGCTCTCCGGCGGCCAGGCCATCTACGCCGGCGGCGGCGGGCGCTGCTCGCTCGGCTTCAACGTGCGCAGCAGCTCCGGCGTCTACTACTTCCTCACCGCCGGGCACTGCACCAACATCGCGGCGAACTGGTACAGCAACTCGGGGCAGACCTCACTGCTCGGCACTCGCGCCGGCAGCACCTTCCCGGGCCGGGACTACGGCATCGTGAAGTACAGCAACCAGAGCAGCGCCCCGCCGAGCAACGTCTACCTGTACAACAACAGCTACCAGAAGATCAGCAGCGCCGGCAGCGCGTACGTCGGCCAGACCGTCAACCGCTCCGGCAGCACCACCGGTGTGCGCAGCGGCTCGGTCACCGCGCTCAACGCCACGGTCAACTACGCCGAGGGCAGCGTCTCCGGCCTGATCCGCACCACCGTCTGCGCGGAGCCGGGCGACAGCGGCGGCTCGCTCTACTCGGGCAGCACCGCGCTCGGCATGACCTCGGGCGGCAGCGGCAACTGCTCCAGCGGCGGCACCACCTACTTCCAGCCGGTCACCGCGGCGCTGAGCGCCTACGGCGTGAGCATCTACTGATCGATTCCCCGCGAGCGGGCCGCCGGGCAACCGGCGGCCCGCTCTCCGCGTTTCCGGACCGGCCCCGCAGGGCGGCAAAGGGGGCTGCTGCGTGCCGCGGACCGCGCCCGGTGGGCGGTGCTGACAGAATGCGGGGAAGCAGACGTGTACCGCAGGTGAGGAGCAGCGACTGGTGGTTGCTTCCTTTCTAGGGCTGTCGACGGTTGTGCGTAGCGTGTATCGGATCGATATGCGCAGGGTGCTGCAGCCGGGCTTCGACGCCGACCGGCGGGAAGAACATCAATCGGCGTCTCGCCGCGTCAACCAAGGGGGTCACCGCCGAGGCGCTGAAGAACGTGTCGGTGCGCAGAGGTTCTGCGCACGTTCCCGTCAACGCTGCCTACACCTCACAAACCTGTCACCGCTGCGGTCGGTTCGGCCGCCGTAGCGGGGACCGGTTTGACTGCACTTCGTGCGGGGTGGTGTGGCAGGCCGACGTGAACGCCGCGATCAACATCCTGTATCGAGCCGGCGACCCCGACATCGCCCTGCACACCCCACACCATGTGGTGAAGCAGATCCTGCAGGATAGGATCGATCGCCGCCGGACCAGACTGCCGGTCCAGGACTCCAGCCCGGCAACAGTCGAGCGGAAAGCGAAACATCCGAATCGCTCAACAACGAGCAACTAGTAGGAAGCAGACGCAAGCCGTGATCCGTACTCACAATGCCGGAAGCCTGCGCGCGACGGACGCCGGCACCACGGTGACGCTCGCCGGGTGGGTGGCCCGCCGGCGCGACCACGGCGGTGTCATCTTCGTCGACCTGCGCGACGGCTCCGGTGTGGTCCAGGTGGTCTTCCGCGAGGAGGACGCGCACGCGCTGCGCAACGAGTTCTGCGTGAAGGTCACCGGCGAAGTGACCCGCCGCCCCGAGGGCAACGAGAACCCGGACCTGCCCACCGGCGAGGTCGAGGTCACCGCGAGCGTGCTGGAGGTGCTCTCCGAGGCGGCGCCGCTGCCGCTGCCGGTGGACGACCAGATCGAGGCCGGTGACGACATCCGGCTCAAGTACCGCTACCTGGACCTGCGCCGCAGCGGCCCGGCGAAGGCGATCCGGCTGCGCTCGCGGGCCAACCAGCTCGCCCGCACCGTGCTCAACGAGCGGGACTTCCTGGAGATCGAGACGCCCACCCTGACCCGCTCCACTCCGGAGGGCGCCCGCGACTTCCTGGTCCCGGTCCGGCTCCAGCCGGGCAGCTGGTACGCCCTGCCGCAGTCGCCGCAGCTGTTCAAGCAACTGCTGATGGTCGGCGGCATGGAGCGCTATTACCAGATCGCCCGCTGCTACCGCGACGAGGACTTCCGCGCCGACCGTCAGCCGGAGTTCACCCAGCTCGACATCGAGATGTCCTTCGTCACCGAGGACGACGTCATCGAGCTCGGCGAGGCCATCGTCTCGACGCTCTGGTCCGACCTGGCCGGCCACGAGATCTCCCGGCCGATCCCGCGGATCACCTGGCACGACGCCATGTCGCGGTACGGCTCCGACAAGCCCGACCTGCGCTACGGCGTCGAGCTGACCGAGCTGACCGACTACCTGCGTGGCACCGAGTTCCGGGTGTTCGCCGGCGCGATCGGCGCGGGCGGCTACGTCGGCGCGGTCGTCATGCCGGGCGGCGCGGCGCAGAGCCGCAAGGAGCTGGACGGCTGGCAGGACTGGGCCAAGGCGCGCGGCGCGAAGGGCCTGGCGTACGTGGTGCTCGACGCGGAGACCGGCGAGGCGCGCGGCCCGGTGGCCAAGAACCTCTCCGAGGCGCACCTGGCCGGGCTGGCCGACGCGGTCGGCGCCAAGCCGGGCGACGCGATCTTCTTCGCCGCCAGCACCAACACCCGGGAGGCGCAGGAGTTGCTCGGCGCCGCCCGGATCGAGATCGCCAAGCGGGCCAAGCTGATCGACGAGAGCGCCTGGGCGTTCTGCTGGGTGGTCGACGCGCCGATGTTCGAGCGCACCGACGAGGGCGGCTGGACGGCCGTGCACCACCCGTTCACCTCGCCGAACGACGAGTGGGTGGACCGGTTCGAGGAGGCCCCGGACCGGGCCCTGGCCTACGCGTACGACATCGTCTGCAACGGCAACGAGATCGGCGGCGGTTCCATCCGTATCCACCGGGGCGACGTGCAGCAGCGGGTGTTCGAGCTGCTCGGTATCACCCCGGAGGAGGCGCAGGACAAGTTCGGCTTCCTGCTGGAGGCGTTCAAGTACGGCCCGCCGCCGCACGGCGGCATCGCCTTCGGCTGGGACCGGATCTGCATGCTGCTCGCCGGCGCGGACTCGATCCGTGAGGTCATCGCCTTCCCGAAGACCCGGGGCGGCTTCGACCCCCTGACCGGTGCCCCGACGCCGATCACCGCGCAGCAGCGCGCCGAGGCCGGCGTAGACGCCAAGCCGAAGCCCCCCGCAGCCCCGCACACCGGCACCGCCGGCACCGCCGCCCCCGTCGCCGACCCCACCTGATCCGCCTGATCCGCAGCCCTCTCGTCGATCATGAGGTTGGCGGGCACCCGCCCCGGCGGGCCGCCCCGCTAACCTCATGATCGACGCATGAGAGGTGGGTGGGTGGGGTGACGCTGCTTGTGGTGGGGGGTAGCGGGTTTCTGGGTGGGGAGGTCTGCCGGCAGGCCGTGGCGGCCGGCCGGCGGGTGGTCGGGACCTACCACTCGGCCGCCGTCGCGGTGCCGGGGGTGGCCGCCCGCCGGCTCGACGTCACCGACCGCGCCGCCGTGCGCGCGCTGCTGACCCGGGTACGCCCCGACGCCGTCGTCGCCACCCCCTACCGGTACGACGACTGGGCGGTCACCGCCGACGGGGCGGCGCATGTCGCGTACGCCGCTGCCGAGGTGGGGGCGCGGCTGGTGCACCTGTCCAGCGACGCCCTGCATGCCGGGCGGCCGGCGCCCTATCTGGACGACGAGGCGCCCACCCCGGTCTATCCGTACGGGGCGGCGAAGGCGGCGGCGGAGACCGCGGTGCGGGCGATCGACCCGGGCGCGGTGCTGGTGCGCACCTCGCTCATCGTGGGGGAGGGCAGCAAGCAGATCCAGCTTTGCCGAGACGCGCTCGCTGGCCGGGCGAGCCTGTTTACCGACGAGGTCCGCTGCCCGATCGACGTGTCCGATCTGGCCGCCGCCGTGCTCGAACTCGTGCCGTCGGACTGTGCCGGTCCGCTCAACGTGGCCGGGCCGGAGGCGGTCAGCCGCGCCGAGCTGGGTCTCCTGGTCGCCCGGCGGCTCGGCGTCGACCCGGTCGGGCTGAAGACGACGACCGCCGTCGCCGCCGGTGTGTGCCGTCCGGACGAGGTACGCCTCGACTCCTCCCGCGCCGCCGGCCTGCTGCGTACCCGGCTGCGCGGCGTCACCGAACTCCTCATCGCCTGAGCATCGCCGCTTCGCTGGCGAATCCATGCACACTTCCTATGCATAACTCTTGTGCACAGAAAGTGTGCACAGGTATTGTGCGTCTATGGGAGACGACAAGAAGCCGACGTCACGTCAGGTCCGGCTCGACCATCGGCAGGTGCGGGTGCTGGCGCATCCACTGCGGATCCGCCTGCTCGGTGCGCTGCGGGTGAAGGGTCCGGCCACAGCCACGGCCCTCGCCGAACTGCTCGGCACCAACACCGGGGCGACCAGCTACCACCTGCGCCAGCTCGCCGAGGTCGGGCTGGTCGTGGAAGATCCCAACCTGGGCACCGGCCGGCAGCGGTTCTGGCGAGCCGCGCACGACGTCACCAACTGGGAGACGACCGACTTCGACGACGACCCGGACGCCCGCGCCGCCATCGAGTGGATCGAGGGCGACCAGGTGCGGCACTTCGCCGAACACGCCGAGCGGTGGTTCGCCCTCCGCCACGAGTGGTCACCGGCCTGGCGGGACGTGTTCGGTATGGGCGACTTCTTCATGACGATCCCGTCGGCGCGGCTGGCGTCGCTCAAGGTCGAGGTGGAGCAGCTCCTCAAGCGCTACCGCGACGAAGCCGACCCCGGCGAGCCCGGCGCGGAGCAGGTGCAGGTCTATTTCGCCGCCCTGCCGATGCTGACCGACCTGCGGCTCACCACCCCACCGTCGGAGGAGGAGCGATGAGCACGCTGTCCGTACGCCAGGTCCGGTTCCGTTACCTCACCCTCTACGGCCTGCGCTGGCTGCCCACCGGCCTGATGGTTCCGGTGATGATCCTGCTGATGCAGGAGCGCGGCCTCACGCTGTCCCAGATCGGTCTGGTCGCCACCGCGCAGGGGCTGGTCGTGCTCGCGCTGGAGTTGCCCGCCGGTGGTCTCGCCGACGCGCTCGGCCGCAAGCCAGCTCTCGGCGTCGCCTGGGTGATCGGCCTGATCTCGCTGATCATCTTCGCGGTGGCCGACTCGTTCTGGCTCTTCTTCCTGGTCTGGGCGTTGCAGGGCGTCTACCGGGCGCTCGACAGCGGCCCCCTGGAATCCTGGTACGTCGACGCCACCCTCGCCGCCGACCCGCACGCTGATTACGAGCGCGGCCTCGGACAGGCCGGCACCGTCAGCGGCCTCGCCATCGGCGTCGGCGCGCTGCTCGGCGGCGGCCTGGTCGCGCTCGGCCCGGTCGGGCCGGTCAGCGCGCTGACCCTGCCCGTGCTGGTGGCCATCGTCCTGTACGGCGTCTCGCTGCTCGCGCTGCTGGTGCTGCTGGTGGAGACCCGCCCGGCCCGAGGCGCGGCGGCGCTCCGCGCCTCGCTGGCCGAGGTGCCCCGGATGGCCGGGCAGGCGATCGGCCTGCTGCGCCGCTCCCGGGTGCTGCTCGCCCTGGTCGCCGTCGAGCTGTTCTGGGGCTTCGGCATGGTCACCTTCGAGTCGCTGCTGCCGATCCGGCTGTCCGAGGTGGTCGGCGGCGCCGACCGCGCGGCGGCGCTGCTCGGCCCCGCCGGCTCGGCGGCCTGGCTGGCCAACGCGGCCGGCGCCGCGCTCACCCCGTTCCTGCTGCGCCGGTTGGGCGCCGCGCCCGCCGCCGCGCTGCTGCGGGTGCTCCAGGGTGTGACCGTGGTCGGGATGGGCCTGCTCGCCGGCCCGGCCGGGGTGCTCGTCGCCTACCTGGCCTGCTACACCGTGCACGGCGCGTCCAACCCGCTGCACAATGCGCTGCTGCATCGGCAGGTCGACGGGCCGTACCGGACCAGCGTCATGTCGCTCAACTCGATGGTGGGCCTGCCGGCGGGCGCGCTCGGCGCGGTGGTGCTGACCGCCCTGGCCGACCGCACCAGCGTCAGCCTCGCCATGCTGGTCGGCGCGGTGATGCTCGCGCTGGCCGCGCCGCTCTATCTGCCGGCCTGGCGCGCCGGCCGGG
This sequence comes from Micromonospora sp. NPDC006766, assembly GCF_040636055.1. NCBI lineage: Bacteria > Bacillati > Actinomycetota > Actinomycetes > Micromonosporales > Micromonosporaceae > Micromonospora > Micromonospora sp. NPDC006766. The sequence continues at coordinate 142,293 of NZ_JBEYIX010000009.1, read as the reverse complement.
CCGCCGTGCCCGTCCCAGCGGCCGTCGGTCAGCCGGTCGGCTCGGCAGGGGCGGCGGATGCGCACGCCGCCGTGCCGGCCGACCTGGACAATGTCCCGGCCCGGGCTCGCTGAGGGCGGCGATGGTTAAGAGGGGTCCCCTGCTTTGCGTCATGCGTTAGCAGGGGGCCCTTCCTCTGTCAACCGAGGTGGACCGAGGTGCGGGGTTCGGTGTTGATGTAGCCGAGCCGGCGATAGAGCCGGATCGCCCCGAGGTTCTCGGTGTAGACGCCGAGCGCCACGTGGTCGTACCGGGCGAAGAGGGCGCGGGTCATCCCGGCGGTGAGCGCCGCGCCGAGGCCTTGCCCGCGCCGGTCGATCGCCACGGTGAGGCCGGCGAGGAAGCCGATGTCGCCCCGGCTGCGGTCCGCCCCGCAGGCGACCAGGCGGTCGCCGTCCCGGATGCCGTACCAGTCGACGATGCGTGGGTCGCCGGGGCGGGAGGTGGTGCTGGGAAAGGAGCCCTCGACCAGCGCGGCCAGGGCCGGGTGATCGGCCTCGGTGAGACGCACCACGCGCTCCTGCTCCGGCTGCGGGGGCGGCGGCGTGGTGGTCCAGAGAAAGTCCCACTCGTCCAGCCGCGCCACGGTCAGCCGGCCGGCCACCTCCTCGGGCGCCGCGCGGGGCAGGTGCAGCCACTGCCCGGCGTGCAGCGTCCCGTCCGCGACCAGGCCGGCGAAGACGTCCAGCGCCGGCCCGGCCGCCCCGAGCGCCCCGCCGGCCGGTCCCTGCTCCGGCGGGAGCAACCAGCCCACCGCGCCGTCGCGCCGCCACCCGCGCGCCTCGTGGTCCCGCCAGAGGGCGTGCCGGGCGTACGGGTGGTGACCGGCGGCGGCGAGCAGGGCGTCCCGACCCGACAGAACCTGGTCGGCAGTGATCATGCCGCCAGCCTAGCTAGTTGCGCCGGCCTGGCTTGGTGCACCTGCAGGTCGGTGATGGTGTAGACGGTTTCGGTGGTGAACCGTCTCGGCTGGTCGAGGCGGCGTCTGCGGCGGCGGATCTTCTGGCGGCCGTGGCCGCGGTCAGTGTCGCGTGCGGCGTCTGGGACGGCCCGCCAGGGTAGACCGGTGAGTTGGGCGTGCAGGCTGGGTTGCGTGCCGCGCTGCGCGTGCACTGAGCGCCCAGGTGAGCAGACCGGCTACGGCGAATGTGGCGCCGAGCAGAGCCGAGCCCGCCCAGCCGGCAGTGCTGTAGCGGGCGGTGGTGGAGGCGGCTCCGAGGGCGGAGCCGAGGGAGTAGAAGACCATGTATGCGCCGATGGTTGTGGAGACGCGGTCGGCGTGCACGGTGGTGAGGATGTGCTGGCTGCTGACGTGGACAGCCTGGACGGCGAAGTCAAGCAGGATCACGCCGAGGACCAGCAGCAGCAGTGACCAGGGCAACTGTCCGATCGCGGCCCACGAGGCGAGCAGGATCGCAAGCGCGATACCGGTGACCCGGTTCGCGTTCCCGGCGTCTGCCCAGCGCCCTGCGCGGGCCGCGCTGAAGGCTCCGGCGAGTCCGGCGATGCCGAACAGCCCGATCTGCGTCTCGCTGAGATGCCACGGCACCCCGGACAGCGGCAACGCCATGCCGCTCCACAGCGTCCCAAAAGAGGCGAACAGGAAGAACGCGATTAGGCCACGGCTGAGGAACACCGGCTCGACGAACAAGCCTACGAAGGCACGCAGCAGGTTCCCGTACCGAGATGCCCCGGATCGGACATCGGCGGGCAGTAGCCGAAGCGAGAGCAGTCCGAGGCTCGCGGCCAGGACTGCCAGGAGGAGGTAGATGCTGCGCCACCCCCATACATCAGCGAGCAGCCCAGCGAGAATGCGGGAGCCGAGGATCCCGATCACCACCCCCGAGGTCACGATCCCAAGGTTGCGGCCACGCTCAGACGGCCCGGACAGTGCCGTCGCGTAGGCGACCGTCGTCTGCACCACCACGGCGAAGACACCCGCGACCGCGAGCCCGCAGAACGCGACCCAGGCGGACGGCGCGACCGCAGCCGCCGTTAGGCCCCCTGCGAGCAATAGGAGGTGAAGCGCGATCAAGCGCCTCCGATCACGCAGATCGCCTAACGGAACCAGCAACACCAGACCCGCCAGGTAGCCGAGCTGCCCGACCGCGACGAACCACCCCACCGCTTTTGCGGGCACTCCCAGGTCTTGTCCCATCTGACCGAGCACCGGTTGGCCCGCGTACACGCTCGCCACCGCGACCCCGCAGATCACGGCCAGCAGCAGCCTCGTACGCCCCGTCACATCCGCCACCTCACTCGGTTGCAGTTTGCTACTGACCGAACGGTAGGGCAGAATGGTTGCAATCCGCAACTCAATGGGGGTGTGACGGTGGACCAGGCGAGCAAGGGCATGGCGTGGACAGACCCGAACTGCCCGGTCGCGCGAGCGGCCGACATGGTCGGTGACCGGTGGAGTCTGCTCATCATTAGGGACGCGATGGACGGCGCCCACTCCTTCACCGACTTCCAGCAGCGCACCAGCATCGCCCGCAACATCCTCACCGACCGTCTCCGCAAGCTCATCGCGTACGGCCTGCTCATCCAGGTCGACGCCCCATCCGGCCGGCGCAAGCTGTATGAGCTCACCGATGCAGGCAGAGACCTTTTCGCGGTGATCGTCACGCTGCGACAGTGGGGCGAACGTCACACCTTCGGGGACAACGAGCCCCACTCGACCCTCCTCGACCGAGAAGGTCGACCTCTGCCGCGAGTGCTGCCCGTCGACATTGACGGGGCGGCGGTCAGCGTCGACTCCACACGCGTGCAGAAGGTGTCGAGGTGATCCACGCCGTCCGGCCGACCTGGCGGGACGCGGCCGGCGGCGAGCCGCGGCTCGCGTACCACCTGGCCGCCGTCGCGGACGACCAACTGGTGGGCCTGGGCGCGCTGACCGTGACGAGCCCGGCGCACCGGCGCGGAGAGGTCGGCTACGTGGTCCACCCGGACCGTTGGGGGAAGGGTCTCGGCAACGACCGGTAGCGCCGCCCGGACCGGGGGAGCGTTCCACGGTGGAGATTGCCGAGCAGGCCGATCGGGTACAGCTCTCGGCAACCTGCTGGGACCCCGCACCGGAGGAACGACATGCTCGCACTTCTCGCCGCCATCGTGTTCGGCTTCGCGCTGCTGCTCGACTTCCTGAACACCAACCTCGGCGCCCCCGACCTGTTCAACGTGCACACCCTCATGCTCATCGGCTTCCTGCTGCTCTCCCTGCACCTGGCCGGGTTCGGCAGCCGGGGCCGCTGGCACCGGGGTCGGCGTTAAAGCCGTGGCTGACCGGAACGGATCATCCCGGGCCGGGCCAGCAGCGTGATTCCAGCGGCGTCGGCCCGGCCCGGTACTGTTCTCGTGATGCAGTCCGACGCTCTCTTCACCCTCGGCGAACCCGCCGGAGCGCCCAGCGCCCCCGCAGGTTCCGCCGTCGTGGACGGGTTCACCACCGTACGCGCGGACTCGCCGCTGCCCGTCCGGATGCGTCCGGCGAGCATCGACGAGCTCGTCGGGCAGGACCATCTGCTCGCCCCGGGCGCGCCGTTGCGCCAGCTGGTCGGGGGCGCGGCGCCGATGTCGGTGATCCTCTGGGGGCCGCCCGGCAGCGGGAAGACCACCATCGCCCACCTGGTGGCCCAGGCCACCGACCGCCGCTTCGTCGCGATGTCCGCGCTGACCGCCGGCGTGAAGGACGTCCGCGCGGTGATCGACACCGCCCGCCGGCAGCGGCGAGCCGGCGGTCCGCCGACCGTGCTCTTCATCGACGAGGTGCACCGGTTCAGCAAGACCCAGCAGGACTCGCTGCTCGCCGCGGTGGAGGACCGAACGGTCACCCTGCTCGCGGCAACCACCGAGAACCCGTACTTCTCGGTCATCTCGCCGCTGCTGTCCCGCTGTGTGCTGCTCACCCTCCAGCCGCTGAACGACGACGCCGTGCGCGGCCTGCTGCGCCGCGCGGTCGCCGACGAGCGCGGGCTGGGCAGCGCGTTGATCCTGGAGACCGGGGCGGAGGACCACCTCGTCCGCCTCGCCGGCGGCGACGTACGCAAGGCGCTGACCGCCCTGGAGGCGGCTGCCGCCACCGCCACCGCGCTCGGCACCGGGCGGATCGACCTGGCCACCGCCGAGCAGGCCGTCGACGTCGCCGCCGTTCGGTACGACCGGGACGGCGACGCCCACTACGACGTGATCAGCGCGTTCATCAAGAGCATGCGGGGCTCGGACGTGGACGCGGCGTTGCACTGGCTGGCCCGGATGCTGGTGGCCGGCGAGGACGCCCGGTTCATCGCCCGGCGTCTGGTCATCTTCGCCAGCGAGGACGTCGGCATGGCCGACCCCACCGCGCTCACCGTCGCCACCGCCGCCGCGCACGCCGTCGAGTACGTCGGGCTGCCCGAGGCCCAGCTCAACCTGGCCCAGGCGGTGATCCACCTGGCCACCGCCCCGAAGTCCAACTCGGCCACCACGGCGATCGGCGCCGCCGTCGCCGACGTGCGCGCCGGTCGGGGCGGGCCGGTGCCGCGAACGCTGCGCGACGCCCACTATTCCGGTGCCCGTGGCCTCGGGCACGGCGCCGGTTACCGCTACCCCCACGACGACCATCGTGGCGTGGTCACCCAGCAGTACGCTCCGGACGATCTCGTCGGGACCGACTACTACCAACCAAGCGGGCACGGCGCGGAGCGGGCGGTGGCCGGCCGGTTGCCGCTGCTGCGGCGGATCGTCCGCGGGCTGCCGGCACCGGCTGCCCGTCCGGAGCCCGCCGCACCGGCCGCGCCCGCCGGACGCCCCGCCGGCGTCGAGCTGAGCAACGGGGCGAGCGAGGACGGCAGCGACGCCGTCGGGGAGGGTCAGCAGTGATGGCGCGTGGTCCGGAGCGGCCGGAGGACGGCCCCGACGAGCGGCGCGACCGGAGCGCCAAGGGCCGCCGGTGGGGGCGGGGTCGGGCCGACGCCGAGCCGGAGGAGGCGACCGCCGGCGAGGAGTTCGGCTGGATCGACGACCTGCGTACGGCAAAGCAGCAGCGTACCGACCTCGGCCCGGGCGGCGACGGTCCTGCCGCCGCGCCGCCCCCCGCGGTTGCCGGGCCGCGCCTCGACCCGTCCACCGCCGAGCCGCCGCGCGGCCCACGCCCCGGCGTGATGCCGCCGTCCGCCCAGTCCGGGCCGTCCGCCCAGTCCGGGCCGTCCGCCCGGCGTGGCCCGGCCGATGCCGGGCCGGCGGCACCTCCGGTACGTCCCGGCAAGCCTGACTCGACGGCGGCCCGCCGCCGGCCGGTCGACGGGCCCTGGCCCGGTACGCCCGAGCCGCCCCGGCATCCCGCCGAGCCGTCCCGACCGCCGCGCCGCGGCCCGGAGGCACCCACCGGGCAGTCGGCACCGCTGGCGCCGGGCACCGGCGGACCGACCGATCCGGCTGGCCGACCGACCTTGCCGTCCGATGCCGCCCCGGGCCGTGCCCGGGCTGGTCAGGTGCCCGGCCCCGGCTGGCAGCCGCCGGGTCCCGTCGGGCCGCCCGACGGGCCGCCGACGCCCCGTGGCCGGCCCGCTGGAGCAGCTGCCCCCGAGCCCCGGCGTCGCCGCGGTGCTGCGGAACATGACCCCTCCGCCGCCGGCCCGTCCCCGATGGACGCTCCCACCGCACCAGGCGGTCGACGCCGTGCCGGCGAGCCCGATCGGCCGGTGGCGGTGCCCCGCAGCGGGAACGCCCCGCCGATCCCGGATGCCCCGTCCGGCGCGTCCTCCGGTGGTCCGGGGCAGGGTCCGGGCACGCCGACGGCTCGCCGCGCCGCGCCCGCCGCCCCGGCCGATGAGCCGACCGCGTCCGGTCGCCGTGTCGCCCAGGAGCCGCCGGGCACACGACGGTCGGCCGGTGAGGCGCCGCCGAGCCCGCGCCGCGTGGCCCGCGAGGCCACCGACGCGCGGTCCCAGCGCCCCGAGCGTCCGGTCGACTGGCTCCCGCAGGCCGGTCGTACCCACCACAGCGACGCCCTGCCGGTGATCCGCCCCACCGGTTCCCCGGTCGGCGAGCCGACGGCCGGTCGAGCGGGCGTACCTGCCGGGCCCGAGGCTGTCTCGCCCGGTCGAGCGAGTGTCCCCGCGGGGCCCGACCGCGCCCCGGCCGGTCGGGGCGGTGCCGCCGTGCCGCCGGTGAAGCCCGACCAGTCCGGTCCCGCCCGGGGTGCCGGGCGTCCCCCTGGCACGTCTGGCCGCTCCGCCGGGCCCGACCCGGCTCGCACGGGAGGCTTCCCCGTCGGGAGTGATCCGGCCCGGGCCGGCGGCCTACCCACCGGCGGCGACGCCGGCCATGACCCGTCGAACCGGGCCGGGCACACGGGTCCCGGCCAGCCGGGCCGGCCCGGTCCGGTCGCCCGGGCAGCCGCCTCCGTGGCCCGTCCGGAGAGCTCTGACGAACGGCCGACCGGCCGGGTGGTCCCACCGGGCGCGGAGCCGGGCCGGCCCGCACCGATCGGCGCGGCCGTCGTACCCCCGCCGGGGCGGCCCGCCGAGCCGGCGGTGGCCCGGGCCGCCGTGGTCGCACCGCTGGAACCGGCCGCGCCGCGACCCGGCCCGGCCGACGGGGCCGGACCAGCGCTGCGACCGGCCGAGGCGAAGTCGGCGTCGGCCGGCGGCACGGCCGGTGCCCTGCGCGGCGCCCGCTCTGAGCTGCGGCGGCAGATGCGCGAGCGACGGCGGCTGCGGCTGGGCATCCTCGCCCTGGTCAGCGTGGTGCTACTCGGCGCGGTCCCGCTCTTTTTCGGGCTGCGCGCCCTCAGCCACGACCCGGTTTTCGACACCCTCGACGGGCTGAGGGTGCCCGCCTGGGCGGCGGTGACGACCGTCGACAACGTCAGCGGCAACCGCTGGTGCTTCCGTGAATGCCGGCTGCGGGAGCGGACCGTCGAGTCGCAGCGGGCGCCGAAGGAGACCGCGCGGGCGTACGAGCAGGCGCTGGCCGGGGATGGCTGGCGGCGTTGGAAGAACAGCCGCTGCCCGGAGCGGCCGGTCGAGGGCAGCTTCACCTGCTGGCGTCGGGACGAGCTCACCCTCGAACTCTGGGTACGCGAACCCGTCTGCACGCCGCCGCCGATCGACGGGTCGCCGGCACCATCGCCGGCCCCGTCGCCCGCAGCGGAGAAGTGCACCGGGTCGTTGGTGTCGGTGAAGGTTCGCAACGCGATCGACGACGAGCGGACCGGGCCACAGCCGACCAAGGATCCGTCCCTCACCGGTGTGGATCCCTTCCCGACCTTCGCCGACGACCCACTCGACGAATCGGCACCCTCACCGTCGTGAGCAGGTCTCCATCACGGACGGTAGGGTCTGGGGCTGGCGGGTTCGGCGGTGCGGTAGGTCGCGGTGGGACCGGCTGAGGCGGAGTGGGCAGGACGGTCGCGCGTCCCGGGGCGTCGGCTCCCGGGACCTTGTCGAGGAGGACAGGCGTGGAAATTTTGGAGGTCGCGGCGCTGGTCGCGGCAATCGCGTTCGCGATGCTCGTGTTGATCCTGACGCTGCCTATCCTGCGGCTGCGACACACCGTCGACGCCGCCACCCGGATGATCAACGACCTCAACGACCGCGCCGCGCCGCTGCTCGGCGATGTCAACACCACGGTGAGGAACGTCAACACCGCGCTGGAGCAGGCGCAGACCACCCTCGACGGGGTCAACCTGCAGCTCGCCAAGGTGGACACCATGACCACCCATGCGCAGAACGTCACCGCCAACGTCGCCAACCTCACCGCCGTGGTCTCCGCCGCCGCCGCGAACCCGCTGGTCAAGGTGGCCGCCTTCGGCTACGGCGTACGCCGGGCCGCCGCCGCCCGCCGCAACGCGGACCAGGAGCGGGAGGCACGCGACATCATCAAGCAGCGGCGCCGCGCTGATAAGCGCGCCAACCGGTGAACCGGCTCGCGGGGAGGATGTGACATGAAACGCGTGTTCTGGCTTGGCATCGGGCTGGCCGTGGGCGTGCTGGTGGTCCGCAAGGCCACCCGGGCCGCGCAGGCGTACACGCCGGCCGGCATCGCCAGCGGCCTGTCCGAATCCGCCGGCAGCCTCGTCGAGTCGGTCCGCGGCTTCGTCGAGGACGTCCGGACCGGCATGGCCGAGCGCGAGCAGGAGATCCACGAGGCTTTCGCCCGCGGCGAGATGTACGACGACCAGTTCGCCGAGCTGCGGGAGGACCCGCGGATCGGCGACCGAGAGATTTTCCCGGAGGAACACCAGCGATGAAGACGGCGGAGATCAAGCGGCGGTACCTCGCCCACTTCGAGGCGAACGGCCATGCCGTGGTGCCGTCCGCTCCGCTGCCCGCCATCAGCGACCCGAACCTGCTGTTCGTCAACGCCGGCATGGTGCAGTTCGTCCCCTACTTCCTGGGCCAGCAGACCCCGCCGTTCCAGCGCGCGGTCAGCGTCCAGAAGTGCATCCGCACCCCGGACATCGACGAGGTCGGCAAGACCAGCCGGCACGGCACGTTCTTCCAGATGAACGGCAACTTCTCCTTCGGCGACTACTTCAAGGAGGGGGCGATCCCGCTCGCCTGGGACCTGGTCACCAAGCCGGTCGGGGCAGGCGGGTTCGGGCTCGACCCGGAGCGGATCTGGCCGACCGTCTACCTGGACGACGACGAGGCGTACGAGATCTGGCGGTCGGTCGGCGTGCCGGCCGAGCGGATCGTGCGCCGGGGCAAGGCGGACAACTTCTGGTCGATGGGCATTCCCGGCCCGTGCGGCCCGTGCTCGGAACTGTTCTACGACCGGGGGCCGGAGTACGGCCGCGAGGGCGGACCGGCGGTCGACGAGGACCGCTACATGGAGTTCTGGAACCTCGTCTTCATGCAGTTCGAGCGTGGTCCGGGCATCGGCAAGGAGAACTTCCCGATCCTCGGCGACCTGCCGGCGAAGAACATCGACACCGGCATGGGCCTGGAGCGGATGGCCTCGATCCTGCAGGGCGTCGACAACCTCTACGAGATCGACGAGGTGCGGCCGATCCTGGACCGGGCCGCCGAGCTGACCGGCAAGCGGTACGGCGCGCACTCCGGCCACGCGGCCAGCGAGTCGCACCCGGACGATGTCCGGCTGCGGGTGATCGCCGACCACGTGCGCACCGCGCTGATGCTGATCGGCGACGGGGTGACCCCGTCCAACGAGGGGCGCGGCTACGTGCTGCGCCGGATCATGCGCCGGGCCATCCGCGCGGTCCGCCTGCTGGGCTACCAGGACCGGGCGCTGCCCGAGCTGCTGCCGGTGGCCCGCGACTGCATGGCCCCGTCGTACCCGGAGCTGGCCGAGGAGTTCGGCCGGATCTCCCAGTACGCGTACGCGGAGGAGGACGCGTTCCTCGCCACGCTGCGGGCGGGCACCACGATTCTGGACACCGCGATCGCCGAGACCAAGTCGGCGGGGCAGGCCTCGATCTCCGGCGACAAGGCGTTCCAGCTGCACGACACGTACGGCTTCCCGATCGACCTGACCCTGGAGATCGCGGCCGAGCAGGGCCTACAGGTCGACGCGGAGGGCTTCCGCCGGCTGATGGCCGACCAGCGCAGCCGGGCCAAGGCGGACGCGCAGGCGCGCAAGACCGGCCACACGGACGTGTCCGCGTACCGGTCGGTGCTCGACGGCGGCGGGCCGGTGGAGTTCACCGGCTACACCGAGCTGAGCCGCGAGTCCCGGGTCCGCGCGCTGCTCGCCGGCGGCGCCCAGGTCGGCGCGGCGGTCGAGGGGGACACGATCGAGCTGGTGCTCGACACCACCCCGTTCTACGCCGAGGGTGGCGGCCAGCAGCCGGACCAGGGTTTGATCACGGTCGGCGGCGGTCAGCTCGAGGTCTTCGACGTGCAGCAGCCGGTGCCGGGGTTGATCGTGCACCGGGCCAAGGTGGTCCGGGGCGAGGTGCGCGCCGGCGATTCCGGGTACGCCGAGATTGACGTGTCCCGCCGGCGGGCGATCTCCCGCTCGCACACCGCCACCCACCTGGTGCACCAGACCATGCGTAACTTCCTCGGCGAGTCGGCCACCCAGGCGGGTTCGCTGAACGCGCCGGGCCGGCTGCGGTTCGACTTCAACACTCCGACCGGGGTGGCGCCGAGCGTGCTGCACGACGTGGAGCAGCAGGTCAACGAGGTGCTCTTGGCCGACATGGAGGTGCACGCCTTCATCACCACCCAGGAGGAGGCCCGCCGGATCGGTGCGATGGCGCTGTTCGGCGAGAAGTACGGCGAGCGGGTGCGGGTCGTCGAGGTCGGCGACTACGCCCGGGAGCTGTGCGGCGGCACGCACGTGGCCCGCTCGGCCCAGCTCGGCCTGGTCAAGATCCTCTCCGAGGCGTCGGTCGGCTCCGGTGTCCGCCGGATCGAGGCCCTGGTGGGCATGGACGCGTTCGGCTTCCTGGCCCGCGAGCACCTGCTGGTCTCCCGGCTCGCCGAGCTGTTCCGGGTGCCCGGCGAGCAGGTCGCCGACCGGGTGGAGCAGACCGTCACCCAGCTCCGCGACGCGGAGAAGGAACTGGAGAAGCTCCGCGCCCAGCTGGTGCTGGGCGGGGCGGCGGCGCTCGCCGGGCAGGCGAAGGACGTGCGGGGCGTCGCGTACGTCGGCACTGAGGCGCCCGAGGGTGCGGCCACCAACGACGTGCGGACCCTGGCTCAGGAGATCCGCGGCCGAATCGACCCGGCCCGGCCGGCGGTGGTGGCGGTGGCCGCCCGCGCGAACGGCAAGGCGTCCCTGGTGGTGGCGGTCAACCAGGCCGCCCGGGGGCGGGGCCTGACCGCGAAGGACCTGGTGAAGGCGGCCTTCTCCGGCCGGGGCGGCGGCAGCGACGACCTGGCCCAGGGCGGTGGCCTGCCCGCGGTGGAGGCACCGAACCTGCTGGTCACCGTGGAAAAGGCGATCGCCGAGGCGTGATGGACGCACCGATCGACGCCAGGGCGGACCGGATGGTCCGCCCTGGCCCGTACCGGCGGAAAGGTGCCCGGTGATGGCGGAACTGTCCCGTGGGGTCCGGCTCGGGGTTGATGTCGGGCAGGTCCGGGTGGGTGTCGCCCGGTCCGATCCGCACGGCATCCTGGCAACCCCGCTGCTCACCCTCGCCCGGGACCTGACGGCGGCCCCGGACGCGGTGCCGAGCGACATGGCCGCGCTCGCCGCGCTGGCCGCCGAGCACGAGGCGGTCGAGATCGTGGTCGGCCTGCCGGTCAACCTCGCCGGGAAGCACGGCCCGGCGGCGGCGAACGTCTCGGTGTACGCTGCCCGACTGGCCGAGGTGCTGGTGGCGATTCCGGTGACGCTGACGGACGAGAGGATGTCGACGGTGGTCGCGACCCGTAGGCTGGCCGAACGGGGCGTCCGGGGGAAGCGCCAACGGGCGGTGGTCGACCAGGCCGCCGCGGTGGAGATTCTGCAGAGCTGGCTGGACGCGCAGCGGAGGCGGACGCAATGATCGACGACCTTGATCTGGGGTTTGACGAGCCGGAGAGGGGGGAGAAGGGCCGGCATCGGCGCAGCGCGGTGCGTAAGCGCAACGGCGAAGGCGGCGGCCGGGGCAAGACCATCTTCGCCTTCCTGATGGTGTTCGTGCTGCTCGGCGCCATCGGCGGTGGGGCGTACGTCGGGTTCGACCGGATCAGCGGCTACTTCGTCACCCCGGACTACCCGGGCCCGGGCTCGGGCGAGGTGCTGGTGCAGGTGAAGAAGGGCGACACGCTCACCGACATCGGCAACACCCTCTATGACGCCGGGGTCGTGAAGAGCACCAAGGCGTTCATCGAGGCCGCCGACGCAAACCCCCACGGCACGGAGATCCAGGTCGCCAGCTACAAGCTTCGCAAGGAGATGAAGGCCGCCGACGCGGTGACCATGCTGCTCGACCCGAAGAACCGGGTGATCAACGGGGTGACCATCCCCGAGGGCACGATCAGCCTGAACGTCTACGCGATCCTCGCCAAGGAGACCAAGATCCCGGTCGCCGACTTCAAGAACGCCGCGAAGGACCCGGCCAAGCTGGGCGTGCCGGATTACTGGTTCAAGCGCGACGACGGCAAGAAGGGCCCGAAGAGCATCGAGGGCTTCCTCTATCCGGCCACGTACGAGATTCCGCCGAAGGCCACCGCCGAGCAGATCCTGAAGATGATGGTGCAGAAGTTCCTCGCAGTCACCGAGGAGATGGACTTCGCCAACCGGGTGCAGAAGGAGCGGAAGATCTCCCCGTACGAGGCGTTGATCACCGCCTCCATCGCCGAGGCCGAGGCGGTCGACCCGAAGGATCTGCCCAAGGTCTCCCGGGTGATCTACAACCGGGTCTACGCCGGCAAGATCAGCTGCAACTGCCTCGGCATCGACAGTGGCATCAACTACTGGCTGCGCCTGCAGGGCAAGGACCCGAAGGACTCGGACGAGCTGCTAGCGGCCGAGATCGACGACTTGAAAAACCCGTACAACACGCACAGGGTGGCCGGCCTGCCGATCACCCCGATCAGCAATCCGGGCGAGGCCGCGATCAAGGGCGCGATGGAGCCGGAGGACGGTCCCTGGATCTACTTCATGACGGTCGACAAGAAGGGCAAGATGGGCTACGGCTCCAACGACGCCGACTTCAACAAGCTGAACAAGCAGATGTGCGACAACGGCGTCCTGACCGGGACGAACTGCAAGTGAAAGCCGCCGTCGTCGGCAAGCCCATCGCCCACTCGCTCTCCCCCGTGATCCATGAGGCGGGCTACGCGGCGGCCGGTTTGAGCGGGTGGTCGTACACCCGGATCGAGTGCGCGGCCGACGAGCTGGCCGGCCTGGTCGCCGGCCTGGGCCCGGAGTGGGCCGGCCTGTCGGTGACCATGCCGGGCAAGGAGGCGGCGCTCGCGGTGGCCGACGAGGTCTCGCCGGTCGCCGCCGCCGTCGGTGCCGCCAACACTCTGGTACGCCGACCCGACGGCACCTGGTACGCCGACAACACCGACGTCACCGGCATGGTCGACGTGCTCACCGCTGCCGGCTGCGCGACGGGCGCCGTGGTGACCGTGCTCGGGGCGGGCGGCACCGCCCGGGCCGCCCTCGCGGCGGCGGCCCGGATCGGCGCGGCCGAGGTGACCGTGGTGGCCCGCCGGCCCGAGGCGGTCGACGAGCTGCGTCCGGTGGCCGCCGCCGTCGGCGTGCCCCTCGCGGGTGCCGACTGGGACGGGGCACCGGCGCACGCCCGCGCCGACCTGGTGATCTCCACGGTGCCGAAGGGGGTCGCCGACCCGCTCGCCGCGCACTTCGACTGGCGGCCCGGCACGGTCTTCTTCGACGTCGTCTACGACCCCTGGCCCACCCCGCTCGCGGCGACGGCGCTCGCCGCCGGCTGCCGGGTGGTCTCCGGGCTGGACCTGCTGCTGGCCCAGGCGGTCGACCAGTTCGCGCAGTTCACCGGGATTCCCGCGTCGGTCGACGCGATGCGCGCGGCGCTGGCCGCGACGCGCGTCTAGGCGGCGACCGGCTCGGCCGGCCCGGTGGTGAACCTGGAGGTTCCCTGCCGGGGAAACCCCTCCGTTCCCGCCGGTTCTGTGGAGTTTGCGTCCGGACCGAGACAGCCGGGCCCGGCCGACAGCAGATAGCTCTCCCGGCAGCCGGAGCTTTCCGGTCCGTCCGCAGGGCGGGACGCGGCGGGCGGCGCATCGGGGCGGGCACCGGGCGTGACAGACTTGCCGCTGTGTTGCGCTGGCTGACTGCAGGTGAATCGCACGGACCCGCCCTCGTCGCGTTGCTGGAGGGGGTGCCCGCCGGGATCGAGCTGACCACCGGGGAGATCTCCGGCGAGCTGGCCCGGCGTCGGCTCGGCTATGGCCGGGGTGCCCGGATGTCGTTCGAGCAGGACGAGGTCGAGATCATCGGCGGCCTGCGGCACGGCGTCACGATCGGCAGCCCGGTGGCGATCCGGGTCGGCAACTCCGAGTGGCCCAAGTGGCAGACGGTCATGGCCGCCGACCCGGTCGACCCGGAGGAGCTAGCCAGCCAGGCCCGCAACGCCCCGCTCACCCGCCCCCGCCCCGGCCACGCCGACCTGGCCGGCATGCAGAAGTACGGCCACACCGACGCCCGCCCGATCCTGGAGCGGGCCAGCGCCCGGGAGACCGCCGCCCGGGTCGCCGTCGGCACGGTCGCCAAGGCCCTGGTACGCCAGGCGCTCGGCGTCGAGATCGTCTCCCACGTGGTGGAGCTGGGCCCGGTCGCCGTCAAGCCCGGCCTGCGCCCGACCCCCGAGGACGCCGCCCGGATCGACGCCGACCCGCTGCGCTGCCTCGACCCGGAGGCCAGCGCCCGGATGGTCGCCGAGGTCGACGCCGCGAAGAAGGCCGCCGACACCCTCGGCGGCGTGGTCGAGGTGCTCGCGTACGGGGTGCCGCCGGGCCTGGGCAGCCACGTGCAGTGGGACCGGAAGCTGGACGCCCGGCTGGCCACCGCGCTGATGTCGATTCAGGCCATCAAGGGCGTGGAGATCGGCGACGGCTGGCAGCAGGCGCGCTCGCGCGGCTCGGAGGCGCACGACGAGATCCTGCCCACCGCCACCGGCGTACGCCGGGTCACCGACCGGGCCGGGGGCCTGGAGGGCGGCATCACCACCGGCGAGCCGCTGCGGGTGAAGGCCGCGATGAAGCCGATCTCCTCGTTGAACCGGGCGCTGTCCACGGTCGACGTGACGACCGGGGAGCCGGCCACCGCGATCAACCAGCGCTCCGACGTGTGCGCCGTGCCGGCCGCGGCGGTGGTGGCCGAGGCGATGGTGGCGCTCGTGCTGGCCGAGGCGGCGGTGGAGAAGTTCGGCGGCGACTCGATCGCCGAGATGCGGCGTAACCTCGCCGGCTACCTCGACGCGCTGGTGATCAAATGAGGCCGGTCTGCGTGTTGGTCGGGGCGCCCGGCTCGGGTAAGACCACGGTGGGGGAGGCCCTCGCGGACGCGCTCGGCGTGACGTTCCGCGACACCGACGCCGACATCGAGCAGCTCGCCGGCAAGCCGATCCCGGAGATCTTCATCGACGAGGGGGAGGCCCACTTCCGTAACCTCGAACGGGCGGCGGTGGCGACGGCGCTGGCCTCGCACCCGGGGGTGCTCGCCCTCGGCGGCGGCGCGGTCCTCGCCGAGGAAACCCGTGCCGCGCTGATCGGGCACACCGTCGTGCACCTGTCGGTGGAGCTGCCCGACGCGGTGAAGCGGGTCGGTCTCGGGGCCGGCCGGCCGCTGCTGGCGCTCAACCCGCGCGCCACCCTCAAGCACCTGATGGAGCAGCGCCGCCCCCTCTACGCGGAGGTGGCGACCGCGACCGTGGTGACCGACGGGCGCACCCCGGAGGAGATCGCCGCCGAGCTCGCCGCGCTGCTCGCGACGGACGGACAGGCCGCCCGGTGACGGACGAGGTAACCCGGATTCCGGTCGGCGGCGAGCAGCCGTACGACGTGCTGGTGGGGCGTGACCTGCTCGACGCGCTGCCCCCGCTGCTGCCCGGGGCCGCCCGGGTGGCGGTGCTGCATGCGGCCCCGATGAAGGCCCTCGCAGACGCGCTCGGCGAGCGGCTGCGCGCGGCCGGGCTGGCTCCGCTGCCGATCGAGGTGCCGGACGCCGAGGCGGGCAAGCACGTCGACGTGGCCGCCGCCTGCTGGGACCGACTCGGCGAGGCCGGGTTCACCCGTACCGACGCGGTGGTCGGCGTGGGCGGCGGGGCGGTCACCGACCTGGCCGGTTTCGTCGCGGCCTGCTGGCTGCGCGGGGTGCGCTGGGTGCCGGTGGCGACCTCCCTGCTCGGCATGGTCGACGCCGCCGTCGGCGGCAAGACCGGGATCAACACCGCGGCCGGCAAGAATTTGGTCGGCGCCTTCCACCCGCCGGTGGGGGTCCTCTGCGATCTCGCCGCGCTGGATGGCCTGCCCCCGGTCGACCTGGCCGCCGGCCTGGCCGAGGTGGTCAAGTGCGGCTTCATCGCCGACCCGGTGATCCTCGACCTGGTCGAGCGGGACCCGGCCGCCGCGCTCGACCCGACCGGGCCGGTGACCCGCGAGCTGATCGAGCGGGCCGTGCGGGTCAAGGCGGACGTGGTCTCCGGTGACCTCCGCGAGTCCGGGGTACGCGAGGTGCTCAACTACGGGCACACCCTGGCCCACGCGATCGAGAAGGTGGAGGGCTACCGCTGGCGGCACGGCCACGCCGTGGCCGTCGGCCTGGTCTACGCCGCCGCCCTGGCCCGGCTCGCCGGCCGGCTGGACGCGGCCACCGCCGAGCGGCACCGCGCCGTGCTGACCCTGCTCGGCCTGCCCACCAGCTATCGGGCCGACGCCTGGTCGCGCCTGCTGGCCACCATGCGGGTGGACAAGAAAGCCCGGGGGAACACGCTGCGCTTCGTGGTGCTGGACGGGCTGGCCCGCCCGGCGATCCTGGAGGGCCCCTCCGACGATCTGTTGCGCTCCGCCTACCGGGAGGTCTCCGGGTGAGGGTTTATGTGCTCAACGGGCCGAACCTGGGGCGGCTCGGCACCCGTCAGGTCGACGTGTACGGGCTGGTCAGCTACGCCGACCTGGTGACCATGTGCGTGGAGACCGGTCGGGAGTTGGGGCTGGACGTGGTGGTCCGGCAGACCGACGCCGAGCACGAGCTGCTGGGCTGGCTGCACGACGCGGCGGACGAGGGGGCGGCGGTGGTGCTCAACCCGGCCGCCTGGTCGCACTACTCGATCGCGGTCCGGGACGCCTGCGCGTTGCTCCGGGCCCCGCTGGTCGAGGTGCACATCTCCAACATCCACGCCCGGGAGGAGTTCCGGCACCACTCGGTGGTCTCCGCGGTGGCGACCGGGGTGATCTGTGGCCTGGGCGTGGACGGCTACCGGCTGGCCCTGCGCCACCTCGCCACCCGGCTGACCGCGCAGGCGTGACCCTCGTCGCGCCCGGTTCCGTCGCTCTCCGTGTTCGCGGCCTTCGTTACGCTGAGTTATCGGCATCTGCGAGGTGTGGGAAAGCCTCTGCCTGCCTTTGCTCTGCAGCCATCCACGCAGCACCCCGCTGAGCTGGGCCTTGGTGAATTTCGTCGGCGAGGTGATCGCTTGAGTCTGGTGACGGAGGGTGCCTGTTGCGTCGGTGGCTGCAGAGCAAAGGCAGGGCGAAGGGGCCACCGGGGCGCGCGGGATGATTGCGCTGCGTGATGCTCGGCGCAGTGTCCGGCGGGTGTGTCGGCCGGCCACTGGGCCGCGACGTGCAGCGCGACGGAGCGGGTTCGACGCGACTAGTAGAATTCCTAAGTCTGTCCGCCAATTAATGATCAAGGCAGGAAATGGCCACCACCAACGACCTCAAGAACGGCATGGTACTCAACCTCGACGGCGAGCTCTGGGCTGTCGTCGAGTTCCAGCACGTCAAGCCCGGTAAGGGCGGCGCGTTCGTGCGTACCACGCTGAAGAACGTGCTGTCCGGCAAGGTGGTCGACAAGACCTTCAACGCGGGCACCAAGGTCGACACCGCCACCGTCGACAAGCGCACCATGCAATACCTGTACGCCGACGGTGAGGACTACGTCTTCATGGATCTGGAGACGTACGACCAGATCACCGTGCCCGGCGGGACCGTCGGCGAGGCGGCCAACTATCTCCTCCCCGAGGCCGAGGCGACCGTCGCCACGCACGAGGGTGTGCCGCTCTACATCGAGCTGCCGACCTCCGTCGTGCTGGAGGTCACCTACACCGAGCCGGGTCTGCAGGGCGACCGGTCGACCGGCGGCAACAAGCCGGCCACCGTCGAGACCGGCGCGACGGTCCAGGTGCCGCTCTTCATCACCACCGGCGAGAAGATCAAGGTCGACACCCGCGACGGCCGTTACCTCGGCCGCTCCTGATGGCCGAGGGTGCCAAGCAGCAGATGCCGGCGCGCCGCAAGGCGCGCAAGCGGGCGCTGGACGTGCTTTTCGAGGCCGATCTGCGGGACCGGCCCCCGGTGGAGGTGCTGGCCGGCTACCTCGAGCGAATCGAGAAACCCCGGCCGGAGCACCTGGGCTACGCGGTGAGCCTGGTCGAGGGTGTCGCGGCGCACCTCGACCGGATCGACGAGCTGATCGCCAGCTACGCCGAGGGCTGGACGCTGGACCGGATGCCGGCGGTCGACCGTAACCTGGCCCGGGTCGCGGTCTACGAGCTGCTCTACGTCGACGAGATCGACGACGCGGTGGCGATCAGCGAGGCCGTCGAGCTGGCCCGGCAGATGTCGACCGACGACTCGCCCCGCTTCCTCAACGGCATCCTCGGCCGGATCGCCGAGTACGCCACCCGCTGAGCGGCGTCAGTCGCGTCACACCGACACCGGAAGGGCCCGTGCCGATGGCACGGGCCCTTCCGGTGCGACAGTGGTCAGTTCGCGAAGAACGCGCGCGGGTCGGCGACCAGCACACCGTGCTCGGTGAGCCGCTCGATCAGACCCGACGGCGAGGCGTCGTAGACGATCGCGAGGGCGCGCAGGTCGTCGGCGCGGATGGAGAGCACCCGCCCGTTGTAGTCGCCGCGCTGCTGCTGGATGGCGCGGGCGTACCGGGCGACGTAGGCGAGGTCCTCGGAGGCCTCGTCGTACAGCCGCTCCAGGTCCAGGACGATCTTGCTGGTGGGCTCGTGGCGCACCCCGCTGCCGTCGGGCAGCAGCTCCGAGACGGGAACACGGTAGAACTCGGCCAGTTCCGCCAGGCGGGACACGGTGACGGCGCGGTCGCCACGCTCGTACGAGCCGACCACCACGGCCTTCCACCGCCCGTTCGACTTCTCCTCCACACCCTGCAGGGACAGACCCTGCTGCTGGCGGATGGAGCGCAGGCGGGCGCCCAGCGACTTGGCGTATTCAGAGGGCATTCGGACACTCCCAGTGCTGCTCGGGGTTCACCCAGCTATCGCTACGGAGCGTGACGGTACGGGGATTGCGACACCTGGTCAAGTGCCCGTGACCTGACTGTTGGGGAGCGTGGGGAGGTTATCCGCTTTTTTGCCGCCCTGACCTGGGGATCAGTACCGGCGACGGCCGGCCTGGTGACCGCTGGTAACGTGGCGTGAAGCCCGGTCCGGGCCCCGCGTGGCCCGCCCGGAAGACCAGACGTCCTTTAACGACCCGTCCCGTGAGGCGGGGAAGGAGGTCCGCCGTGGCCTGCCCACCGGCTGCCCAGTCGTCGTCGCCGCGACAACCCTCGGTGAAGGTGATCCTCGCCGCACCGGATGTGTCGCGGGTGGTCGATCGCATTGCCCACCAGATCCTGGAGAAGACCCAGGGCGCCGCCGACACCGTCCTGCTCGGCATCCCCACCCGTGGGGTCCCGCTCGCCAGGCGCCTCGCGACCCGGATCAGCACCTTCGAGGACGTGACCGTCCCGGTCGGTGTGCTCGACATCACTCTTTACCGCGATGACCTGCGCCGGCAGGCCACCCGCGCGGTCGGCCCCACCGAGCTGCCCAGCGGCGGGATCGACGGCCGGCGGGTGATCCTGGTCGACGACGTGCTCTTCTCCGGCCGCACCGTGCGGGCCGCCCTGGACGCGCTCGGCGACGTCGGGCGCCCGGCCTCCGTGCAGCTCGCCGTCCTGGTCGACCGCGGTCACCGCCAGCTGCCGATCCGCGCCGACTACGTCGGCAAGAACATTCCGACCGCGCTGGCCGAGAACGTCAAGGTCACCCTCGCCGAGACCGACGGTTCCGACGAGGTCCGGCTGTATCCGGGAGTCGCCGCATGATCCGTCACCTGCTCTCCGGGGCCGACCTGGACGCCGCCACCGCGACCCAGATCCTGGACACCGCGGCCGAGATGGCCACCGTCGCCGGGCGGGAGGTCAAGAAGCTGCCCGCGCTGCGCGGCCGGACCGTGGTGAACCTGTTCTACGAGGATTCCACCCGGACCCGGATCTCGTTCGAGGCGGCCGCCAAGCGGCTCAGCGCCGACGTGATCAACTTTTCCGCGAAGGGCTCCAGCGTCGCCAAGGGCGAGAGCCTGAAGGACACCGCCCTCACCCTGCAGGCCATGGGGGCCGACGCGGTGGTCGTCCGGCATCCCGCCTCCGGCGCCCCGCACCGGCTGGCCAACTGGGTGGACGGGTCGGTGGTCAACGCCGGCGACGGCACCCACGAGCACCCCACCCAGGCGCTGCTCGACGCGTACACGATGCGCTCCCGGCTGGGCCGCCTCGCCGGCCTGCACGTGGCGATCGTCGGCGACGTGCTGCACTCCCGGGTGGCCCGCTCCAACGTGCTGCTGCTGTCCACCCTCGGCGCCAAGGTCACCCTGGTCGGCCCGCCGACCCTCATCCCGGTGGACATTCCCCAGGCGCTCGCGCCCGGCACCGACGTCTCCTACGACCTCGACGCCGTTCTACCCGGTGTGGACGTGGTGATGATGCTGCGGGTGCAGCGGGAGCGGATGAGCGACTCCTACTTCCCGTCGGCCCGCGAGTACGCCCGCCGCTACGGGCTGGACGGGCCGCGGCTGCGCCGGCTGCCCGAGCACGCGATCGTCATGCACCCCGGCCCGATGAACCGGGGCATGGAGATCACGCCCGAGGTCGCCGACTCGCCCCGCTCCACCATCGTCGAACAGGTCGCCAACGGGGTTTCCGTGCGGATGGCCGTGCTCTATCTGCTGCTCGGAGGGAACAACCGGTGACCGCGTACCTGATCAAGAACGTGAGCGTGGTCGGCGCCGCGCCGACCGACCTGCTGATCCGCGACGGTGTCGTGGCCGAGGCCGGTGTGGGGTTGACCGCGCCGGGCGCCACGGTGCTCGACGCGACCGGCCTGGTCGCCCTGCCCGGCCTGGTCGACCTGCACACTCACCTGCGCGAGCCCGGCCGGGAGGACGCCGAGACCGTCGAGTCCGGCTCCCGGGCGGCGGCGCTCGGCGGCTACACCGCCGTCTGCGCGATGGCCAACACCTCGCCGGTCGCCGACACCGCCGGCGTGGTGGAGCAGGTCTGGCGGCTCGGCCGGGAGGCCGGGCTGGTCGACGTGCAGCCGATCGGCGCGGTCACCGTCGGCCTGGCCGGCGAGCGCCTGGCCGAGCTGGGCGCGATGGCCGACTCGGCGGCCCGGGTGCGGATCTTCTCCGACGACGGGCACTGCGTCGCCGACCCGAAGCTGATGCGCCGGGCCCTGGAGTACGTGAAGGCGTTCGACGGCGTCATCGCCCAGCACGCCGAGGAGCCCCGGTTGACCGAGGGCGCCCAGATGCACGAGGGCGAGGTTTCCACCCGGCTCGGGCTGACCGGCTGGCCGGCGGTCGCCGAGGAGGCGATCATCGCCCGCGACGTGCTGCTGGCCGAGCACGTCGGCAGCCGGCTGCACATCTGCCACGTCTCCACCGCCGGCAGCGTGGCGGTGCTGCGGCACGCCAAGGCGCGCGGGGTGAAAGTGAGCGCCGAGGTGACCCCGCACCACCTGCTGCTCACCGACGAGAAGGCCGCCACCTACGACCCGGTCTACAAGGTCAACCCGCCGCTGCGCACCGCGGCCGACGTCACCGCGCTCCGGGCCGCCCTCGCCGAAGGCGTGATCGACATCATCGCCACCGATCACGCCCCGCACGCCGTCGAGGACAAGGAGTGCGAGTGGGCGTACGCCCGGCCGGGCATGCTCGGCCTGGAGACGGCGCTCTCCATCGCGCTGGACGTGCTCGGCCCGCAGTGGGATCTGATCGCCGAGCGGATGTCCCGCGCCCCGGCCCGGATCGCCGGGCTGGACGGGCACGGGGTCGACCCCGCCCCCGGCGTGCCGGCCAACCTGACCCTGGTCGACCCGGCCGCCCGCCGGGTCATCGAGCCGGCCGAACTGGCCAGTCGCAGTCGCAACACGCCGTACGCCCGCATGACGCTGCCGGGTCGCATCGTGGCGACCTTCCTGCGCGGCGAGCCGACGGTTCTCGACGGAAAGGCTGTCAAGTAATGGTGAAGCGCAGGCCCGCGATCCTCGTCCTCGAGGACGGGCGCACGTTCCACGGCGAGGCGTACGGCAGCGTCGGGGAAACCTTCGGCGAGGCGGTCTTCAACACCGGCATGACCGGCTACCAGGAGACCCTCACCGACCCGTCGTACCACCGGCAGGTGGTGGTGCAGACCGCGCCGCACATCGGCAACACCGGCGTCAACGGCGAGGACGACGAGTCGTCCCGGATCTGGGTCGCCGGGTACGTGGTGCGCGATCCGGCCCGGATCAGCTCCAACTGGCGGGCCACCGGCGGCCTGGAGGACCGGCTCGCCGCCGAGGGCGTGGTCGGCATCAGCGGGGTGGACACCCGGGCGCTCACCCGCCACCTGCGCGACCGGGGCGCGATGCGGGTCGGCATCTCCAGCGTCGACGACGACCCGCACGCCCTGCTCGACCGGGTACGCCGGTCGCCGCAGATGGTCGGCGCGTACCTCTCCACCGAGGTGACCACCGCCGAGCCGTACGTGGTGCCGGCGCAGGGCGAGCACCGGTTCACCGTGGCCGCGCTCGACCTGGGCATCAAGCGCAGTGTGGCCCGCCGGCTGGCCGCGCGGGGGGTGACCACCCACGTGCTGCCGGTCACCGCCACCATCGAGGACGTGCTGGCCACCGGCGCCGACGCGGTCTTCTTCTCGCCCGGCCCGGGCGACCCGGCCACCGCCGACGGCCCGGTCGCGCTGGCCCGGGAGGTGCTCACCCGGCGGATGCCGCTCTTCGGCATCTGCTTCGGCAGCCAGATCCTCGGCCGGGCGCTCGGCTTCGGCACCTACAAGCTCGACTACGGCCATCGTGGCATCAACCAGCCGGTGCTCGACCGGGCCACCGGCCGGGTGGAGGTGACCAGCCACAACCACGGCTTCGCCGTGCAGGTGCCGGGCGCGCAGGCCGGGGCGATCGTGCCCGACCAGGTGATCGACACCGAGTTCGGCGGCGTCCAGGTGTCGCACGTCTGCCTCAACGACAACGTGGTCGAGGGGCTGCGGGCCAAGGACGTGCCCGCCCTCGCCGTCCAGTACCACCCGGAGGCGGCGGCCGGCCCGCACGACGCGGACTACCTCTTCGACCGATTCGCCGAGCTGATCGAAGGCGGCAAAAATGCCTAAGCGCACCGACCTCAAGCACGTCCTGGTGATCGGCTCCGGGCCGATCGTGATCGGGCAGGCCTGCGAGTTCGACTACTCCGGCACCCAGGCCTGCCGGGTGCTGCGCAACGAGGGGATTCGGGTCAGCCTGGTCAACTCCAACCCGGCGACGATCATGACGGACCCCGAGTTCGCCGACGCCACGTACGTCGAGCCGATCACCCCGGAGTTCGTCGAGCTGGTGATCGCCAAGGAGCGCCCCGACGCGCTGCTGCCCACCCTGGGCGGGCAGACCGCGTTGAACACCGCGGTCGCCCTGCACGAGGCCGGCGTGCTGGAGAAGTACGGCGTCGAGCTGATCGGCGCCAACATCGACGCGATCCGGCGCGGCGAGGACCGGCAGCTGTTCAAGGACATCGTGGCCCAGGCCGGCGCTCGGATCGGCCTCGAGGACCCGACCGCGCTGGTGCCGCGCTCGCGGGTCTGCCACTCGATGGACGAGGTCCGCGCCACCGCCGGCGAGCTGGGCC
Organism: Micromonospora sp. NPDC006766; assembly: GCF_040636055.1. Lineage (NCBI taxonomy): Bacteria > Bacillati > Actinomycetota > Actinomycetes > Micromonosporales > Micromonosporaceae > Micromonospora > Micromonospora sp. NPDC006766. The sequence continues at coordinate 118,693 of NZ_JBEYIX010000009.1, read as the reverse complement.
TGCCGGTGGTGATCCGCCCCTCGTACACCATGGGTGGCCTCGGCTCCGGCATGGCGCACACCGAGGAGGACCTGGCGCGGATCGCCGGTGCCGGCCTGGCCGCCAGCCCCGTGCACGAGGTGCTCATCGAGGAGAGCGTGCTCGGCTGGAAGGAGTACGAGCTCGAACTCATGCGCGACCGCCACGACAACGTGGTGGTGGTCTGCTCGATCGAGAACGTCGACCCGATGGGCGTGCACACCGGCGACAGCGTCACCGTCGCCCCGGCCATGACCCTGACCGACCGCGAGTACCAGCGGCTGCGCGACCTCGGCATCGCGGTGCTGCGCGAGGTCGGGGTGGACACCGGGGGCTGCAACATCCAGTTCGCGGTGAACCCGGCCGACGGCCGGATCGTCGTGATCGAGATGAATCCCCGGGTGTCCCGCTCGTCGGCGCTGGCGTCGAAGGCCACCGGCTTCCCGATCGCCAAGATCGCCGCGAAGCTGGCCATCGGCTACACCCTCGAGGAGATCCCCAACGACATCACCCGCAAGACCCCGGCGGCGTTCGAGCCGACCCTGGACTACGTGGTGGTGAAGATTCCCCGGTTCGCGTTCGAGAAGTTCCCCGGCGCCGACCCGGAGCTGACCACCACGATGAAGTCGGTCGGCGAGGCGATGAGCCTCGGCCGCAACTTCACCGAGGCGCTCAACAAGGCGATGCGCTCGATGGAAACCAAGGCGGGTGGCTTCTGGAGCGTGCCGGATCCGCAGGGGGCGACCAGGGAGAACACCCTCGCCGCGCTGCGTATGCCGCACGACGGTCGGCTCTACACCGTCGAGCGGGCGCTGCGGCTCGGCGCCTCGATCGCCGAGGTCACCGCGGCGTCGGGCGGGATGGACCCCTGGTTCGTGGACCAGATCGCCGCGTTGGTCGAGCTGCGCGCCGAGATCGTCGACGCCCCGGTGCTCGACGCCGACCTGCTGCGCCGGGCCAAGCGGGCCGGCCTGTCCGACCGGCAACTCGCCGCGCTCCGCCCCGAGTTGGCCGCCGAGAACGGCGTCCGCACTCTGCGCCACCGGTTGGGCGTACGCCCGGTCTACAAGACGGTGGACACCTGCGCGGCCGAGTTCGAGGCGACGACGCCCTACCACTACTCGACGTACGACCAGGAGACCGAGGTGGTGCCCTCGGCGCAGCCCAAGGTGATCATCCTGGGCTCCGGGCCGAACCGGATCGGGCAGGGCATCGAGTTCGACTACTCCTGCGTGCACGCGGTCATGGCGCTGCGGGAGGTGGGCTACGAGACGGTGATGGTCAACTGCAACCCGGAGACCGTCTCCACCGACTACGACACCGCCGACCGGCTCTACTTCGAGCCGCTGACCTTCGAGGACGTGCTGGAGGTCTGGCACGCCGAGGACTCGTCCGGCCGGGCGGCCGGCGGCCCGGGCGTCGTCGGGGTGATCGTGCAGCTCGGCGGGCAGACCCCGCTCGGCCTGGCACAGCGGCTCAAGGACGCGGGCGTGCCGGTGGTCGGCACCTCGCCGGAGTCGATCCACCTGGCCGAGGAACGGGGCGCGTTCGGCGCGGTGCTGGCCCGGGCCGGGCTGCGCGCCCCGGCGCACGGCATGGCCACCTCGTTCGACGAGGCGAAGGCGATCGCCGACGAGATCGGCTACCCGGTGCTGGTCCGGCCGTCGTACGTGCTCGGCGGGCGGGGCATGGAGATCGTCTACGACGACGCGACCCTGCGCGAGTACATCAGCCGGGCCACCGACATCTCGCCCGACCGTCCGGTGCTGGTGGATCATTTCCTCGACGACGCCATCGAGATCGACGTGGACGCGCTCTGCGACGCCGACGGCGAGGTCTACCTCGGCGGCGTGATGGAGCACATCGAGGAGGCCGGCATCCACTCCGGCGACTCGTCCTGCGCGCTGCCGCCGATCACCCTGGCCGGCTCCCACCTGGCCCAGGTCCGCCGTTACACCGAGGAGATCGCCCACGGCGTCGGCGTGCGCGGCCTGCTCAACGTCCAGTACGCCCTCAAGGACGACGTGCTGTACGTGCTGGAGGCGAACCCGCGGGCGTCCCGGACGGTCCCGTTCGTCTCCAAGGCCACCGCGGTGTCGTTGGCCAAGGCGGCGGCCCGGATCGCGCTGGGTGCCACCATCGCCGAGCTGCGCGCCGAGGGAATGCTGCCGGCCGACGGGGACGGCGGCACCATGCCGGCCGATGCCCCGATCGCGGTCAAGGAGGCGGTGCTGCCGTTCAAGCGGTTCCGGACTCCGGCCGGTAAGGGCATCGACGTGCTGCTCGGCCCGGAGATGAAGTCCACCGGCGAGGTGATGGGCATCGACATCGGCTTCGGTCAGGCCTTCGCCAAGTCGCAGGCGGCGGCGTACGGGTCGCTGCCGACCGCCGGGAAGATCTTCGTCTCGGTGGCCAACCGGGACAAGCGCGCCATGATCTTCCCGATCAAGCGCCTGGCGGACCTCGGCTTCGAGATCGTGGCCACCAGCGGCACCGCCGAGGTGCTGCGCCGGCACGGCATCGCCTGCGAGCAGATCCGCAAGCACTACGAGACGGGCGCCGGCGAGGATGCGGTGTCGCTGATCCTCGGCGGCGACGTGGCGCTGGTGCTGAACACCCCGCAGGGCTCCGGGGCGAGCGCGCGCTCCGACGGCTACGAGATCCGCAGCGCCGCCGTCACGGCGGACATCCCCTGCATCACCACCGTGCCCGGCGCCGCCGCGGCGGTCATGGGCATCGAGGCGCGCATCCGGGGCGACCTCCACGTCCGCCCCCTCCAGGCCCTCCACGCCGCACTCCGGGCCGCCCAGTGACCGCCCGCACCACCGCGTTGATCATGAGGTTGGCGGCTGTCGACGAGATCGACATCGCCGTCAACCTCATGATCGACGGTTCCTGGGGGCGGGAGGAGGGGCGGTGATGTTTGAGCAGGTGGTTCGGCCCTGGCTCTTCCGCATTGGGGGTGGGGATGCGGAGGGGGCGCATGAGTGGACCCTCGAACGGCTCGCGGGGGTGTCCCGGTGGCCGGTTGCGCTGGCGGGGCTTCGGGCGCGATATTTTCGGGCCGCGCCGCGCACAGTGTTCGGGGTGGGCTTTCCGAACCCGGTCGGGCTCGCGGCCGGGATGGACAAGAACGGCGTCGCACTGCCGGCCTGGCCGGCGCTCGGCTTCGGCTTCGTCGAGGTGGGCACCGTCACCGCGCACGCTCAGCCGGGCAACCCTCGGCCCCGGCTGTTCCGGCTGCGCGACAGCGAGGCCGTGGTCAACCGGATGGGCTTCAACAACGCCGGCGCCGAGGCCCTCGCGGCCCGGCTGACGGCACTGCCGCGCCCGATCGGCGTACCGCTGGGCATCTCGCTCGGCAAGTCCAAGGTGACCCCGCTGGACGAGGCGGTCGAGGACTATCTGGCCTCCTACCGGGCGCTGAAGGAACACGGCGACTACTTCGCGGTCAACGTCTCCTCGCCGAACACCCCGGGCCTGCGTTCCCTGCAGGACCGGTCGCATCTGGACGCGTTGCTCGCCGCGCTGGTGGGGGAGAAGCCGGTGCTGGTGAAGATCGCCCCCGATCTCACCGAGCCGGCCATCGCCGAGTTGCTGGAGGTCTGCCTCGACCGTGGCGCGGCCGGGGTGATCGCCACCAACACCACCCTGGCCCGGGACGGGCTCGCCCCGGCCGACCGGGCGCGGGGTGCGGAGAGCGGCGGCCTGTCCGGCCGCCCGCTGACCGGGCGCGCCCGCGAGGTGGTCGCCTTCGTGCACCGGGAGACCAACGGCCGGCTGCCGGTGATCGGCGTCGGCGGCATCCTCGACCCGGACGACGCCACCCGGATGTTCGACGCCGGCGCGAGCCTGGTCCAGCTCTACACCGGCTTCATCTACCGCGGCCCCGCCCTACCCCGCGCCATCACCCGCACCCTCCCCCCACCCCGCTGACCCCCGCCCGCCTCCGCGATCTTGCACTTTGTACCCGGTCATACTTGCTGAAACGGGCGAAACGGGGGCCGAAACTGCAAGATCGCGGGGGGACGGGCGGGGCAGGAAGGAACCTGCGTGACGCCTGAGGAGATTCTGGCCGTTGACCGGCGGCATGTGTGGCATCCGTATGCGGCGGTGCCGCCGGGTAGTCCGCCCTATCCGGTGGAGAGCGCCTCGGGGGTACGGCTGCGGCTGGCCGACGGCCGGGAACTGGTCGACGGGATGTCGTCCTGGTGGGCGGCGATCCACGGCTACCGGCACCCGGTGCTGGACGCCGCCATCACCGACCAGCTCGGCCGGATGAGCCACGTGATGTTCGGCGGCCTCACCCACGAGCCCGCGGTACGCCTGGCGCGGGCCCTGGTCGAGCTGGCCCCGGATGGCCTGGAGCACGTCTTCCTGGCCGACTCCGGCTCGGTCAGCGTCGAGGTCGCGGTGAAGATGTGCCTGCAGTACCAGCGGGCCACCGGGCGGCCGGAGCGGCGCCGGCTGGGCACCTGGCGGGGTGGCTACCACGGTGACACCTTCCACCCGATGAGCGTCTGTGACCCGGAGGGCGGCATGCACCACCTCTGGGGGGACGTGCTGCCCCGGCAGGTCTTCGCGCCGGTGCCACCGGGTGGCTTCGACACCCCGCCCGATCCCGCGTACGAGGCGGCCCTGGTGGACGCGGTGGAGCGGCACGCCGACGAGCTGGCCGCGGTGATCGTCGAGCCGGTGGTGCAGGGTGCCGGCGGGATGCGCTTCCACCACCCGCACTACCTGCGGGTGCTGCGCGAGGTGACCCGGGCGCACGGCGTCCTGCTGATCTTCGACGAGATCGCCACCGGCTTCGGCCGGACCGGGACCATGTTCGCCGCCGAACACGCCGGGGTGGCCCCGGACGTGCTCTGCGTCGGCAAGGCGCTCACCGGCGGCTACCTCACCCTGGCCGCCGCGCTCTGCACGGCCGAGGTGGCCCGTGGCATCTCCGCCGACGGGGTGCTCGCGCACGGCCCCACCTTCATGGGCAACCCGCTCGCCTGCGCGGTCGCCAACGCCTCCCTGGGCCTGCTGGCGGCCGGGGACTGGGCCGGGCAGGTGGCGAGGATCTCCGACGGGCTGAGGGCCGGCCTGGAGCCGCTGCGCGGCACCCCCGGGGTGGCCGACGTCCGCGTGCTCGGCGCGATCGGCGTGGTTCAGCTCGACCACGAGGTGGACATTCCCCGGGCGACCGCCGCCGCGGTCGCGCAGGGCGTGTGGCTGCGTCCGTTCCGCGACCTCATCTACACCATGCCGCCCTACATCACCGACCCGGCAGACGTGGCGAGGATCGCCGCCGCCATCCAGGCAGCCACCAAGTCCGCCTAACCCACCCCACCCCCACCCCCACCCCCACCCCCACGCCTCGCTGATCATGGAGTTGTGGTCGGGCGCAAAAGCCGCTTATCGGGATGAAAAGGGCGCCAGAAGTCCATGATCGACGACGCGGGGGCGGGGCGGGCGGGGCGGGCGTGGCGGGCGGGGTGGGCGGGATGGTGACGAGATGGCCGCCGTACGGGCGGCAGGACGACGACGGGCGCGCCCGTCGACGCGGATCGCGGCGCGACGCCGCGCGAGGAGAGGGAGAAGAGTTGCGATGGAGAGTTTCGGAGCCCGCCTGCACCGGGCCGTGACTGAGCGGGGGCCGCTCTGCGTGGGCATTGACCCGCACCCCGGGTTGCTGGCCCGTTGGGGGCTCACTGACGACGTCGACGGCCTCGACCGGTTCAGCCGGACGGTGGTGGAGGCGCTCGGTGACCGGGTCGCGGTCGTCAAGCCCCAGTCGGCCTTTTTTGAGCGCTTCGGATCGCGGGGCATCGCGGTCCTTGAGTCAACTATCCGACAGTTGCGAAATGCCGGCACACTCGTGCTGCTTGATGTCAAGCGCGGCGACATCGGGTCGACGGTCGCCGCGTACGCCTCGGCGTATCTCGACCCATCCAGCACGCTCTATGTAGACGCGGTGACGGCGAGCCCGTACCTCGGGGTCGGCTCGCTGGCGCCGATGTTCGATCTGGCCGCCGCGCACGGTGGCGGGGTCTTCGTCCTGGCGCTCACCTCCAATCCGGAGGGGGCCGCCGTGCAGCGCGCCGCAGGGGCCGACGGGCGAACCGTCGCGCAGACCGTCATCGACGAGATTTCCCAGCTCAACCAGGGTGCCGATCCGCTCGGCAGTTTCGGTCTGGTGGTCGGCGCGACGGTCGGCGGCACCGGCCACGACCTCTCCGCGGTGAACGGTCCGCTCCTCGCGCCGGGGCTGGGCGCGCAGGGCGCCACGGCCGCGGACCTGCGCACCGTGTTCGGCTCCAGCCTGCCCGCGGTGCTGCCGTCGTACTCCCGGGAGGTGCTGCTGGCCGGGCCCGACCCGACCGCTCTGCGGGCCGCCGCCGAGCGGGCACTGGCCGACTGTCGGACCGTCCTGGCCGCGGCGACTGACTGACGGCTCGGTCACTTTACGATGATCTTCGCGCGCCCACGTTGCCGAAAACTCCGTTGAACGCTAGTTTTCCCCGCGCTGGGAACCACGGACCCCTTTGGTTGCCAGCGACACCACGTTTCACAGAAGCGGCGGTGCGTACCGTCCGCCGCGTTTAGGGACCTGAGGAGAACTGGTGCCGCTCCCGTCATTGACCCCCGAGCAGCGCGCTGCCGCGCTGGAGAAGGCCGCGGAGATCCGCAAGGCCCGTGCCAGGCTGAAGGAGGACCTCAAGCAGGGCAAGACCAGCCTCGCCACCGTCCTTGAGCGGGCCGAGTCCGACGATGTCGTCGGCAAGCTGAAGGTGTCGGCCGTGCTGCAGGCGATGCCGGGCATCGGCAAGATCCGGGCCACCCAGATCATGGAGAAGCTCAAGATCGCCGACAGCCGTCGCCTGCGTGGCCTGGGCGAGCAGCAGCGCAAGGCTCTGCTTGGAGAGTTCGCCGCCAACTGAACGCCGCACCGTGTAGAAACAAGCGGTGAGCACGGATGACGAGGCGCGCCCGGCGGCTCGGCTCACTGTCCTGGCCGGACCTTCGGGTGCCGGCCGGCGCAGTGTCGTCGAGCAGGTCCGGGCGCGTTTTCCGTTGGTGTGGGTGCCGGTCGCCGCCACCACCCGAGCACCCCGCGCCGGCGAGGTCGACGGCGTCGACCGGATCTTCCTCGACCCCGCCGAGTTCGATCGGATGATCGGCGCCGACGAGCTGCTGGAGTGGTGCCGGATCGGGCCGTACCGGCGTGGTGTGCCGCGGGCGGGTGTCCGGGCCCGGCTCGCCGAGGGCCGGCCGGTGCTGCTCCCGCTGGACCTGCCCGGCGCGCTCGCGGTCCGGTCCGCGGTGCCGGACGCGGAGCTGGTCCTGCTCGCTCCGCCGTCGTACCGGCCGGATCCGGCCGTCGCGGCCGTCTTCGCGTACGCCGTGGTGCACGACCGCACCGAGCGCGCGGCGGAGCAACTGGTAGGCTTGCTCGGTTCTTGCTTCCTGGCTCCGGCCCAACCGCGTTTCAACGGTTGAGAGAGCACCGCTTCGCGGCGGTGCACGAGACGCAGAGGTTATTTCGTGGGATCCATCGCCACCAACCCCGAGGGCATCACCAATCCGCCGATCGACGAGCTCCTCGAGAAGACGACCTCGAAGTACGCTCTGGTGATCTTCGCCGCCAAGCGCGCGCGCCAGGTCAACGCCTACTACAGCCAGCTCGGTGAGGGTCTGCTGGAGTACGTTGGTCCGCTCGTCGAGACCACTCCGCAGGAGAAGCCGCTCTCCATCGCCATGCGCGAGATCAACGCGGGTCTGCTCACCGCCGAGCCGACCGACCAGCCGTAGCCTCGTCCGCGTCGATGTCCGCCGAGATCGTCCTTGGGGTCGGCGGTGGCATCGCCGCCTACAAGGCGTGTGAGCTGCTCCGACTCTTCACGGAGTCGGGCCACCGGGTCCGGGTCGTGCCGACCGCGTCGGCGCTCCGCTTCGTCGGAGCGCCGACCTGGGCCGCGCTGTCCGGGCAGCCGGTCGCCGACGACGTGTGGTCGGACGTGCACGAGGTGCCGCACGTCCGCCTCGGCCAGCACGCCGACCTGGTCGTCGTGGCCCCCGCAACCGCGGACCTGCTCGCCAAGGCCGCCCACGGCCTCGCCGACGACCTGCTCACCAACACCCTGCTGACCGCCCGCTGTCCGGTCGTGCTCGCCCCGGCTATGCATACCGAGATGTGGGAGCACCCGGCCACCGTCGCCAACGTGGCGACCCTGCGGTCCCGGGGCGCGCTGGTGATCGAGCCGGCCGTCGGGCGGCTCACCGGCAAGGACACCGGCAAGGGGCGGCTGCCCGACCCGGCGGAGATCTTCGCGGTCGCCCGCCGGGCCCTGGCCCGGGGCGTCGCCGCCCCGGCCGATCTGGCCGGGCGCCACCTGGTGATCACCGCCGGCGGCACTCGTGAGCCGCTCGACCCGGTGCGCTTCCTGGGCAACCGCTCGTCCGGCAAGCAGGGGTACGCGTTCGCCCGCGCGGCCGTCGCCCGGGGTGCCCGGGTCACCCTGGTATCGGCCAACGTCGCGCTCGCCGACCCGGCCGGCGTCGACCTGGTGCGGGTGGGCACCACCGAGGAACTGCGCAAGGCGACCCTGGACGCGGCCGCGGCGGCGGACGCCGTGGTGATGGCCGCCGCCCCCGCCGATTTCCGCCCGGCCACGTACGCGTCGGGTAAGATCAAGAAGGCGGAGGACGGCAGCGCGCCCACCATCGAGCTGGTCACCAATCCGGACATCGCCGCCGAGTTGGGGCAGCGTCGCCGGCCCGGGCAGGTGCTGGTGGTCTTCGCCGCCGAGACCGGAGACGCCGAGGCCAACGGCCGGGCCAAGCTCGCCCGCAAGCGGGCCGACCTTGTCGTCATCAACGAGGTGGGCGTGGACAAGGTCTTCGGAGCCGAGACCAACGCCGCCACCGTGATCGGGGCGGACGGTTCGGTGCACCGGCTGCCCGAGCAGCCCAAGGAGGACCTGGCCGACGCCGTCTGGGACCTCGTGGTCGCTCGACTGAGTGAGCAATCCTGATGGTTGGCACCTTCCGTTCCCGGGGTCACGCTGGGAGCGCGGTGACTAAACTGCCGCCGAGCGACCTTTCCACCCAGTTTTCACACGCTTAGGAGTGCCGTGACACGTCTTTTCACGTCCGAATCGGTCACGGAAGGCCACCCGGACAAGATCGCCGACCAGATCAGTGACGGCATCCTCGACGCGCTGCTCGCCCAGGACCCGCACAGCCGCGTCGCGGTCGAGACCCTGATCACCACCGGCCAGGTGCACGTCGCCGGTGAGGTCACCACCAAGGCTTACGCCGACATCCCGACCATCGTCCGGGACACCATCCTGGGCATCGGGTACGACTCGTCGAAGAAGGGCTTCGACGGCGCGTCCTGCGGCGTCAGCGTCTCCATCGGGTCCCAGTCGCCCGACATCGCCCAGGGCGTGGACAACGCCTTCGAGCTGCGTACCGGCTCGTCGGAGAGCGCGCTGGACGCCCAGGGCGCCGGCGACCAGGGCATGATGTTCGGCTTCGCCTGCTCCGAGACGCCCGAGCTGATGCCGCTGCCGATCGCGCTCGCCCACCGGCTGGCCCGTCGCCTTGCCGCGGCGCGCAAGGACGGCACCGTCCCCTACCTGCGGCCGGACGGCAAGACCCAGGTGACCATCGAGTACGACGGGCTGCGCCCGGTCCGGCTCGACACCGTCGTGGTCTCCAGCCAGCACGCCGCGGACATCTCGCTCGAATCGCTGCTCACCCCGGACATCCGCGACCACGTGATCGCCCCCGAGCTGGAGAGCCTCGGCCTGGACGTCGACGGCTACCGGCTGCTGGTCAACCCGACCGGACGGTTCGAGATCGGCGGGCCGATGGGCGACGCCGGCCTCACTGGGCGGAAGATCATTGTCGACACCTACGGCGGGTACGCCCGGCACGGCGGCGGCGCGTTCTCCGGCAAGGACCCGTCGAAGGTGGACCGTTCCGCCGCGTACGCGATGCGCTGGGTGGCCAAGAACGTGGTCGCCGCCGGCCTGGCCGAGCGGTGCGAGGCGCAGGTCGCGTACGCGATCGGCAAGGCGCACCCGGTCAGCCTCTTCATCGAGACCTTCGGCACCGAGACCGTGCCGGTCGCCTCGATCGAGAAGGCCGTCGCCGAGGTGTTCGATCTGCGCCCGGCGGCGATCATCCGGGACCTCAACCTGCTCCGCCCGATCTATCAGCAGACCGCCGCGTACGGCCACTTCGGCCGCGATCTGCCGGACCTGACCTGGGAGAGCACCGACCGGGCCGCCGACCTCAAGTCGGCTGCGGGAGCCTGACCGGCACCAGGCGGGGCGACCGGCGACCCGCTGACGGGTCGCCGGTCGCTCGCGTCTGCGTGGATCTGCCCCTGGCCCACCTCGACCGCCCGTTCGACTACCTGGTCCCCGCCGAGTTGGACGCCCAGGCGTTGCCCGGGGTGCGGGTGAAGATCCGCTTCGCCGGCCAGCTCGTCGACGGCTGGCTGCTGGAGCGCGTCGATGAGTCTGGCCACCCCCGGCTGGCGTACCTGGAGAAGGTCGTCTCGTCGGTGCCGGCGCTGGCGCCCGAGGTGGCCCGGCTGGCCCGAGCGGTCGCCGACCGGTACGCCGGCAGCCTCGCCGACGTGCTCCGGCTGGCCGTCCCGCCCCGGCACGCCCGGGTGGAGAAGGAGCCGACGGCCACCGCCGAACCGGCCACCGCCAGCCCGGCCGCACCGCCCGCCGCCGTCGACCCGCGCGGGTGGCGGGACTACCCGTTCGGGCCGGCCCTGCTGCGCGCGCTCACCGACGGGCGGGCGCCCCGCGCGGTCTGGTCGGCCCTACCCGGTGAGGACTGGGCCGCCCGGTACGCCGACGCGGTGGCCGCCACGGTGGCCGGCGGCCGAGGCGCGCTTGTCGTGGTGGCCGACGCTCGCGACCTGGACCGCCTCGACGCCGCCCTGACCGACGTCCTCGGGCCGGGCCGGCACGTCTGCCTCTCTGCCGCGCTCGGCCCCGCCCGGCGCTACCGGGCCTTCCTCGCCGCCCGGCGCGGGGAGGTGCCCGTGGTGATCGGCACCCGGGCCGCGATGTTCGCGCCGGTCGACCGGCTCGGCCTCGTGGCGATCTGGGACGACGGCGACGACCTGCACGCCGAACCTCGGGCGCCCTATCCGCACGCCCGGGAGGTGCTGCTCACCCGGGCCCGGCTCGGCGAGACGGCGGCCCTGGTCGGCGGGTACGCCCGCACCGCCGAGGCGCAATTGCTGGTGGAGACCCGCTGGGCCCAGGAGGTGGTCGCCGACCGGGCGACCGTACGGGCCCGGGTGCCGGCGATCGCGCCGACCGGGGACGACCCGCAGTTGGCCCGCGACCCCGGCGCCGCCTCCGCCCGGCTGCCCAGCCTGGCCTGGACCACGGCCCGGGACGCGCTTCGCGCCGATCTGCCGGTGCTGGTGCAGGTGCCCCGGCGTGGTTACCTGCCCTCGACCGCCTGCGCTGACTGCCGGGCACCGGCCCGCTGTCCGCACTGCGCCGGGCCCCTCGCCCTGCCTGCCGGCGACGGGATGCCGACCTGCCGCTGGTGCGGCCGGGTCGCCGCCGCGTACGCCTGTCCGGATTGCGGCGGGCGGCGGCTGCGCGCCGCGGTCACCGGCGCCCGACGGACCGCCGAGGAGCTGGGCCGGGCCTTTCCCGGTGTGCCGGTCCGTACCTCCGGCCGCGAGGAGATGCTGACCGCGGTCCCGGGCGGCGCCGGCCTGGTGGTCGCCACCCCGGGTGCCGAGCCGGCCGCCGACGGCGGCTACGGGGCGGTGCTGCTGCTCGACTCGTGGGCCCTGCTCACCCGGGCCGACCTGCGGGCCGGGGAGGAGGCGCTGCGTCGCTGGCTGGCCGCCGCCGCGCTGGCCCGGCCCGGCGCGGCGGGCGGCCGGGTGGTGGTGGTCGCCGACGGCAGCCTCGCGCCGGTGCAGGCGTTGCTGCGCTGGGACGCCGCCTGGTTCGCCGCCAGGGAACTGGCCGAACGGCGCGAGCTGGGTTTCCCGCCGGCGGTCCGGATGGCCAGCGTGAGCGGCCTGCCGGACGCGGTGGCCGAGCTGCTCACCGGGGCCCGGCTGCCCGAGGGCGCCGAGGTGCTCGGTCCGGTCCCCGCCGACGAGGGGCGGGAGCGGATGTTGGTCCGGGTCCCCCGGGCCCGGGCCGCCGCTCTTGCCGAGGCGCTGCACACCGCCGCCGGGCTGCGTAGCGCCCGCAAGGCCGCCGACCCGGTCCGGCTCCAGGTCGACCCGCTCAGCCTCTTCTGACCGCCCCGCCCGCGGGTGGCGTACGCCACCGCGGGCCCTTCGGGCCCGCTCCGGGAGGGCCATGCCGCACACCTCGTCCGGCAAATGGGTAGAGACTGCGTGATAGCATCGCCCGTCATGCCCGAGGGCTCACGGACGATGCGACGCAGGTGGGCGCACGTCTGAGTCGACGCCACATCGCGATGTCATAACAGTCGGTATCAGGGATGGACCAGTGTCGTGACCGTTCGTCAATCGATCGTCTTCAACGGTGACCTCGGCAGCGGCAAGAGCACCGTCTCCGTGGAGATCGCCAAGCGGCTGGGCCTGCGCCGGGTCAGCGTCGGCGACCTCTATCGGCAGATGGCCCAGGAGCGGCAGATGACCGCTCTGCAGCTCAACCTGCACGCCGAATTGGACCAGGCCGTCGACGGATACGTCGACCAGCTCCAGCGGGACATCGCGGCCTCCGGCGAGCGGCTGGTCATGGACTCCCGGCTGGCCTGGCACTTCTTCACCGACGCGCTCAAGGTGCACATGATCACCGAGCCGGCCGAGGCGGCCCGGCGGGTGCTGGCCCGCCCGTCCGGCCCGGCCGAGAGCTACGCCTCTCTCGAGGAGGCGAAGGCCAAGCTCAAGGAGCGCAGCGAGAGTGAACGCGGCCGGTTCATCGTCCGGTACGGCGTGGACAAGGCCCGGCTGCGCAACTACGACCTGATCTGCGACACCACCCGGGCCACGCCGGAGCAGGTGATCCAGCACGTCATCGACGTCTACGAGGGGCGCCTCGGCGCGGACGTGCTGGGCGAGGGCTCGCCGCTGCTGCTGCTCGACCCGGCCCGGGTCTACCCGACCGAGGAGATCGCCGCCCTCCGTGGCCTCTGGGACTCCGAGCTCGTGGGCGCCGTGACCGAGGCCGGCGACGCGGCCCTGGCCCCACTGACCATCGGCTACACCGGCGAGTACTTCTTCGCGGTCGACGGGCACCGGCGGCTCAGCGCCGCCCTGCAGAGCGGCTTGCCGCTGGTTCCCGCCCGGCTCGTCGGCGAGGTGGACGAGCCGGTGGTCGGCGGGATGAGCGCTGTCGACTACTTCGCCGCCCAGGCCCGCCCCAGCCTGATCCACGACTGGGAGGCCGCGCACGGCATCCAGCTCCCGCTGCCCGAGCACGCCCTGCTCGGCGGCGACGCGGTGCTCGCCGGGGAGCCGGGCGCCAGCGCCTGAGCCAGGCGCTTCGGCCGGGCGACGTGTCGTCGGGCACGGATCGTGGTACGCCGGCCGGGGCGTCCGGGGCGACTCCGTAGACTGGTACGACACCGCCCGTTCCAGACAAGGAGCCGCCCCGCGTGACCGTCCAGCCCATCCGTCTGTTCGGGGACCCGGTGCTGCGTACGCCGGCCGACCCGGTGGTCGACTTCGACGCCGAGCTGCGCAGGCTGATCACCGACCTGACCGACACCATGCGTGAGCAGGGCGGCGCCGGCCTGGCCGCGCCGCAGCTCGGGGTGGGCCTGCGGGTGTTCACCTTCGATGTGGACGACGTCGTCGGGCACCTGGTCAACCCGGTGCTGGAGTTCCCCGACGAGGAGGAGCAGGACGGCCCCGAGGGGTGCCTGTCCATCCCCGGGCTCTACTTCGACACCAAGCGCCGGCAGAACGTCATCGCCAAGGGGTTCAACGGCTACGGCGACCCGATGCAGATCGTCGGCACCGGGCTGATGGCCCGGTGCGTGCAGCACGAGACCGATCACCTCGACGGGGTGCTCTTCGTCGATCGGCTGGATTCGGCCGGCCGGAAGGCGGCCATGAAGGCGATCCGCCAGGCCGAGTGGTACGACCCGGCCACCCCGCCGACGGTCAAGCTCAGCCCGCACGCCGCGAGCAACCCGTTCGGCCTGGGACGGTGACCGGGTGCGTCTGATCTTCGCCGGCACGCCGGCCGTCGCCGTTCCCGCCCTGGACGCCATCGCCGCGTCCGGTCACGAGTTGCTGGCCGTGGTCACCCGTCCCGACGCCCCGGCCGGCCGGGGGCGGGGCCTGGTCCGCTCGGCGGTCGGTGCGTGGGCCGACGCGAACGGCGTCGAGGTGCTCACCCCGGCGCGGCCCCGCGAGCCCGAGTTCCTGGACCGGCTCCGCGAGTTGGCCCCGGACTGCGTGCCGGTGGTCGCGTACGGCGCGCTGGTGCCGCCGGTGGCACTGGAGATCCCCCGGCACGGCTGGATCAACCTGCACTTCTCGCTGCTGCCCGCCTGGCGCGGCGCCGCCCCCGTGCAGCAGGCCGTGCTGCACGGCGACGAGCTGACCGGGGCGAGCGTCTTCCAGCTGGAGGAGGGGCTGGACACCGGCCCGGTGTACGGCACGGTCACCGACGAGATCCGCGCCACCGACACCTCCGGCGACCTGCTGGAGCGGCTCGCCCGGTCGGGCGCGGGCCTGCTGGTGGCCGTCCTCGACGCGCTGGAAGCCGGCACCGCCCGGGCCGAGCCACAACCCGCCGACGGGGTGTCCCTGGCACCCAAGCTGACCGTCGAGGACGCCCGGGTGCGCTGGAGCGAACCGGCGTTCGCGGTCGACCGGCGGATCCGCGCCTGCACCCCGGCCCCCGGCCCGTGGACCACGTTCCGCGGCGACCGGGTGAAGCTCGGACCGGTCACCCCGGTGGCGGACGGCCCCGAGCTGAAGCCCGGCGAGCTGCTGGTCGAGAAGTCCCGGGTGCTCGCGGGCACCGCCACGGTCCCGGTGCGCCTCGGCGAGGTGCGGGCGGCCGGCAAGAAGGCCATGTCGGCGAGTGACTGGGCGCGTGGCGCCCGGGTCGTGGCCGGCGAGGTGCTCGCGTGACCGCCGACCGGTCCGGCTTCGACCGGCGTGGCCCTCGCCGCGACTTCGACCGGGGGCGCGGCCCTCGCCCCGACGCAGACCGGCGCGGCCGTGGCCCCGGCCGGCCCGCCCTCGACCTGCCCCGGCACGTCGCGTACCAGGCGATCGCAGCGGTGCACCGGGACGACGCGTACGCCAACCTGGTGCTGCCGGCGATGCTGCGCGACGAGGGGCTGACCGGGCGGGACGCCGCGTTCGCCACCGAACTGACCTACGGCGCGCTGCGCCACACCGGCACCCTCGACGCGATCATCACCGACGCCGCCGGCCGGGACGTGCAGCGGATCGACCCGCCGGTGCGGGACGCGCTGCGGCTCGGGGCGTACCAGCTGCTGCACACCCGGGTGCCGGCACACGCGGCGGTTTCCTCCACCGTGGACCTGGTCCGGACCGTCGCCCCCGGGGCCACCGGCTTCGCCAACGCGGTGCTGCGTGAGGTGGCCGGCCGCGACGTCGACGGCTGGGTGGCGAAGCTCGCCCCGTCGGCCGAGACCGACCCGATCGGCCACCTGGCCCTGGCGTACAGCCATCCGCAGTGGATCGTCCGGGCGTTCGCCGAGGCGCTCGGCGGCGATCTGGGCGAGACGGCGCGGCTGCTGATCGAAAACAATGAGCGCCCGCCGGTGCACCTGTGCGCCCGCCCGGGCCTGGCCGATCCGGCGGAGCTGGCCGACGAGGTCGGCGGCGCACCCGGCGCCTTCTCGCCGTACGCGGTTTATCTGTCCGGCGGCGCGCCGGGGGAGCTGTCAGCGGTGGCGCAGGGACGCGCCCACGTCCAGGACGAGGGTTCCCAGCTGGTGGCGCACGCGCTCGCGACCGCGCCGCTGGACGGCCCGGACGGCCGCTGGCTGGACCTGTGCGCCGGTCCGGGCGGCAAGGCGGGCCTGCTGGGTGCGCTCGCCGCGCAGCGCGGTGCCCGGCTCACCGCGGTCGAGGTCGCCGAGCATCGGGCCCGGCTGGTCGCCAACGCCACCCGGGGCCTGCCGGTGGCCGTGCTGAACACCGACGGGCGCACCGTCGGCGCCGACCCGAAGCTGCCGGAGGAGCACTTCGACCGGGTGCTGGTCGACGCCCCGTGCACCGGGCTCGGCTCGCTGCGCCGCCGGCCGGAGTCCCGCTGGCGCCGCCAGCCGTCCGACCTGCCGCCGCTGACCCGGCTGCAGCGGGAACTGCTCACCGCGGCGCTGCGCGCGGTCCGACCGGGCGGGCTGGTCGCCTACGTCACCTGCTCGCCGCACATCGTGGAGACGCACGTGACGGTGACCGAGGCGTCCCGCCGCTGCGGCTTCCCGGTCGACTTCGTCGACGCCCGGCCGGTGCTGCCCGCCGGGATGCCCGGCCTCGAGGACGGGCCGACGGTGCAGTTGTGGCCGCAGCGGCATGGCACCGACGCGATGTTCCTGGCGCTGCTGCGTCGGGGCTGAGCAGCCACGCCTGGCACCGCCTCGATCAGGCCCACCGGCGCCGCGCTGCCCTGATCCCTGCCTACCCGCCTCCCCGGGCCTCCGCGGCCCGGGGAGGCGGGTCTCTTCCGCAGGCTACGAACTTGATGACGTGGATGATTCAGGGCTGGCCCGGGCCGGGCCAGCCCGGGCGGGTGCCGGGGGTGCCGGGGCGGGCCGGTGGGCGGTGCGCCGATGGCTGGCGTGAGTCGTCTGCGTCATCAAGTTCGTAGGCGCTGTGGAGGCAGGTGCGCGCCCGTGGCGCGAGATCCTTGTGGCGCTCTGGAGCTGATGGCGTCAACGACTCAGCTGTTCGCGGCATCGGGGCGCGGGCACGCGGGATGTAACACCCCGTTGACTGTCTGATCGACATATGTCACTGTTCCGATCGCGGTTCGTCGCGTGGACGCTCCCACCGGAGCGCGCCGCCGCGCCATCCCCCCACCCCGCCGCACCCCGCCGACCCCCACGAGGAGTCCACATGAGACACCGCCCGCCGAGTGCAGGCCTCGCGCTCGCCCTGTTCGCCGCAGTGACGGCGACCCTGGCCGGCGCCCCCGCCACCGCCGCGCCGGTGGCCGCCGCCCCCGCGTTGGCCGCTGCCGCACCGGACATCTCGGTGACCAACGTCCAGGCCCACCTGACCCAGCTCAGCAGCATCGCCACCAGCAACGGCGGCACCCGGCGAGCCGGCTCGGCCGGCTACACCGCCTCGGTGAGCTACGTGAAGTCCAAGCTGCAGGCCGCCGGCTACACGGTCACCGAGCAGACCTGCACCAACTGCACCTACCCGGCGAGCAACCTGATCGCCGAGTGGCCGCAGGGACCCGCCGACCAGGTCATCATGTTCGGCGCGCATCTGGACAGCGTCGCCGCCGGCCCGGGCATCAACGACAACGGCTCCGGCTCGGCCACGCTGCTGGAGAACGCCCTGGTGCTGGCGAGTCAGAACCCGACCATGACCAAGCGGGTCCGGTTCGCCTGGTGGAACGGCGAGGAGCAGGGCCTGCAGGGCTCGAAGTTCTATGTCAACTCGCTCAGCGCCACCCAGAAGGGCTACATCAAGGCGTACTACAACTTCGACATGGTCGCCTCGCCCAACGGCGGCTACTTCATCAACAAGGTCACCTCGGCCACGGCAGCGCCGCTGAAGGCGTACTGGGACTCGTTCGGCCTCCAGCCGGAGGAGAACACCGAGGGGGCGGGCCGCTCCGACGACTACTCCTTCGCCAACGCCGGCATCCCCACCTCCGGCTACGCGGCGGGCGCCAGCTACACCAAGACGTCCGCCCAGGCCAGCAAGTGGGGTGGCACCGCCGGGGCGGCGTACGACTCGTGCTACCACAAGTCCTGCGACACCACCGCCAACATCAACGCGACCATCCTCAACCGCGCCGCGGACGGGGTCGCGTACACGATCTGGCAGCTCGCGGTCGGCGGTGGCACCGGCGGCTGCACCGCCGAACAGCTCATCGGCAACAGCAGCTTCGAGTCGGGCACCACGCCGTGGACGGCGACGTCGGGCGTGATCACCAACTCCACGGGTCAGGCGGCCCGGACCGGCTCGTACAAGGCGTGGCTGGACGGGTACGGCACCTCGCACACCGACACGCTGTCCCAGTCGGTGACCCTGCCGGCCGGGTGCGCCAGCTACACCCTGTCGTTCTGGCTGCACATCGACACGGCCGAGACCACCACCACGACGGCGTACGACAAGCTGACCGTCCAGGTGGGCAGCACCACGTTGGCGACGTACTCGAACCTGAACAAGGCCACCGGCTACACGCAGCGCACTTTCAACCTGGCCTCGTACGCCGGGCAGACGGTGACCCTGAAGTGGACCGGCGTGGAGGACACGGCGCTGCAGACCAGCTTCGTCATCGACGACGTGACGCTCCAGGTCGCCTGACCGAGCACGGGCGGGGCGGGCCGGCCGGAAACGGCGACCCGCCCCGCCCGGCTCAGCGGACCGGCAGGCCCTTGCTGCCGGCACCCTTCAACGAGCGGGTCAGCGTCCGGTCCACCCAGAGAAAGCACTGCACCCCGCGGTCACCGTCGTCCCACTGCTCCTTGCCAGGGTGATAGATGATCGTGCCGGCCCGGTACTGCATGTCGCTGTTGTTCGGCACCTTGACGTACGTCGCGATCAACGACCGGCACGCCTTGTGCGTCCGCGCCGAGTCGCGCTGGAACTGCGCGTACGTGAGTTCGGGGAACCGCTGGATCCCGACGAACTCGGCGTGGTGCTTGGCGGTGCAGGGCACCGGCCGCATCTGCTCCACGTCGTCCTTGCTGACCTTCGGGTTGAAGCAGCCGAGGGCCAGCGGGGACCCCGGCGCGAGGGCGTCGCGCAGGCTGGCGGTGCGCGGTGTGACGTTGACCTCGTCCAGGCCGTCCACCTCGAACAGGTCACAACGGAACCAGCGGGCCCCGCCGCTCCAGGCCGGCTCCGACGGGAAGACGACGGCGAGCCCGAGCCGTCCCGAGCGCCAGTCGGCGCCGACTGCCTTGCCGACCTCCCGGTCGCACTCGGCGCGTGCGGCCCGCATCCCGGTCGAGCCGGCGTTCGGCGGAGCGTCCCCGCCGGCGTCGGCGCCGGTCAGCGTGCCCACGTGCAGCGTCTCGGCGCGGTGCGAGGTGGCGCAGTCGATCGGGGCGTAGCCGCTGAGATAGCCGACGTCCTGGATCGTGGCATGACAGACGTCCGCCGCCGGCACGAAAGCCTCGGCGGCCGGGAAGGCAGGCCAGTCGTCGGTCAGGTGCCGGTCCACCCCGGCCGGCAGCACGCCACACCCGGAGAGGGTCAGAGCCGCGCCCACCGCGACCGCCGTCCACCAACGCCGCATCGCCCACCGACCTCCCCGTCGTCGTGGTCGCGTTTCCGTGCACCTCACGCTATGGCGGTGCAGCATACGGCACCGGGGCGGTGCCGCGCTGCGGGCGACCATGGGACGCATTCGTACACTGGCCCGGTGACCGTACCGCCGCCGATCGTCGCGCCCAGCATCCTGGCCGCCGATTTCGCCCACCTCGCCGACGAGGTCCGCGCCGTCGAGCACGCCGCCGACTGGTTGCACGTCGACGTCATGGACAACCATTTCGTGCCGAACCTGACCATCGGGCTGCCGGTGGTGCAGAGCCTGCGGGCGGCGACCGAGTTGCCGTTCGACGTGCACCTCATGATCGAGGATCCGCGCCGCTGGGCCCCCGGGTACGCCGACGCCGGGGCGTACAACGTCACGTTCCACGCCGAGGCGTGTGACGACCCGGCGGCCCTCGCGAAGGACCTCCGCTCGGCCGGGGCGAAGGCGGGGCTGGCGATCGACCGGGACACCCCGATCGAGCCGTACCTGGAGCTGCTGCCCAGCTTCGACACGCTGCTGATCATGACGATCAAGGCCGGCTTCGGCGGGCAGCGGTTCATTCCGCAGCTGTTGGACAAGGTGCGCACCGCCCGGCGGCACGTCGACAGCGGCCACCTGGAGCTGCGGATCGAGGTCGACGGCGGGATCGCCGCCGACACCATCGAGCAGGCCGCCGCGGCGGGTGCCGACGCCTTCGTCGCCGGCACCGCGGTCTACGGCGCCGACGATCCCGCCGAGGCGGTACGTCGCCTGCGGTCCCTGGCGGAACGCGCGACCCCCGGGGCCTGAGGTGGACCCGGCCGGCGAGCGACCCGACATCGTCCTGGTCGTCGACGACGACGAGGACATCGCGCGGTTCGTCGAGTTCAACCTGCGCCTGCACGGTTTCGAGGTGCTGCACGCCGGCGACGGCCAGGAGGCGCTCGAGGTGATCGAGCGGCAGCGGCCCGACCTGGCCGTGGTCGACCTGATGATGCCGCGCATCGACGGCCTGGAGCTGACCCGCCGGCTGCGCGCCAACCCGCTGACCTCGGCGCTGCCGGTGATCATGCTGACCGCCAAGGGCATGACCGTGGACAAGGTCAACGGACTCAGCGCCGGCGCCGACGACTACCTGGTGAAACCCTTCGACACCGCCGAGTTGATCGCCCGGGTCAGCTCCACGCTGCGGCGCAACAAGGAGTTCCGCGAGGTCTCCCCGCTGACCGGGTTGCCCGGCAACAGCCGGATCCGACGCGAGATCAACGACCGGGTACGCGCCGGAACCGACTACGCGGTCGGGTACATCGACATCGACCGGTTCAAGAGCGTCAACGACCGGTACGGCTTCGTCCGGGGCGACGAGTTCATCTCCGCGCTGGCCCGCAGCCTGCACCGGGCGGTGGTGTCGATCGGCCTGCCGCCGGCGTTCCTCGGTCACGTCGGCGGCGACGACTTCGTCATCGTCTGCACCCCGGAGCAGGTCCGCCCGCTGACCTTCCGGGCGGTGGAGGACTTCGAGAAGGCAGCCGACGCCCTCTACGACCCGGTCGACCGGGAGCGCGGCTTCGTCGAGCTGAAGGACCGGCGGGGCAACATCAGGCGGGCCGCCCTGGTCACCCTCTCCATCGGCGTCTCCCTGTCCGACGCCGGCAAGCGCTTCACCGACCCTCTCGAGGCGATCGCCGTCGCGTCCGAGATGAAGACGGTCGCCAAGAGCCAGCCCGGGTCGTACGTCGCGGTCGACCGCCGGCGCGGAGTTACGTGATCGTGCTCTCTTCGCTGTGAGGTAGCTCGCCTCTCTGGCGCGGCCCCCCGCCCGGCGTGTAAGACTCTCGGTATACCCACCACGCGCTGGCGGGGCTCGGTGAAATTCCGAACCGGCGGTGATCCACGGCCCGACCGTGGTAAGCCCGCGACCCGGACGGCTTCGGCCGGACGGTGGACCTGGTGAGAATCCGGGGCCGACGGTTGGGGTGCGGCTCGTCCGTCCCCAGAAAGTCCGGATGGGAGACAGCGCGCGGGACGGGGAGGCCCTGCCGGCCGCTGGCACCGTCAGCCGCCGCGTGGGCTCTCCGGGGTCGGCGACGCCGTCCCCGGTCTCCGCCGCCGCTCGTCTGCGGCACCTGTGTCGCCACCTCCCAGCCTCGCCCGCGCGTACCGGCGAGCGAAAGGGCAGGGCAGGCGATGGCGAGCGGCTCCGTCGACGAGGCGATGCGTCGCGCGATCTCCCTGGCGGCCCGCGGCCTCGGCACCACCAGCCCCAATCCGGTGGTCGGCTGCGTCCTGCTCGACCCGGACGGCCAGGTGGTCGGCGAGGGGTTCCACGCGTACGCGGGCGGGCCGCACGCCGAGATCGTCGCCCTCGCCCAGGCGGGTGAGCGGGCCCGCGGCGGCACGGCCGTGGTCACCCTGGAACCCTGCGACCACACCGGCCGCACCGGCCCCTGCAGCCACGCGTTGATCACCGCCGGGCTCGCCCGGGTGGTGATCGCCGTCGCCGACCCCAACCCGGTCGCCACCGGCGGCGCGGCCACCCTGCGCGCCGCCGGGATCGAGGTCGAGGTCGGGGTACGCGCCGAGGAGGCCGCGGCGGGCAACATCGCCTGGCTCACCTCGGTGCGTCGCGGCTGGCCGTACGTGATCTGGAAGTACGCCGCCACCCTCGACGGGCGTTCCGCCGCGGCCGACGGCACCAGCATGTGGATCACCTCCGAGGCGGCCCGGATCGACGTGCACGCCCTGCGCGGCACGGTCGACGCGGTGATCGCCGGGGTGGGCACCGTGCTCGCCGACGATCCCCGACTCACCGCCCGCAACCTGCGCGACGGCACCCTGGCCATCCGGCAGCCGCTGCGGGTGGTGGTGGACAGCTCGGGGCGTACCCCGGCCGACGCCCGGGTCCGCGACGGCGCCGCCCGGACCTGGATCGCGACCGCCGCCGAGGTCGGCGCCGGCCCGGACGGCCGGGTCGACCTGCCGGCGCTGCTCGCGGAGCTGCACCACCGCGGCGTCCGGGCCGCCCTGCTGGAGGGCGGCCCCCGGCTGGCCGGCGCGTTCCTCGCCGCCGGCCTGGTCGACAAGATCGTCGGGTACGTCGCGCCGAAGCTGCTCGGCGCCGGCCCGACCGCGCTGCTCGACGCCGGCGTGACCACCATCGCCGACGTCATCGACCTGGAACTCACCGACGTCACGCAGATCGGCCCCGACCTGCGGATCACCGCGCTGCCCCGAAAGAGGGAGGCCTGAGATGTTCACCGGCATCGTCGAGGAACTGGGCGAGGTCGTCCGAACCACCCAGACCGGGGGTGACTCGGCGCTGGTCGCCATCCGCGGCCCGCTGGTCACGACCGACGCCCGGCACGGCGACTCCATCGCCGTCAACGGCGTCTGCCTGACCGTGGTCGACGTGGACGGCGACGTGTTCACCGCGGACGTGATGGGGGAGACCCTGCGCCGATCCGCGCTCGGCGCGCTGCGTCCGGGCGCCCCGGTCAACCTGGAGCGGGCCGCCACGCTGGGCAGCCGCCTCGGCGGGCACCTGGTCCAGGGCCACGTCGACGGGGTCGGCGAGATCATCTCCCGGGAACCGGCCGCGCAGTGGGAGACGGTCCGCTTCCGGCTGCCTGCCGCGCTGTCCCGGTACGTGGTGGAGAAGGGCTCGATCACCGTCGACGGTGTTTCGCTGACCGTCGCCGAGGTCGGCGACGACTGGTTCGCCGTCGGGCTGATCCCCACCACCCTCAAGCTCACCACCCTCGGCGCCAAGGGCGTCGGCGACCCGGTCAACCTCGAGGTGGACGTGCTGGCCAAGTACGTCGAGCGACTGCTCGGCGGTTCCGGCGGGCCCGGCGGCGCGGTCGTCCCCGGCGGTGACCTCTGATGGGCCCGCTCGGTTGGCTGCTCGACGCCCAGCTCCAGATCGCCGGCTCGCCGGTGCTGGTCCGGGAGATCGTCGGCAACGTCTTCGGCCTCGGCTCCGCGCTGTTCGGGCTGCGCCGCCTGGTCTGGGCCTGGCCGATCGGCATGATCGGCAACGCGCTGCTGTTCACCGTGTTCCTCGGCGGCGCCTTCGCCACCCCGCAGGCGCACGACCTCTACGGCCAGGCCGGCCGCCAGGTCTTCTTCTTCGCGGTCAGCCTCTACGGCTGGTGGCGCTGGTCGCGCAACCGGCGTGCCGGCGGCGGGAAGGAACCGGCGGTCACTCCGCGCTGGGCCACCGGGCGGGAACGGCTCGGCCTGCTCGCCGCCGCGCTGGTCGGCACCGCCGTCGCGTACCCGGTGCTGGCCGCGCTCGGCTCGTGGGGGCCGCTGCCGGACGCCTGGATCCTGGTCGGCAGCCTGCTCGCCACGTACGGCATGGCCCGCGGCTGGGTGGAGTTCTGGCTGGTCTGGATCGCCGTCGACGCGGTCGGCGTGCCGCTGCTGCTGCGCGGCGGCTTCTACCCGTCGGCCGTCATGTACCTGGTCTACGGCGGGTTCTGCGCCGCCGGCCTGGCCACGTGGTGGCGCACCTCGCGGGCCACCCCGCCCGCCCGTACCCCGATCTACTCGGAGGCCGTCGCATGACCAGCTTTGGATCCATCGAGCAGGCGGTGGCGGACATCGCCGCCGGCCGGCCCGTCGTCGTGGTCGACGACGAGGGCCGGGAGAACGAGGGCGATCTGATCTTCGCGGCCGAGCTGGCCACCCCGGAGCTGCTCGCCTTCATGGTCCGCTACACCTCGGGCTACATCTGCGTGCCGCTCACCGAGAGCGAGTGCGACCGGCTGGACCTGCCGCCGATGCACCACACCAACCAGGACCGGCGGGGCACCGCGTACACGGTGACCGTGGACGCCCGGGAGGGGGTCAGCACCGGCATCTCGGCCGCCGACCGCTCGCACACCATCCGGCTGCTCGCCGATGCGGCCACCGACCCGACCGACCTGGCCCGCCCCGGGCACGTGGTGCCGCTGCGCGCCCGCGCGGGCGGCGTGCTGCGCCGTCCCGGGCACACCGAGGCGGCCGTCGACCTGACCCGGCTGGCCGGGCTGCGCCCGGCCGGGGTGCTCTGCGAGCTGGTCAACGACGACGGCACCATGATGCGCCTGCCGGACCTGGAGAAGTTCTGCGCCGAGCACGGGCTGACCCTGATCACCATTGCCGACCTGATCGCCTACCGGCGGCGTACCGAGAAGCAGGTGAAGCAGGTCGCCGAGGCGCGGATGCCCACCCCGTACGGGCTGTTCCGGGCGCTCGGCTACCGCAGCGAGCACGACACCGCCGAGCACGTCGCGCTGGTCATGGGCGACCTCGGTGACGGGGAGGACGTGCTGGTCCGGGTGCACTCCGAGTGTCTCACCGGCGACGTCTTCGGCTCGCTGCGCTGCGACTGCGGCCCACAGCTGCAGGCCGCCCTGGCGCGGGTGGCCGAGGAGGGGCGCGGCGTGGTGCTCTACGTGCGCGGGCACGAGGGGCGCGGCATCGGGCTGCTGCACAAGCTTCAGGCGTACCAGCTTCAGGACCAGGGCCGGGACACCGTCGACGCGAACCTCGACCTGGGGTTGCCCGCCGACGCGCGGGACTACGGCACCGGCGCGCAGATCCTCTACGACCTGGGCGTGCGTTCGATGCGGCTGCTGACCAACAACCCGGCCAAGCGGGCCGGTCTGGAGGGGTACGGCCTCACGGTGAGCGGCCGCGAGGGGCTGCCCGTCCGGTCGAACCCGGAGAACGTGCGCTACCTGCGGACCAAGCGGGATCGGATGGGCCACCTCCTGGAGGGGCTGGACGAGCTGACCGAAGCGCCGATGGGGCGCCCGGTCGCCGGCGACGAGATCGGAGCGTAGGCATGGCGGGTTTCGGGGAACCAGGCGTCACCTCGGTGGACGCCGCCGGGCTGACCGTGGGCATCGTTGCCGCGCGCTGGCACGGCGACCTCACCGACCACATGGTCGACCGGGCGGTGGCCGCCGCCGAGGCCTGCGGCGCGCGCGCCGTGGTGGCCCGGGTGGCCGGCTCGGTGGAGCTGCCCGTGGTGGCCCAGGCGATGGCCCGCCGGTACGACGTGGTGGTCGCCCTTGGTGTGGTGGTGCGGGGCGCGACGGCCCATTTCGACTACGTCTGCAAGTCGGTGACCGAGGGGCTGACCCGGGTCGCGCTGGACGAGGACACGCCGGTGGCGCACGGGGTGCTCACCGTGGACACCATCGAGCAGGCCCGGGACCGGGCCGGCCTGCCCGGCTCGGCGGAGGACAAGGGCTGGTCGGCCACCGTCGCGGCCCTCGACGCCGCCCTGACCATCCGCGGCCTCGACGCCACCACCGGCCACCGCGTCGGCTTCGCCTGACCGGTCCCTGGCCGCCTGACCGGTCGCTACCCGGCGGCGGCCGGTGCCGGCTCGACCGGCTCGACGGCCGGTGCGGGCTCGATCGGGGTGGTGAGGCGGCGGCCGGTGAGCAGGTAGCCGGCCGCGACCAGCAGCACCACCCCGATCGCCGCGTACAGGAGGCGGTAGTCGACCAGACCGACCAGCAACGCGCCCGCCCCGATCGCCACCGACTGAGGCCCGCTCGCGAGGGCGTCCAGCGCGGCCGAGACCCGGCCGACCAGGTTCGCCGGGGTACGCCGCTGGATCAGCGTCATGACGCCCACCATCGACATCGGCAGCCCGAGCCCGATCAGCACGATGCCGACGAAGGCGAGCATCAGGTTCGGGCGGACCATGGCCAGGGTGCCGACGGCGAGGGCGGCCACGCCGAGCGCCAGGGTGCTGAGCTCCCCGAGCCGGCGTACCAGCGCCGCCGAGCCGATCCCGCCGACCAGGCCGCCGATCCCCTGTACGGAGACCAGTACCCCCAGGAATGCGGGCGGCCGCCCGAGCCCCTGGTCCACGTACGCGAACCAGAGCGTCTCGCCGAACCCCAGCCCGACGGTGGCGACGACAACCGCCACCAGCGCCCGGCGCAGCGCGGGCTCGGCCACCAGGTGCCGGAGCCCGGCGACCAGCGCCCCGCGCCCGCCGGTGGCGGCTGTGCCATCGGTCCCGCTCGGGGTCGTCGCCCCGGTCGGCGCGGCGACCGGGTTTGGGTCGGCCACCGACCCGAACCTGTCAGCCGTGGCCGTAGCCGGGCGCAGGGCCAGGCCGATCGCGGCTGCGACGAGGAAGCCGAGCGCGCAGGCGGCGGCCAGGGCCGGGCCGCCGAGGAGAACGTAGAGGCCGGCGCCGAGCAGCGGGCCGGCGAGCCGCAGCCCCTGCTTGACGGTCTGGGACGCGCCGTTGGCGTCGGGCAGCAGGTCGGCGGGGACCAGCTCCTGCACGAGCGCGGTGACCGTCGCGCCGAGCGCTATGTAGGAGAGCCCGTAGCCGGCGGCGACCGCGTAGACGATCCAGAGCTGGCTGGCGTCGCGCACGGTCAGCAGCGGCAGCAGCAGCGCGGCGGTGATCGCGTTGAGCGCCACGAAGAGGGTCCGGCGGGGTGCCCGGTCGACCACCCAGCCGACCAGCGGCGCGAGCACCATCGGCGCGGTCAGTGCGACGAAGGTGGCGCCGGCCAGCCCGTCGGAGCCGGTCAGCTCCTTGACCCACACGGCTAGCGCGAGCAGCAGGACCGACTCGGCGACCATGCTCACGGTCAGCGCGAGGAAGAACCGCCGGAAGTCCGACCGGCGCAGCAGCTGTTTCATCGTTCCCTGCTTTCTTCCGTGTCGGCGTCGCCCACGACCGTTCCGTCGACCTCGGGCACGCCCCAGGCCATCAGCCGCACCGGCCGCGAACCGGCTGGGCGGGCTGCCGGGTCGTCGAGCCGGTCCAGGTAGCGCCCGAACAGTTCCTGGATCTCTGCCTGCAGTCCACTGAGCTCATCCGCGGTGCACCACGCGATGAACTGGTTGAAGTAGCTGGCGTCCCGCCAGACGGCGGGCTGCTGGCGGCGGGCCGCCATCCAGTCCCAGAGCTTGCGGTACTCAAGGTCGAGCAGGACCCGGGCGGCCGCGTCGCCAGCCTGCGCCAGCTCCGGGCTTTCCTCGCCCTCGCTCCACCGGTGCCCGCCGGTGACCAGCCGCCAGGGCCGCTGCCGGCCGGTGCCGCCGCCGGCCTCGGTGACGAAGCCGTACTTGGCGAGCTGGCGCAGGTGCCAGGAGCAGTTGGCCGGGCTCTCGCCGACCCGCTCGGCCACCTCGGTGGCGGTGAGTGGGCCGTACAGGCCGACCGCGTTGAGAATGCGCAGCCGCAGCGGGTGTGCGAAGGCGCGGAGGGTGGCGACGTCGGTGATCTCGCGAGGCTGCTGATCGGACACACGCCGAGGCTAGTCCTCGAAAGGGTCCTTTCGAAAGCCCTCTTTCCATGAGCCGCAGCAGGCCTGGTCAGAGTCGGCCGGCCTCGATGATCCGGCTCAGGAACTGCCGGGTACGCGGCTGGGTCGGCTCGCCGAGCACCTGCTCCGGCGGCCCGGCCTCCACCACCCGCCCGCCGTCGAGGAAGCAGACCTGGTCGGCGACCTCCCGGGCGAACCCCATCTCGTGGGTGGCCAGCACCATGGTCATCCCGTCGGCCTTCAGGTCGCGGATCAACGTCAGCACCTCGCCCACCAGCTCCGGGTCCAGCGCCGAGGTGACCTCGTCCAGCAGCATCAGGCGGGGCGAGTTGGCCAGCGCCCGCACGATCGCCACCCGCTGCTGCTGCCCGCCGGAGAGCCGGTCCGGATAGGCCTCTGCCTTCTCGCCCAGCCCGACCCGGTCAAGCAACTCCCGAGCCTGGGCCTCGGCCTCCGCCCGGCCCCGCCGGTGCACCCGCTGCGGGGCCAGGGTGATGTTCTCCAACACGGTCAGATGCGGGAAGAGGTTGTACGACTGGAAGACCATGCCGATCCGGCGACGAACCAGGTCCGGGTCGACCCGGGGATCGGAGATGTCCTCCCCGTCCAGCTCGATGGTGCCGTCGTCCAACTCCTCCAGCAGGTTGACGCAGCGCAGCAGGGTCGACTTGCCCGACCCGGACGCGCCGATCAGCGCCACCACCTGATGTTCGTCGACGGTCAGGTCGAGCCCGTCGAGCACCACGTGCCCGGCGAACTCCTTGCGCAGCCCTCGGCAGGTCAGCACGACTATCTCAACCTCCGGACTGGCGTCGGGCCGCGCGCAGCGTCACCCAGTCGGTGACCGCGATCAGCGGGATGGCGAGCAGCACGAACAGCACGCCGGCCACGATGTACGGGGTGAAGTTGAAGTGCTGCGCGGTGGCGATCTGGGCGGCGCGGACCGCGTCGATCGGCCCGGCCAGGGAGACCAGGCCCACGTCCTTCTGCAACGCCACCACGTCGTTGAGCAGCGGCGGGGCCACCCGGCGTACGGCCTGCGGCAGCACCACATGCCGCATGGTCTGCCGGTAGGTCAGCCCGAGCGACCGGGCGGCGGCGAGCTGGCTCGGGTGCACCGACTCGATGCCGGCCCGGAACACCTCCGCCAGGTACCCGCCGTAGGTGAGCACCAGCGCGAGCCCACCGAGGACCAGCACCGGGGGCATGCCCCGCAACCGCAGGCCCGGCACGCCCAGCGTCAGCACGTAGAGCACGATGATCAGCGGCAGGCCGCGGAACGTGTACGTGTAGCCGGCGGCCAGGGCCCGCACCGGGAAGAAGACCGGGCCGCGCAGCGTGCGCAGCAGGGCGATGAGCAGCCCGAGCAGCAGCGCGCCGGCGGCGCAGCAGACCAGCAGTTGGACGTTGAGTTTGAGCCCGTCGAGCACCGCCGGCAGGGCGTCCCGGGCGATCGCCGGGTCCAGAAACGACTCGCGGACCCGCTCCCAGCCGGGTGCGCCGGTGACGGCGAGGACCAGCAGCGTGCCGAGCGCCGCCGTGGAGGAGGCGGCGACCAGCACGCTGCGTATGGTTTGCCGGCGCCGGTACGCGGTCCGCCGTTGCTGCGCGGCCGAGGGGGTGTGATCCAGCGCACTCACGTGAGCTCGGGTGCTCCGGCCGCCTCGGCGAGCCACTTCTGCTGCAACTCCTTGAGCGTGCCGGCCTTGTCGAGCTGGTCGATCGCACCGTTGACGCAGGGGACGAGCGGGGAGTCCTTGTCCAGCAGCAGCCCGAACGTCTCGGGCGCGCCGACCTGCGGCACCTGGCCGACGATGACGGCGCCGGTGAGTTCCGCGCCGGTCATGTAGAAGGCGGTCGGCAGGTCCACCACCAGGCCGTCGAGCTGGCCGTTCTGCAGCGCCTTCTTGGCGTCGTCGTTGTTGTTGAAGACCTGCGGCTTCCGGGTCGGCTTGATCACGTCGGTGATTGCCTGGTAGCTGGTGGTGCCGACCTGGGCGCCGAGGGTCGCGTCCTTCAGGTCGGCCAGTGACTTCTTCCCAGCGATCTTCGAGGACTTGAGCGCGATCACGGTCTGCCGCACCAGGTAGTAGGGCGCGGAGAAGGCAACCGCCTGCTGGCGTTTCTCGGTGACGGAGAACTGGTTGATGTCGAAATCGAAGGTCTTCGGGCCGGGGGCGATGGCGGCGTCGAACTTGACCCGGGTCCAGGTGACGTCCTCGGGCGCGTACCCGAGCTTGTCGGCCACCGCGTACGCGACGGCGGCCTCGTAGCCCTCGCCGTTGTCCGGCTTGTTCTGGCGGAACCACGGCTCGTACGCCGGTTCGTCGGTGGCGATGGTGAGCTTGCCGGCGGTCTGCGTCGGCATGGTGCCCTTCGTGCACGAGGCGGTGGGGTTCGGGGTGGGAGACTGATCGTCCTGAGGTGCGCAGGCGGCGACCGCGACGAGGACGGCGCCGGCCGTGCCGAGCGCGAGGATGCGGGGAGTGTCGGCCATGGCGGACAGCGTAGAGCCCCGAACGGTCGTGATCGATATGTGTCTCACCCGTTGTGGTGAGAACTTGGATCATCTGCCGTCCCGGCCACCGGGCCGACCGGACCCGCCGTACCCGGCGCCGCCGGCAGGCTGGAAGAATCGTCTGCCGTGAAGACGTTCGAGGAGCTGTTCGCCGAGCTGCAGGCCAAGGCCGCCGCCGGCACCCCGGGCTCGGGCACGGTCACCGCGCTCGAGAAGGGGGTGCACTTCATCGGCAAGAAGGTTGTCGAGGAGGCGGCCGAGGCGTGGATGGCCGCCGAGCACGAGGGCCCCGAGCGGGCCGCCGAGGAGATCTCCCAGCTGCTCTACCAGGCCCAGGTGTTGATGCTCGCCACCGGTCTCGAGCTCAAGGACGTCTACCGACATCTGTGAGTGTTCCCGCCCGCTGATCATCCCGATCGATCGAAGGAGCACTCCACCCATGCTGCGTGTCGCCGTACCCAACAAAGGCACCCTGGCCGAGTCGGCCGCCCAGATGCTGCGCGAGGCGGGCTACCGCCAGCGCACCGACCCCAAGGACCTGGTCTGCCGCGACGAGGCCAACGACCTCGAGTTCTTCTACCTGCGGCCCAAGGACATCGCCACCTACGTCGGCTCCGGTGACCTCGATGTCGGCATCACCGGTCGCGACCTGCTGATCGACTCCGGCGCACCGGCCGAGGAGGTGCTCGACCTGAACTTCGGGCGGGCCACGTTCCGGTTCGCGGCCCGCCCGGAGGACGTGGACTCCGTCCAGCAGTTGGGCGGGCACCGGATCGCCACCGCGTACCCGGGTCTGGTCGAGCGGCACCTGGCGGAGCTGGGCGTCAAGGCCGACGTGATCCGCCTGGACGGCGCGGTCGAGAACGCCATCCGCCTCGGCGTGGCCGACGTGGTCGCCGACGTGGTGGAGACCGGCGTCACCCTGCGCCAGGCCGGGCTGGTGGTGTTCGGGGAGCCGCTGCTGCACTCCTCGGCCGTGCTGGTTCGCCGGATCGGCGCCCCCGGCTGCGCGCAGGCCGACCAGTTGCTGCGCCGGCTGCACGGCGTGCTGGTCGCCCGCCGCTACGTGATGCTCGCCTACGACGTGCCAGCCGGGCTGCTCGACCGGGCCAGCTCGCTGACCCCCGGCATCGAGTCGCCGACCGTCTCCCCGCTGCACCGCGAGGGCTGGGTCGCCGTGCAGGCGATGGTCCTGCGCGACGACGTGCACCGGATCATGGACGAGCTCTACGAGCTGGGCGCCCGAGCCATCCTGGTCACCAACATCCACGCCTGCCGGCTGTGAGGCCACTGCCGGCTCCGGCCGCCCTGTCGCTGGTCGTTCTCGGCGGGGTGGCCGCGGCCGTGCAGGGCGTGGTCAACGCCGGCCTGGGGGAGCGGGCCGGCGCCCCGATGCTCGGCGCGGTGGTCAACAACCTCGGCGGCAGCCTTCTCGTCGTGCTCGGGCTGCTCGCCGTGCCCTCGATGCGGAGCGGGTTGGCCGTGCTGCGCCGCGCCGGCCTGCCCTGGTGGGCGTATCTGGGCGGGCTCGGCGGCGCGGCGATTGTGGTGATCGGCGCGTACGTGGTGCCGGTGCTCGGGGTGGCCGTCTTCACCATCGCCCAGGTGGCCGGCGGCAGCCTGGGCGGGCTGGCCGTGGACCGGGCGGGCCTGTCCCCGGCGGGACGGCTGCCGCTCACCGCGCCCCGGGTCGCCGGGGGGCTGCTCGGCATCGTGGCGGTGTCCCTCGCCCAGCTCGGTCGACCGGTCGGTGACCTGGCGCTGGGGCTGGTCCTGCTCGCGGTCGTCGGCGGGCTGGCGGTGGCCCTGCAGTCCGCGCTGAACGGTCGGGTCTCCGCCGCCGGCAGCACCGCGGCCGGGCTCGCGGTCAACTTCGCCGTCGGCACCCCGGTGATCCTGGCGGTCGCGGCCCTGGTCGGGGCGTTCGCAGCCAGCCCCACCTGGCCCGGGCAGTGGTGGTTCTACACCGGCGGCCTGCTCGGGGTCGGCATCGTGCTCACCCTGCTGGTGGGCGTCCGCGCGGCCGGGGTGCTGCGGACCGGCCTTGCCCTGGTCGCCGGGCAGCTCGGCGGGGCCCTGCTGCTGGACGTGGCGCTGCCCGGCGGGGCCGGGGTTCGCTGGCCGGTGCTGGTCGGCGCGGCGCTCACCGGGCTCGCGGTGCTGGTGGCGGGGGTGCGGCGGCGCGTGCCGTTGCGTGTGGCGACGGAACGCGAGCCCGAGCCGGATGGCAGACTGGTCGGGTGAGCGATTCAGTGGTGACCGTGCGGCCGCGCCGGATCCGGCTGGTCTGCTGGGCGTCGGCCGCCGCCGTGCTGCTGGTGTTCAGCCTGGTGGCCACGTCGCTGACCGGGAGCGTCGGCGACGGCTCCGGCACGTTCCAGCGGGGTGACCAGCTCGCCATGATCGGGCTGGGTGTCTTCGCCGCCCTCGGCATCCTGCTCTTCACCCGCCCGCGGGTGGTGGCCGACGCCAAGGGCGTCCGGGTCCGCAACGTGATCGGCTCGCACGAGTTGCCGTGGGAGGTCGTCCGCGGGGTCCGGTTCGACCGGGGTGCCCCGTGGGCCAGCCTGGAGTTGCACGACGACGACCTGCTGCCGATGGTCGCCCTCCAGGCCGCCGACAAGGAACTCGCGGTCGAAGGCGTGCGCGCCCTGCGCCGCCTGCACCAGGCCCACCTGGCCGACCTGGCCGGCGACTCCGCCGCCCACTGACTCAAGATCCGCGCATCTTCGGGGAACCTGCTGCCTCGCCGCGCCGGGAGGCAGCAGGTTCGGGGAATCTGCGCGGATCTTGCAAACCGTCATCCGCGCGGTATGACGCGGCGGGGCGGGTTGGGGGTTGGTGGGGTGGGGGTGTAGTGTTGGTGAGTCGACCAGACTGCTCCCGTCGCTGACGTGTGGGTGGTCCTGAAGCGGAGCGCCTGCTCCCACCCGAGTCGCCACGAAGGCGGCCGGGTCCGGTCCCCGGTTCCGGGCACGTCCCGGTTCCGGATGCGCGATCATGTGATCGTGCCGACCGGTCGAGCGGGCCCTGGCATGCGCCGGGGCCCTCTGCTTTCCGGGTCGGCTCCCGCCCTGGGAGCCTATGGAGTCGGCATCATAGGAGACTCGACTCGAGGAGGCCCCATCAGCGTCGAACCACGCGTGAACGAGCAGATCCGGGCACGTGAGGTCCGACTGGTCGGCCCTGAGGGTGAGCAGGTGGGCATCGTCCCGCTGGAGCGCGCCCTGCAGCTGGCCGCGGACGTCGACCTGGACCTGGTCGAGGTTGCGCCGATGGCGCGCCCGCCGGTGTGCAAGCTCATGGACTTCGGCAAGTTCAAGTACGAGAGCGCACTGAAGGCGCGCGAAGCGCGGCGTAACCAGCAGCAGACCGTCATCAAGGAGATGAAGCTCCGGCCGAAGATCGACCCGCACGACTACGAGACCAAGAAGGGTCACGTGGTGCGGTTCCTCAAGGCCGGCGACAAGGTCAAGGTGACGATCATGTTCCGCGGTCGCGAGCAGAGCCGCCCGGAGCTGGGTTACCGGCTCCTGCGCCGGCTCGAGTCCGAGATCACGGACCTGGGATACGTCGAGGCCGCGCCGAAGCAGGACGGCCGAAACATGATCATGGTTCTCGCTCCGCACCGGGCCGTCAAGGCCTCCGCGGTCGCCGCGACGGCGTCCCGTGGCGGGCCCCGGGACCGGGCCGCGGAGGAGTCCGCCGCTCCGGCAGCCGGTGAGACCGCGGAGACCGGTGAGACCGCAGCAGCCGGCGAGACCGCAGCAGCCGGCGAGACCGGCGCAGTCGCCGAGAACACCGGCGAGTAACAGGGGAGAAGACGTTCCAATGCCGAAGATGAAGAGCCACACGGGTATGGGCAAGCGGGTCAAGGTGACCGGCAAGGGCAAGATCGTTGCCCAGCAGGCCGGCCTTCGCCACAACCTGGAGAAGAAGCCCTCCACCCAGACCCGGCGGCTGACCGGCACGGTCGAGCTGGCCAAGGCTGACGTCAAGCGAATCAAGAAGCTGCTCGGCCGCTGACGCGCGCCACCTGAACCGAAGAAGGAGTTGAGATGGCACGCGTCAAGCGGGCTGTTAACGCCCAGAAGAAGCGTCGTACCCTGCTGGAGACCGCGAGCGGCTACCGCGGTCAGCGCTCCCGCCTCTACCGCAAGGCCAAGGAGCAGGTGCTGCACTCGATGCAGTACGCCTACCGGGACCGTCGCGACCGCAAGGGTGACTTCCGGCAGCTCTGGATCCAGCGGATCAACGCCGGCGCCCGGGCCAACGGCCTGACCTACAACCGGCTGATCCAGGGCCTGCGTCTGGCCGGCATCGAGGTCGACCGCAAGATCCTGGCCGACATGGCCGTCAACGACGCCGCGTCGTTCGCCGCGCTCGTCGAGTTGGCCCGTGCCGCCGTGGCGGCCGAGGGCACCGGTGGCGCCGCGGCCCAGGCCGCCTGATCCACCCGAAGCAGCAGATCGAGGCGTCTCCCATGCCATCACCATCGCGCGGGGGGCGCCTCGACGCTGTCTCCGGCCCGTTCACTCCGCGTACCCCCAGGGTTGTCGCGGCTCGTCGGCTGCACCGCCGCCGCGACCGTGACGCCACCGGCCGGTTTCTGGCCGAGGGGCCGCAGGCCGTCCGCGAGGCCCTGGCCCGCGTCGGCACCGTCGTCGAACTCTTCGGTACGCCGGCCGCGCTGGACCGGTACGCCGACCTCGCCGCCGAGGCCGCCCGGGCCGACGTGCCCGTCTCCGAGGTCACCGACGAGGCGCTGGCGGCGCTCGCCGAGACCGTCGCCCCGCAGGGCCTGATCGCTGTCTGCCGGCACCTGGACGTGCCGCTGGAGCAGGCCCTCGCGCGCGAGCCGCGGCTGGTCGCGGTGCTCGCCGAGATCCGCGACCCGGGCAACGCCGGCACGGTGCTGCGCACCGCCGACGCGGCCGGGGCCGGCGCGGTGATCTTCGCCGGTGACGCGGTCGACCCGTACAACGGCAAGTGCGTGCGGTCCTCCGCCGGCAGCCTGTTCCACGTCGATGTGGTCCGCGCTCCCGACCCGGTCGCCGTTGTTGACGCGCTGCGGGCTGGCGGCCTCACGGTCCTCGCCACCACCGGGTACGGCGACAGCGACCTCGACGATCTCGCCGACGCCGGTCGGCTGGCCGCCCCGACCGCCTGGCTCTTCGGCTCCGAGGCGCACGGCCTGCCCGAGGCGCTGACCGCCGCGGCCGACGCCCGGGTCCGGGTGCCGCTGCACGGGCGTGCCGAGAGCCTGAACCTGGCTGCGGCCGCGGCCGTCTGCCTGTACGCTTCAGCGAGAGCACTGCGCCGTCCGTAGGATCCGCGCGGTCACACAGCAGGGGAGTAGTTCGGATGATGAACGCGCCTTGGCGTTCGTTTAGCCAGCCCGCCGGTGTCGGCGGGCGGCGGGCCTGACCTTCCCCCTGCACATCTCCCTACCGGCGGGCTGCGGCGAAGCCGCGCGTCCGTAGACTCGCCTAGCCGCCTGTGAGGGCCGGCGCCGCCGTGAGGGAGTGCCCGTTCCATGAGCTACCGCAACGATCCGTACGACCCGAAGCAGGTCGCCCTGCTCGACCCGGACGCCCTGGCCGAGGCCGTGGCCGAGGCCGAGAAGGGGTTCGCCGACGCCGCCGATCCGGACGCGCTGCACGCGCTGCGCCCCGCGCACCTGGGTGACCGGGCCCCGGTCTCGCTGGCCCGCCGGGAGATCGGCGCGCTGCCGCCGGCCGCCAAGTCCGACGCCGGCAAGCGGGTCAACGAGGCCCGCCGCGCCATCGAGACCGCGTACGCCGCCCGCCTGGAGGTTCTGGAGCGGGAGCAGGCCGAGCGGGTGCTGGTCGAGGAGCGGGTCGACGTGACCCTGCCGTACGACCGGCGGCCGCGCGGCGCCCGCCACCCGCTCAGCACGCTGATGGAGCAGATCAGCGACCTGTTCATCGGGATGGGCTACGAGATCGCCGAGGGCCCCGAGGTCGAGTTGGAGTGGACCAACTTCGACGCGTTGAACATCCCCGCCGACCACCCGGCGCGCGGGCTGATGGACACCTTCCACATCGCCCCCGAGGGCTCGGGCCTTGTTCTGCGCACCCACACCTCGCCGGTGCAGGCGCGCACCATGCTCACCCGCAAGCCGCCGATCTACGTGGTGGTGCCCGGCCGGGTCTATCGCACCGACGAGCTGGACGCCACCCACGCGCCGGTCTTCCACCAGGTCGAGGGCCTGGTGGTGGACAAGGGCATCACCATGGCGCACCTGCGCGGCACGCTGGACCACTTCGCCCGGGCCATGTTCGGTGAGGGCGCGAAGACCCGGTTCCGGCCGCACTACTTCCCGTTCACCGAGCCGTCGGCCGAGTTCGACATCTGGTTCCCGGAGCACCGGGCCGGGCCCCGGTGGGTCGAGTGGGGTGGCTGCGGCATGGTCAACCCGCGGGTGCTGCGCGCCTGCGGCATCGACCCGGAGGTCTACTCCGGGTTCGCCTTCGGCATGGGCATCGACCGGACGGTGATGTTCCGCCACGGGGTCAGCGACATGCGGGACCTGGTCGAGGGCGACGTGCGGTTCACCCGCGCGTTCGGGGTCTGAACGGCGCCACGAGCTAACGGAGACGGTGGTCAATAGTCATGCGAGTTTCTGTCAGTTGGCTGCGGGAGTACGTCGACCTCCCCGCTGACCTGTCCGCCGGCGACCTGGAGCGGGCGCTGGTTGACCTCGGCATCGAGGTCGAGTCCATCGAGGACCTGCGGGAGTCGGTCACCGGTCCGCTGGTGGTCGGTGAGGTTCTGGAGATCGAGGAGC
Organism: Micromonospora sp. NPDC006766; assembly: GCF_040636055.1. Classification (NCBI taxonomy): domain Bacteria; kingdom Bacillati; phylum Actinomycetota; class Actinomycetes; order Micromonosporales; family Micromonosporaceae; genus Micromonospora; species Micromonospora sp. NPDC006766. The sequence goes on along the minus strand of NZ_JBEYIX010000009.1, from coordinate 81,613 downwards.
TGACCGGCTTCAAGAAGCCCATCCGGTTCTGCCGGGTCGACGTCGGCGCCGCCAACGGCACCGGTGAGCCGCAGGAGATCGTCTGCGGGGCGCGCAACTTCGCCCAGGGCGACCGGGTGGTGGTGATCCTCCCCGGCGGCGTGCTGCCCGGCAATTTCGCCATCGGCGCGCGCAAGACGTACGGGCGCAACTCCAACGGCATGATCTGCTCGGCGAAGGAGCTGGGCCTGGGCGACGACCACTCGGGCATCATCGTGCTGCCCGAGGACAGCAAGGCCCAGCCCGGCGAGGACGCCCGCCCGGTGGTCGGCCTCGACGACGTGGTGGTCGATTTGGAGATCACCCCCGATCGGGGGTACGCGCTGAGCGTGCGGGGCATCGCCCGCGAACTGTCGCACGCCCTCGGTGTGCCGTTCCACGACCCGGCCGCGATCCCGGCCCCCGGCGCCACCGCCGAGCCGGCGTACCCGGTCGAGGTGCGGGACACCGTCGGCTGCGACCGGTTCGCCGCCCGGATGGTGCGCGGCGTCGACCCGACCGCGCAGACGCCCGGCTGGATGTCCCAGCGGCTCACCGTGGCCGGCATCCGCAGCATCTCGCTGCCGGTCGACATCACCAACTACCTGATGCTCGAACTCGGCCAGCCGATGCACGCGTTCGACGCCGACCGGATCCGTGGGCCGTTGGTGGTCCGCCGCGCCGAGCCGGGGGAGAAGCTGACCACCCTGGACGGGGTGAGCCGGACGCTGGTCGCCGAGGACATGGTGATCTGCGACGACACCGGGCCTATCTCGCTGGCTGCGGTGATGGGTGGCGAGACCAGCGAGGTGATCGCCTCCACCACGGACGTGCTGTTCGAGGCCGCGCACTGGGACCCGGCCATGGTGGGCCGCACCGCCCGCCGGCACAAGCTGTTCAGCGAGGCGGCCAAGCGCTGGGAGCGGGGCGTCGACCCGGCCCTGCCGCTGGTCGCGTTGGAGAAGGCGGTCCGGCTGCTCACCGAGCACGCCGGGGGCACGGTCGGCGGGGAGATCCTCGACCTCGACCACGTACGGCCGCGTACCCCGGTGGCCCTGCCGGCGGACCTGCCGTCGCGTCGGGTCGGTGTGGCGTACGCCCCGGAGCGGGTGGTCGAGTTGCTGGAGGAGGTCGGCTGCACCGTCGAGCGGGGCGCCGACCGGCTCGGCGAGGACCCGGGCGAGGTCGGGGTGGCCGCCGCCGCCAGCGTCGAGGTGCTCACGGTGATCCCGCCGAGCTGGCGGCCCGACCTCACCGACCCGGCTGATCTGGTCGAGGAGGTGGTCCGCCTCGACGGGTACGACCGGCTGCCGTCGGTGCTGCCCACCGCGCCGCCCGGCCGTGGCCTCACCTGGCAGCAGCAGCGCCGCCGGGCGGTCGCCCGGTCGCTTGCCGAGCGCGGCTACGTCGAGGTCCTCGCGCACCCGTTCGTCTCGGTCGAGTTGGCCGACCAGCTCGGCCTGCCGGCCGACGACCCGCGTCGCCCGGCGGTGCGGGTGGCGAACCCGCTGTCCGAGGAGGAGCCGCTGCTGCGCACCACGCTGCTCGGCCCGCTGCTCGGCAGCCTCAAGCGCAACATCGGCCGGGGTCAGCGCGACGTGGCGGTCTACGAGATCGGGGCGGTGTTCCACCCGCGTCCCGGCGCCGGCACGCCGCCGGCCATGGGCGTGGACCGCCGTCCCACCGACGAGGAGTTCGCCGCCGCCGACGCGGTGGTGCCGGACCAGCCCCGGCACGTCGCCGTGGCGCTGGCCGGTGACATCGAGCCGACCGGATGGTGGGGTGCCGGCCGGGCGGCCGGCTGGGCGGACGCCGTGGAGGCCGGCCGGGCCGTCCTCGCCGCCGCCGGCCTGCCGGCCGACCGGGTCACCGTCCGGGCCGCCGAGCGCGCCCCCTGGCACCCCGGTCGCTGCGCCGAGCTGCTCGTGGACGGCACCGTGGTCGGCTACGCGGGCGAGCTGCACCCGGCCGTGGTGGCCACGCTGGAGCTGCCCCGTCGCACCTGTGCCATGGAGCTGAACCTGGACGCGCTGCCTCCGGCCCCGATGGTGGCCGGCCCGGCCGTCTCCACCTTCCCGCCCGCGTTGATCGACGTGGCGCTGGTGCTGGACGAGTCGGTGCCCGCCGCGGAGGTCGAACGGGCCCTGGTCGAGGGGGCCGGCGACCTGCTGGAGGACGTGCGGCTCTTCGACGTGTACGCCGCCGAGCAGCTCGGCGCGGGCCGCCGGTCGCTGGCGTACAAGCTGACGTTCCGGGCGCCGGACCGGACGCTGGCCGGCGAGGAGGCGGTGGCGGCCCGCGACGCGGCGGTCGCCGAGGCCGGGCGCCGCTTCGGCGCCACCCTGCGCGGCGCCTGAGGTGCCGTTCGTCGGATGGTTGGTGGTGGCCGTCGTGCTCGCGTCGGCCACCACCGGCCTGCTCTGGGCCCGCCGGCATTTGCTGCTCGTGTCCGTGGTAGGCCGCAGCATGGAGCCGACGCTGCGCGCGGGGGACCGGGTCCTGGCTCGGCGGGTGCCGCTGTCCCGGATCCGCCCCGGGGACGTGGTCGTGGTGGTGGCCCCGGCGGCGATGACCGCCGGCCAGCCTGGTGACGGCGAGCCGGGGCTGTTGATCAAGCGGGCCCACGCGGTGCCCGGCGAGCCGGTGCCGGTGGACCGGGTGCCGCTGCTGCGGCAGCGACGCGAGCGGGTCGTCCCACCGGGGCAACTGGTGGTGCTCGGCGACAACCCGCCGTTCAGCTACGACTCCCGCGAGTGTGGCTACATCTCGGAGCCGGACGTGCTCGGCGTGGTGATCCGGCCCCGGCTGCCCGCCGACTGACCGGCGATCGGGCTTCCGCGACGGGCCGGCCGCCCAGCATGGTCGGCCGGCCTCGCCCTGCGGTGGCGTGCCGCCCGGCATCGGCCGCGCGGCACGCCGATGCCGGCTCAGCAGAGGGGGGTCATGGTGGCCGCGCCGGCAGTGCAGAGGCCGTCGCAGCTTCCGCAGACCTCCTTGCAGGCCATGTTGATCGTGCACCGCTGGAAGTAGCACGTCCTGCAGACCCTGCAGTACGTCTCCGGCGGGCAGCCGGCGGCGGCGGTCACCTTTGGCACGAACACGCCGAGCATCCGCTCGCCCAGGCTCTCAAGTCGACGGAACATCCGTTCACCTCCTCTCGATGTTGATCGATGCCGGGACGCTACGGTCGGCCGGTACACCGGCCCTACAGTCGTCACCGCCACCGGCGCGGCTCGATGTATCCGCGCTGTATCCGCCGCTCCTAGCGTGGGCCTCTCCGCGTCGAGGAGGTGGTACGGATGCGAGCGGTGGAGCTGGCCGCACGGCTGCTGCTGGCCCTGGTGTTCCTGACCGCGGTGGTCGGCAAGTTGCGGGCCCGGGCGGGTTTCGCCGGGTTCGCCGACTCGGTCCGCCAGTTCGGCGTGCCGGCCCGGTGGGCCACCCCGGTCGCCCGTCTCACGGTCGGTGTCGAGGCGGCCGTGGTCGTGCTGCTCGCCGTGCCGCGCACCGTCCCCGCCGGGCTGCTGCTCGCCGCCGGGCTGCTCGGCGTGCTCACCGTCGGGATCGTCGGCGCGCTGCGGCGCGGCGCCCGCCCGGCCTGCCCCTGCTTCGGCGCGGCGGACGCCCCGATCGGCCCGCGGCACGTCGCGCGCAACCTGGCCCTCACCGCGGCGGCGCTGCTCGGCCTGCTCGGCTGGGCTGCCGCCAGCCCGCCCCTGTCGGCGCCGGCGGCGCTGATCACCGCCGGGGTGGCCGTCCCGCTCGCCGCCGTGGTGATCCGCCTCGACGACCTGGTCGCCCTCTTCGCACCTACCCCGCGCCGGGCGCCCCGCCCGGCCGGCCGGACCTGACCCCGAACACCCCCGGCAATCCGAAGGAGCCCCCATGGCGTTGTTGACCGTCGCCGTCGTCCTCGTCGCCGCACTCGGCCTGCTCAACCTGGTGCTGATGCTCGGCGTGATCCGCCGGCTGCGCGAGCACACCGAGCTGCTCAGCGACCGCCCGTCCCCGCAGGCGGAGGTGATGCTGGAGGCCGGGTCGACCCCGGGTGACTTCGTCTCCACCACGGTGGACGGTCAACTGCGCACCCGCGCCGACATCCCGCCCATGACGCTGATGGCCTTCGTCTCGCCGGCCTGCGAGCACTGTGAGGCGCAGCTGCCCCTGCTGATCGATCGGGCGCGGGCCATGCCCGGCGGGACCGAGCACGTGTGGATCGTGGTGGTCGGGAAGGCTGGGCCGGAGGTCGACGCGTACGCCGCCCAGTTCACCGGCCTGGCGACCGTCTTCGTCGAGCCGGGCAGCGGCCCGCTGCCGCTCGCCTTCGAGGTCAAGGGTTACCCCGCGTTCGCCCTGCTCGACGAGCAGGGCGTGGTCCGGTCCACGACGCACGGCCTCGCCCGGTTGGACCTGCCGGTGGCGCGGTGACCGGGCCCCGGCTGACGCTTCGGCGGGCCGCCCGGCACGCCCGGGCGGCCCTCGGGCTCGCCTGGCGGGCCGCTCCCGTCGGCACCGTCACCGACCTGCTGATGGCGCTGCTGTCCGGGGCTGTGCCGGTGGCGGTGGCCGGGCTGACCAAGCTGCTGCTGGACCGGCTCACCGGCGCCGGTGAACGCGGCGTGCCGCTGGCGCTGCTCGGTGTCGGCCTCGCCGGGGTGGCCGCGGCCGGCGTGGTCCTGCCCCACCTGCGTCGCTACGTCGAGACCGAGCGGTCCCGGGCGGTGTCCCGGCTGGTGCGTCGCCGTCTGCACGACGCCGTCTCCCGCCTGGTCGGCCTGGTACGCCTCGAGGACCCGGTCTTTCAGGACCGGCTCCAGGCGGCCCAGCAGACCGGGCACCTCGGGCCGACCCAGCTCACCGGGAACCTGCTCGGCGCAGTGCAGAGCGGGGTGGCGATCGGCGGCTTCTTCGGCGTGCTGCTGGCGCTGAGTCCGCTGATCGGGCTGCTGGTGCTGCTGGCCGCCCTGCCCACCCTGTGGACGCAGCTGCGGCTCAACCGGGCCCGCGCGGCCATGGTGCTGCGGCTGGAGCACTTCCACCGCCGCGACCTGTTCTTCGCCCAGTTGATGACCGGCGTGCCCGCAGCCAAGGAGGTACGGCTGTTCGGCCTGGGCCGATTCTTCGGCGGCCGGATGCTCGACGAGCTGCACGGCATGCATCGGGTGGAGCGCCGGCTGGACGTCCGGGAGACCCGGGCCCAGGGGCTGCTCGCCCTGCTCGGCGCGGTGATCGCCGGTGCCGGCATGGTCTGGGTGGTCACCCGGGCCGCTGCCGGCCAGGTCGGGGTCGGCGACGTGGCGCTGTTCCTGGCGGCCGTGCCCGGGGTGCAGAGTGCGCTGGGTGCGCTGGTCAGCCAGGTCGGCGCGGTCCACCGGGCGCTGCTGCTGTTCGACCACTACGACGAGGTGGTCCACGCCGAGCCGGACCTGCCGGTGCCGGCCGTGCCGCGGCCGGTGCCGCCGCTGCGTCACGGCATCGAGCTGCGCGACGTGTGGTTCCGCTACTCCCCGGAGCATCCCTGGGTGCTGCGCGGGGTGGATCTGCTCCTGCCGGCCGGCGTGACCACCGCGCTGGTGGGGCTCAACGGCGCCGGCAAGAGCACCCTGGTCAAGCTGCTCTGCCGGTTCTACGATCCGGAGCGCGGCGCGATCCTCTGGGACGGCGTGGACCTGCGCGAGTTTGACCCGGCGGCGCTGCGGCAGCGGCTCGGCGCGGTGTTCCAGGACTTCATGCCGTACGACCTCACCGCCGGGGAGAACATCGCCGTCGGCGACCTCGCCGCGCGCGATGATCCCGAGCGGCTGCGGGCCGCCGCGGGGCAGGCCGGCATCGACGCCGCGTTGTCCGCGCTGCCCCGCGGGTACGACACGCTGCTCACTCGGGTCTTCGTCGACGGCCCGGACCGGGACGACCCGCGGGTCGGGGTGGTGCTCTCCGGCGGACAGTGGCAGCGGGTGGCGCTGGCCCGCGGGTTCCTGCGGGCCGACCGCGACCTGCTCGTCCTCGACGAGCCCAGTTCCGGCCTGGACGCCGAGGCCGAGCACGACCTGCACACCCGGCTGCGGGAGCTGCGCCGGGGTCGAACCAGTCTGCTCGTCTCGCACCGGCTCAACGCGGTGCGGGAGGCGGACGTCATCGTGGTGCTCGCCGATGGTCGGGTGGCCGAGCACGGTGACCACGACACGCTGCTCACCGCCGGTGGTGGGTATGCTCGGCTCTTCGCCCTGCAGGCCCGCGGCTATAGATCCGGTGGCCGGTCGGTGGCCGCCGATTCGGTGGCGGCGAGTTCGGCGACCTGACCGGGCCGTGGGCTGCTCAGCCGGCCAGCAGCCCGGCCTCGGCCAGCCGGGGGCGCTCGTCCCGCAGCATTCGGGCCAGCCAGGCCAGCGATCGGTGCGGGCTCTCGTCGAGCCGGCGAGCGGCGGCCCGCAGCGCCCGGGGCAGGCCGCCGCAGAGGGCCACCACGGTGCGGGCCGGGGCCGGCTCCCCAGCTACCCGGCGGTCGCCCACCAGCGCGCGGAGCAGCGCCAGCCCGTCTTCGGGCGGCAGCGGGTCCAGCCGCAGGGTTTGGGCGTACCCGTCGGGCAGCCGGGCGCGGCTGGTGATCAGCAGCGCGCAGCCGCCCCGGGCGGGCAGCAGGCCGTTCACCTGGGCCGGATCGGTGGCGTTGTCGAGCAGCAGCAGCACTTGGCGGCCGAAGAGCGCGGAGCGGACCCGGGCCTGTGCCTCCGCCAGCGTGGTCGACTCAGCGCGGGGCGTCGCGTGCAGTGCGCGCAGCACGCGGTCGGCGATCTCCCGCGACGGCAGCGGCTCCGCCGGCACCGAGCCGCCGAGGTCGAGATGGAGCTGACCGTCGGGGAAGCCGTCCAGCGCGGCGGTCGCGGCGCGCAGCGCCAGCGCCGACTTACCGGCACCGGCCGGCCCGTGCACGGACAGCGCCACCGGCTGCTGCCGGGCACCGGAGAGAGCGGCCCCCAGCAGGGCCAGCTCGGCGCGCCGGCCGACGAAGGGGTCGGCGGCGCAGGGCAACTCGTGCGGCACCGCCGGGGCGCGGTCGGTCACCACGGCGCGGGCGGCCACGCGGCGCCCGGCGGGTCGGATGCCGGGCTCGCCGTGCACGATGGCCCGGTACCGCGCGGTCAGTTCCGGCCCGGGAGCCACCCCCAACTCGCCGGCGAGCGCCCGGCAGGCCCGGCGGTACGCGCGCAGTGCCGCGGCCCGGTCCCCGGCCCGCTGCTCGGCGGTCATCAGCAGCGCCCAGCCGGTCTCCCGCAGCGGGTCCTCCGCCAGGTGCGCGTCGAGCAGGCCGCGCAGCTCGGCCGAGCCCGGGTCGCCGAGGTCCAGCCGACAGGCGGCGTACGCCTCCCGGGCGGCGGCTCGGCGCTCCCGCAACCGGTCGTACGCGGCAACGGTGGCTGCGCCGTACGCCGGTGGTGGCTCGGTGGGCGACCAGAGCGCCAGCGCCCGTTCCAGCCGGTCCACCGCGGTGGCCGTGGCGCCCCGGGCCTGGGCGGCCAGTCCTTCGGTCGTGAGCCGCTCGAACTCCACGGCGTCCACCTCGCCCGGCCCCGTGTGCAGCAGGTAGCCGCCGCTCTCGGCACGCAGCCGGGACGGCTCGCCCGGCGTCCCGAGCAGCCTGCGCAGTTGGCTCGCGTGGCTGCGCAGGTTCGCCACGGCGGACGTGGGTGGCCGCCCCGCCCACAGCTCTTCGCGGAGCCGCTCGACCGGCACCGGCGTGCCGGAGTGCAGCAGCAGCACGACCAGCAGTGCGGTCGGGCGGCCCGGGGGCAACCGTAGCCGTCGGCCGTCGCGGCAGGCCCGAATCGGACCGAGGATCTGCAGCATCAGGCCCATGCGTCCCCCGTGCGTCCCCGCGGGCCGGTGGAGCCGGCCCCGCACCTCCCAATGGCAGCAATGTTAATCGATGGATGTGGGCTGTCGTGGAATTTGTTCGGACGGGCTTTGCGTCGCCGCGGTGCCGCGACGGGCCGATGCTGCGCCGCGCGGATCGGCGCGGTCAGACCCAGCCGCGCAGCGCCGCCTCCACGCCGGCCTGGAAGCGGCTCTCGGCGTCGAGGCGCTTCATCAGGTCGGACACCGTGCGGCGCACGGTGCGCTCGGAAAGCCCCAGCTGGCGGCCGATCGCCTCGTCGGTGCGGCCCCGGCGGAGCAGCCTCAGGATGGCGGTCGCCTGGTCGCTCAGCCCGTCACTGTTCGCCAGCCGCCGGGAGAGGGGTGTGCTCTTGTCCCACAACATCTCGAACAGCAGGCACATCGCCGAGACGAGACGGTTGCCGCGGACCTCCAGTGCGCCGCGCCCGGAACACGGCTCGATCGGGATCAGTGCGAACTGCCGGTCGACGATGGTCATGCGTACCGGGGCCTCCGGCATGACCCGGCTCTGTTCACCACGCTCGGCCATCCACTCGGCGTACGCGAGCGAGGCGGCGTCCTGCAGGGTGTTCTCGTGGTAGATGTGCCGGATCTGCACGCCCCGGGACAGGGCGATCCGGCTGAGCATCTTGCCGGTCTCGATGGCCTCCGCCGGCATCGCCGCGCCGGTGGTCAGCATCTGCACGCTCTCGGTCGCGGTGCTGGCATGCTCGGCGAGGCGGTCGCGCACCGCGTCGAGCCCTTCCAGCCGTACGATCTCCTCCCGCTCGCGGTGGGTGTCGCGGCTGGCGGCATGGGCGAGAACCGAGGCGCGAACCGCCTGGAGCTTCGCCTGCTGGGCGAGCATTTGTTGCTCGGCCTGGTTCAGTAGGGCGATCAGGCCGAGCTGTGGGCCGATCGCGTGCAGGGCGCCGGGCTGGCCGGTCGGCGGCGTGATGAGGGTCTGGTCCGCCAGGGCGGACAGCGCGTCATGGACGACCGTCTCCGGGATGCCGAGATGCGCGACGAGTTCGTCCACGTCCCACGCCGGGTGGTCCAGCATGGCCCAGTACACCGCTTTGGCAGTTGCCGACACTCCCATCCGATCGAGCAAGGTTCCCTCCCTCGCCTTCCAAATTGATCATCCTAATTTAATCCGCGATCATCGCAAGGTTTCAATTGGATGTACGGGGTGTGAAGTCCCTGACCGGTCGGGATCCCGTCCGTGGCGGAACCGGTCACGGCCGGTTCCGGCAACGTCCAAAGTGGTGACAGAGGCCATGGCAGCGCCGCACGCTCTCTCCAGCGCCGACACCCAGGTTTCCCAGGAGAGGAGGGTGCCCGATGCGTATCAGCCGACAGTGGACAACCGGTCCGAGGTCGGTCGTGACCGCGACTCGCGACGGACCCCGGTTTTCGCTCGCAGTGATGCCCGATCGCCGTGGGGTCGGCTCGGAGGGGCAGACGCTGGGACCCGGTCGGCCCGGTTCAGCGGAGGCGCACCGTGCTGCTCACCCGGATCGCGCTACGGCCACCGCACGATGACTGCGACCTGTCCGCCGGCGAGCTGACCGACCTGTTGTGGCTCAACGCCACCGCGGCCGACGGCATCAGGCACATTCACGCCCGCAGGATCGCGGGACGGGTAGCGGTCGCGGTTTTCACGGTGGCCTCCGAGCAGGACATATCCGACTACATCGTGCAGCGCGTCTGCGAGCGTGCGATCCGGAGCGTGCCGGCGCTGCACGGCTGGACGGTCACCTAGGCCGCCCGTCTACAACGGAGAAATCGCGATGGAGCGTGCAGCGGTGAGCCCGCCCGGGCGGCGTGCCACGCCACCGGCGTCCACGCCGACGGCGGCGTTCCGCGTGCTCGGTCCGCTGACGCTCACCAGCGGCGCCGACGCGCTGGTCCTGCCGTCGTCGAAGGTGGCCTCGCTCCTGGCGGCGCTGCTGCTGCATCCCGACGAGGTGGTGTCGGTCGCCACCCTGCAACAGGTGATCTGGGGCGACGAACGGCCATCCTCGGCCAAGGCCGCGCTGCAGACGTGCGCGCTCCGACTTCGGCAGCTGTTCACCCGGCACGGCATCACCGGCAGCGTGATCAAGACAGTGCCCGGGGGCTACCGCATCACGGCCACCCCGGCCACCGTCGACCTGATGCGCTTCCGTGACCTGATCAGCCAGACCCGCGACGAACCGGACCCCGAGGCCGAACTGGCCATGCTGGAAGAGGCGCTCGCGCTGTGGAGCGACCCGGTGCTGGCCAATGTGCCGTCGGAGTCACTGCACCGGGACGTCGTGCCCCGCATCAGCGAGGAGCGCGTCCGGGTGATCGAGCGGGTCTGCGACCTGAAGATCGGGCTGGGCCGCGACCGTTCGGTGCTGGTGGACCTGTGGGCCGCGACCCGCGCCTATCCCGCGAACGAACGGTTCTCCGAGCAGCTCATCGAGGTGCTGTACCGGGCCGGCCGGCAGGCCGACGCGTTGGCGGAACTGCGCAGAGTCAGGGAGCATCTCGGCAACGAACTCGGCGTCGGCCCCGGCCCCGCGCTGCGCGAGCTGGAGCTGACCATCCTGCGCGGCGAGCCGCCCGCCCCGGCCGGCCCGGTGGCGCGACCCGCCGCCCCACTCGGTCACCCCACGGTCGCACCCGGCTTCATCGGCCGGGTCGCGCTCTGCCGCACCATCTCCGACCGACTGCGCGCGGGTGCCCCGATCGTGGTGCTCAGCGGCCCGCCGGGCGTCGGCAAGACCGCGCTGGCGCGGCACGTCGCGCAGCTCGTCGCCGACGACTTCCCCGGCGGTCAGCTGTCGGTGGAGATGGGGCCCGCGACGGGTGCCGTCCCGCCGATCGAGCACGCCGAGCGGCAGCTGCTGGCCGCGATCGGCGGCCACGGCGTCCGCACCGGCCCACGGCTGCTGCTGGTCGACGACGTCGCCGACGCCACGCAGGCACGGGAACTGCCGGCACTGCTGGCCCCCGGCGACGTCCTGCTCCTGACGAGCCGGCCGAGCCTGTCCGGTCTGGTCGCGCGGCTCGGTGGCTGGCTGCATCGGGTCGAGCCACTCGAACCCGCCGACTCCCTCCGGATGCTCGACGGGGCGCTGGGACCTGAGCGGGTCAGCGACGAACCGCAGGCCGCGGCGGACCTCGCGGCGCTGTGCGAGCACCTGCCGTTGGCCCTGCGCATCGCCGCCACCCGTATTCTCCTGCGGGCCCGCATGACCCTCGCGGAAGCGGTCGAATGGCTGCGCGCCGACCCCGTCGGCCGGCTGAGCCTGCCCGGTGATCCGGATATGTCGCTCCGGTTCCGCCTCGACGCCGCGCTGGCGAGGGCGGGAGAACGGCTGGCGGGGGCGTTCGTCCGGCTGACCGCCTCGGCCGCCGACCGGATCACCGCGGACCGGGCTGCGGAGCTGCTCGGCGTCGAACCAGCCGCGGCCCGCGACCTCCTCGACCAACTCGTCGACCACAGCCTGGTGGAAGAGGCCGCCGACCACTACTGGATCCGGGACCTGCTGCGGCTGCACGCACGGGATGCCGCCGACCGTCACGCACCACCCCAGGGTCCGCCACCACCCCCGTACCGAGCGAAGGGATCTCTTTGATGAGCACTGCCTACGACACGGTGGCGCAGACACGCCCGCGGATGCGCCACGATGTGCTGTTCACCCGAACCGAGGACGGGGTGCTGTTCCACAATGCCAACAGCGGCTTCCGGCTCTCCTCCGCCACCGCGTACCGGCTGGCGTCACTGCTCGTTCCGCACCTGAACGGACGCAACAGGGTCGTCGACATCTGCGCCCCGCTGCCCGCCGCGCAGCGCGCCATGATCGGCGAGCTGGTCAGCGCGCTCTACGCGCGCGGCTTCGCTCGTGACGTCCCGGCAGCGGACGGTGACCCGTCGGCGATCCTGGAGCCGGCCGTGGCCGAGCATTTCGCCGCCCAGATCGCCTACCTCGACCACTACATCGACCGGGCGCCGCAGCGGTTCGCCGCGTTCCGCGCGACTCGCGTCGCGGTGCTGGGCACGGGCCCGGTCGCCCGGGCGTGCGCCGCCGCCCTGCTGCGCAACGGTGCCGCCACCGTGACGGTGTCGCCTGCGGTCGCGCCGTCGCTCTCGGCGGAACTGGCCGAGCTGAGTGCGGCGGGTTGCGCCGCGACGGTCGCGGAGCTGAGCGGTGTGAGCATCGACATCGGATGGTCGGCACTGGAGTCGGCGGACATCGTCGTCGTGGCGGCCGGCGACGACGCTCCCCGCGACACCCTGCGGCTACTGGCCGCGGGCATCCCGGAGGATCGGCTGCTCCTGCCGGCCTGGGTCGCCGGGGGGCGCATGCTGGTGGGCCCGGTGCAGGGCGAGGGGCGGCGGGGCTGCTGGTGCTGCGCGATGATGCGACTCGCCGACAACGACGCGACCGGGGCCGCCGGGCACGTGTGGCGGGCCGCGGCGCTACCGTCCGGTGCCGCGCCGACGGTCGCCCAGCCGGACGGTCCGCTGGCGGCGATGGTCGGCAACCTGCTGGCGTACGAGGTCTTCCGGCTCACCACCGGGGTGCTCCCGGCGGAGACCGACGGCAGGGTGCTCGTGCAGCACCTCGCGTCGCTCGATGTCCTGGCCGAGCCGCTGCTGAGCCACCCCGGGTGTGTCTTCTGTCGACCGGAGCCGCCGGAGCTGCCGTGGGACGACGTCGAGCTGGACGTCACGCCCGCCGAGACCGACGAGGAGGAGGATGCGCAGGCGCAGGAGGCCGTGGCCCGGCTGGCCGCCCACCAGCCGCTGCTCCAGCCGCACCTGGGTGTGTTCCGCCGGTACGACGACGAGCAGTGGGACCAGACCCCTGTCAAGATCGGCGCGGTGGAGTTCACCGACGGCAGCGGCCGTCGCCGTACCGTGAGCGCCTTCGACGTCCATCACGTCGCCGCGGCCCGGCTGCGGGCGCTGCGGGTGGCGGCCGTGACCGCCACCGGCCACGCCGCCGTCGCCCGGCCGGCCCCCGACGACGCGCCCCGGCTCGACGCCGCTCGGCTCGGTCTCGCCTCGGGCTGGGGCGACCCCGCCTCGGACGCCTGGGCCGCGGCCCGTTCGCTGCTCACCGGCCAGGTGGCGGCGGTGCCGACGGCGGTGCTGGAGCCGTTCGGGGCGGCCAACCGGGGCCGCGGCGCGGAGCCGACCTGCGCCGGCGGGGGAGCGGGCGGCGACCTCGCCGAAGCGGTCCGGGCCGGGCTGGCCTCCGCGCTCGCCTATCACGCGCTGCGGCAGGTCGTCGACGGTCGAGCCGTGGCGCGGCAGGTCCGCCTCGACACCGTCGGCACCCATCCCGAGCTGGTTTTCCTGACCAAGTCGGCGGCGAACCTCGGCATCACGATGGAGCTGCTCGACCTGGGCGGCCAGCCCGCCACCGGGTTGCCGGTGCTGCTGGCACGCTACCGGGACCAGACGCGCGGTCAGTGGTCGTACGCCCTCGGCGCCGACCCGGTGTGGACGGTGGCGGCCGTCGCCGCGCTGCGCGACCTGCTGGGCCAGGCGCAGCTGCGCGAACAGGCTCCGGAGCTGGTCCCGGACGTCGGTGACCCGATGTTGGGTGACTTCGACGCCGGTACCGTCGCGGCGCACGGCGAGACGGCGGCGGGCGCCGGCGGGGACAGCCGCTGGGCCGATGTGCTGCGCCGGCTGCGGGAGCACGGCCACGACGTCCTCGTGGCGCCCGTCAGTGGCGCGGACCTGGCGGCCGGCGGGCTCGTCGCGGTCAAGGTGCTGCTGACCGAGGATGACCGATGAGCGCCACGCCCGCGACGACCGACGAGCTGATCTGCGCCGGCCTGGCGCGTCTGCTCGCCGAGCGCGGCTGTGACGCCGAGGTGGTCCCACTGGGGACACGCGACGAGCTGACCGCGCCTGCCCGGCCCGCTCGCTCCCCCCGCGTGCTGCTGTACGGGCATGTGGCGCTGCTCGGGCCGGCACCGCAGGCGGCGGCGTGCGGGACCTGCCTGGCGCGGCGCTGGCAGGCGGTGCGGCACCGCGATCTGCGGGACGCGGTCGAACTCGGCGGAGACACCGTCGCGGCCGGTCCGTGGCCGTACGCGACCCCGTTCGTCGCGGACTTCCTGCACGCCCTGATCGAGGCGCGCCGCACCACCGCCACCCGCGACGGCGGCAGCCCGAGCACGGTGTTCCAGGTCGACCTGCACACCCTGCGGGTGCACCGGATTCCGCTGGTGGCCGACCCGGAGTGCCCCGGGTGCGGCGGGGGTGTCGCCGACGCGCCCGAGCTGGCCACGATCGAGCTGCGGGCCACGCCGAAGAGCGCGCCGGGCACGTTCCGCGGCCACGACCTGGACGACTACCCGTTGGACGTCGAGGCCTTCGCCAACCCGGTCTGCGGTGCGCTCGGCGCCACCCTGTGGCAGGACGTCACCTCGTTGTCGACCTCCCCTGCGGTCGGCTCCTTCACCCTGCGCAGCGGCCGCTACCTGCGGGAGACGCTGTACGGCGGGCACGCCGACGGCTACCGGCGCAGCGGCCGCATCGCCGTGCTGGAAGGTCTCGAACGCGCCGCGGGACTGCGCCCACGAACCAAGCGCACCGTGGTCACCGCGACCCTGCGCGAACTGGGCGAGGACGCCCTCGACCCCCGCGCGTGCGGGCTCTACCCCGACGAGTTCTACCAGGCCAACCCGTACGTGCACCGATTCGATCCGGAGCGGCCGATCACCTGGGTCTGGGGCTGGTCGCTGCGGGACCAGCGACCGCTGCTGGTGCCCGAGGTCCTCGTCTACTACCACTCGGCCAGCGTCGAGGAACGCTTCGTCCAGGAGACGTCCAACGGGTGCGCCTCCGGCGCGTCGCTGGTGGAGGCGGTTTACCACGGCCTGATGGAGGCGGTCGAGCGGGACGCCTTCCTGCTGGCCTGGTACGGCGCCCGGTCGCTGCCGGAGATCGATCCGGCCAGCATCGAACGACCGCAGACCCGCATGATGATCGACCGGCTGGCCATGTACGGCTACCGGGCCAGGTTCTTCGACACCCGGATGACCTTCGACATCCCGGTGGTCACCGCGGTGGCCACCCGCGAGGACGGTGGCCTCGGCACGCTGGCGTTCGGGGGCGGGGCGAGCCTCGACCCGCAGGCCGCGATCACGGCGGCCCTGTGCGAGATCGCCACCGACTCGGTGATGGTCCGGGTCCGCGCCGGCGCAGACGAGGCCCGCCTGCGCCGGATGGTGGCCGACTTCTCCCAGGTGCAGGGCCTGCACGACCACCCGTTGCTGTACGGCCTGCCCGAGATGGCGCACCACGCCGCGTTCCTGTTGGAGCGTGGCCCGCGCCCGCTGCCGATGGGCGACCTGTACGAGCGGGACCGCCCCGCCCCGCCCGTCTCCGGCGATCTCCGCGACGACCTCGAGTACTGCCTCAAGGCGGTGACCGCGCAGGGCTTCGACGTGATCGCCGTCAACCAGACCACGCCCGAACAGCGCGACCTGGGCCTGGCCACCGCCAGCGTGGTCGTACCGGGGCTCCTGCCGATCGACTTCGGGTGGCTGCGCCAGCGCGCCCCACACTCGCGGCGGCTGCGGACCGCCTTCCGCAGCGCCGGGCTGCTCGACCGCGACCTGCACGACGACGAGATCCACTCCGTTCCCCACCCGTTCCCGTGAGGTGCGCCATGACGCCTGAGATCCCCGGCTTCGCCCACGCGTACGCGACCGCGATCCTGCGCCGCGGCCGTGATCCGATGCCTCCGGTCGACTTCACCCCCAACTGGGCCGACGCGCCCCGGCGCGGCAAGTACTACCCGGAGGCGACCGCCTTTCCGCTGCCGGCCGCGTCGGCGGTCACCGCCGATCTGGACGCCGCGTTGCACGGCCCCGGAGCCGCCGACGAGCCGTTCACGTTGGCGCTGCTGGCCGGCATGCTGCACGACTCGTACGGGCTGC
Source organism: Micromonospora sp. NPDC006766 (assembly GCF_040636055.1). Lineage (NCBI taxonomy): Bacteria > Bacillati > Actinomycetota > Actinomycetes > Micromonosporales > Micromonosporaceae > Micromonospora > Micromonospora sp. NPDC006766. The sequence continues at coordinate 65,782 of NZ_JBEYIX010000009.1, read as the reverse complement.
TCGGGCGTCGGCTCGGCATCCAGGCCAACACCGACCTCGCCGCGCTGCCCTCGTACGCCCACGCCAACTGGCACCGCGGCACCGCCTCCGGCGGCGGCCTCTACCCGTGCAGCGTCTACTGGGTCGCGGGGCCCGGCGCCGGGGTCAGCCCCGGCGTCTACTACTACGCCCATGCCCGCCACGCCATGCAGCGACTGCTGGCCGGTGACGTCACCGCCCGGGTGAACGCGGCGGTCGGCCCGCGTCAGCCCGCCGGCCAGTTCCTGGTCATCGGGGTCAAGTTCTGGCAGAACGCTTTCAAATACAACAACTTCTCCTACCACGCCGTGTCGATGGACGTGGGCACCCTGCTGCAGACCTGGCGACTGTGGGCCGGCGCCCAGGGTCGACGGATCCGGCCGATCCTGTGGTTCGACCAGGCCGCCCTCGCCGACCTGCTCGGGCTCGCGCCCGACGACGAGGCGCTGTTCGCGGTCGTGCCCCTGACCTGGGCCGGGACCGCCCCGGCCGCTGCGGTGGACGCGCCGACGCCGGCGGCCGTGCGGGTCCGCCACACCGACCAGGAGCGGTCCCGCACCGTGCTCAGTTTTGCCACGCTGCGGCAGATCAACCGCAGCACCGCCGTGGCCGTCGACCGGCCGCCGATCGGGGCCCTCGCGGCGGCCGCCGCGCACCCGGCGCCGACGGGCCGGGCCCGCCTGCCGCTGCCACCCGCCGCGCCGATGGAGCTACCCGTCAGCGCCGCTCTCGCGGACCGCCGCAGCAGCTTCGGCCGGTTCTCGGCCCGCCGGCCGATCTCGGCGGAACACCTCGCGGCGCTGCTGCGGGCGACGGCCGGCACCACCGTGCCCTGCGAGATCGACGGCGACGCCGACCGTCCGCTGGCCAAGATCTACGCCTTCGTCAACCATGTCACCGGCGTGCCCGCCGGGGGCTACGAGTACGACCCCGAGGAACACGCCCTGGTCCGGGGCACCGACGGCCCGCCGGGCGACTTCCTCCAGCGGAACTACTTCCTGGCCAACTACAACCTGGAACAGGCCGCGGTCGTTCTCGTCCCGACCGTACGCACCCATGCCGTGCTGGACGCCACCGGCGACCGGGGCTACAACCTCGTCAACGCCACCGTCGGGGCGATCTCCCAGACCTTCTACACGGCCGCCTCGGCGCTGCGCCTCGGCGCGGGGGTGGCGCTGGGCTTCGACAACGTCTCGTACGTCGAGGAGTTGGGGCTCGCCGACACCGGCGAGTTCCCGCTGCTCATCATGCTCGCCGGCCACGAGCGCAGCCAGCTCGGCGACTACCGTTTCGAGCTGCGGTGACACCGGCAACGCGGGTGCCGAGCCCGCTCCGGCCCGCCGCCTCCGCCGACTGGCGGACGGGGTCCTACTTCACCGCCCGGGTCGCCGGCCTGCCCCTGTCGGCGGTCGACCCGCTCCGCTGCCCCCAGGCCTGCGAATGGGCCGACTCCGTGCTCGCCCTGCACGACCGGCTCGCGGCCGACGGGGAGGAGGTCAGCCAGCTGCTGCACGACCTCGTCAACGCCAACGAGGACGAGCACTCCCGGCGACGCCTGCTGGCCCTGCGGCGGCAGATCTTCAACAACGTCCTGCCCGCCTCCCCCGAGCCGGCACTCGCCGCGGTCGAACGCGCCCGCCCGTCGGCGCTGCCGCTGGTGCGCCAGTGGTTGGAGCTGCGCGCGCGGCTCGCCCGGCTCGAGGACGACGGCGCCGCGGTGTTCGCCGCCGACGTCGCCCGGACCCGCGCGCACCTGTGGCGCCTGGCCGACGAGCCGCGTCTGCGCGGCGGCCTGCAACTCGCCTCGCCGACCCTCGACGGGCAGCTCGCCACGGCCGCCCGGCCGGACCTGACCCGCCCGGCCAACAAGCGGACCCGCCGCGTCGAGCGCTCGCTGCTGTCCTACCTCTACCGCACCGCGTGCAAGACCAGCCCGTTCAGCACCTTCACCGCGGTCGCCCTCGGCCGCTTCGACGACACCGGGCCGGGGCTGGACATCACCGTCGGCGAGGACTGGCCGCGCCAGGTCCGCCTCAACGTCGTGCTCGTCGCCCGCCTGGCCGACCTGATCAGCGCCGATCCGCGGCGACGCGGCGACCTGCCGGTGGCGCTGAGCCCGGGCTGGCGCCGCGACGACGACCGGATCCGCTACGTGCGCCACTGGGTCACCGCCGGCGACGACAGCGCCGTGGTCAGCTTCGACTCGGTGCGGGACGGGCTGTTCTTCCTGCGCCGCAGCGGGGTCCTGGACGAGCTCACCGCCCTGCTGCAGGACCGCGGCACGATCCGCTGCGCCGACCTGGTGGACCGGCTGTGCGAGCGGACCGGCGCCGCCCGGGAGGACGGCGAGGCGTACCTGTCGACTCTGCTGCGGCTGGGCATGCTCCGGCTGGTGGGCCTGGACACCGACGTGCACACCCCGGATCCGATGCGGTCGCTGGCCGGCACGCTGGGAAAGCTCGACCGGCCCTGGGCCCGCGAGCTCGCCGACCGGCTCGACGAGATCGTGGGGTTGGTCGACGCCTACCGGCACGGCGACCTCGAGCGGCGCCGGGACCTGCTGCACACGCTGCGGGTCGCGCTGCGTGCGGCGATGGCGGCCCTCGGCGAGCCGGACGCGGCCCTGCCGCAGACCCTGCTGTACGAGGACAGCCGCGTCGGCGGCGCCCCGGTCGTCGTGTCCGCCGAGGCCTGGCAGCGGCTGGTCGGCACCGACCTCGCCGCGGTGGAACGGATCCTGCCCGCCTTCGACCAGAACCTGCCACACCGGATCATGTTCCACGGGTTCTTCCTGGCCCGGTTCGGCGTCGGCGGTCGCTGCGTCGACCTGCTGCGCCTGGTCGAGGACTTCCACGACGACCTCTACGACCAGTACTCCTCCTACACCGCCGGGCGTCGTCCGTTCGCCGACGACGGCACGTACACGCCGGAGGAGAACTGGCTGGGCCGGCCCGAGATGACCGCGCTGGATGAGGCCCGGCAGGCCTTCGCCGCCCGACTGCGTACGCTCGCCGAGGCCCACCCGGACCAGGCCGAGCTGCTGCTGCCCGCGGACCTGCTCGACGACGTGGGCGCGATGCTCGGCGACACCACCCGTGGTTTCCATCCGCAGGGGCACTTCGTGCAGCTGGCCCTGCGCGACCCGGACCCGCTCGTGGTGCTCAACCAGTCGTTCGGTGGACTGTCGTTCCCGTTCAGCCGCTTCACCCACTGCTTCGACGGCGACACCCCGACGCTCGCGGACCGGCTGCGCCGGCAGGCGAGCGCGATCACGCCGGCCGGCGCGGTGTTCGCGGAGCTGACCGGCGGGTCCGCCACCACCAATCTGAACCTGCACGCGAGGCTCACCGACTACGTCATCGTCTGTCCGGGCGAGACCAGCAGCGTCCCCCCGGAACGGCAGCTCACCCTCGACGACCTGTACCTCGTGCACGAGCCGGACACCGACCGGATCGTCCTGCGGTCCACCCGTCTCGACCGGGAGGTCATCCCCGTCTATCTCGGCTATCTGGTGCCGATGGCGCTGCCGCAGATCCCGCGTGCCCTCCTGCTGTTGTCGCCGGCGTCGATGGCGCGGCTCGACGTGTGGCGCGGCGTGCCCGCCGTGACCGGCCGCGACGGTGTCACCACGCGACCGCGGCTGCGCGCCGGCAACCTCGTGCTCAGCCGCCGCAGCTGGTCGGTGCGGGTACGCGACCTGCCGGACGCGGGCGATCCCGCGGCCGAACCGACGGCCTTCCTCGACTGGCGCCGGTGGCGCGTGCGACACGGCGTGCCGCCGCAGGTGTTCGCCACCGTCTACCCGGCCGAGCCGGGCCGGCTGGTGGCCAATCCGAAGCCGCAGTACGTCGACTTCGACAGCCCGCTGTCGTTGCAGGCGTTGCGCGCCGCGCTCGACGCGCCGGACGACCGGATCGTGCTCCGCGAGATGCTGCCCGCCGCGCACGAGCTGGCGGCCCGCAGCGAGCGCGGCGACCACGTCTGTGAGCTGGCCGTGGAGACCTTCCGTACCGACCCCAGGGAGACCCCATGACCGCGTCCGCCGGCGCCGCGCCACTCGACGTCGACCGGGCCACCGACCCGCGTGGGCAGTGGCTCGCCCTGCACGTCTTCTATGCGGCCAACCCGCAGCCCCTGCTGGTCGAGTGCGTCGCACCGCTGGTCCGCGACCTGACCGAGCAGGGGCTGCTCGCCGGCCACTTCTTCATCAACTACTGGTTGGAGGGGCCGCACGTGCGGCTGCGGCTGCGTCCGCGCACCCCCGCCGACGAGCCGGCGGTGCGGGCGCAGGCCGAGGCGGCGGTCAGCCGGTTCCTCGCCACCCGCCCGGCGCTCTACACGATGGGCGCCGGCTACCTGCGGGAGCTCTACGACATCCTCTTCGCGCTGGAGTTTCCCGCCGGCAGGCCGCCGGAGCTGGTCGACGCGAACGGGCAGATGCTGCTGCAGCCGAACAACTCCTTCAGCTACCGGCCCTACGAGCCGGAATACGGCAAGTACGGCGGGCCCGAGGGCATCGAGGTCGCCGAGTGGCACTTCCAGCACTCCAGCGACGTGGTCCTGCGGGCCATCTCGTCGATGAACCTGCATCTGCGCCCGGTGCTGTTGGGCGTCGCCGCGCAGCTGATGACGGTGCTGGCGGGCACGTTCCTGACCGACCGGGAGGAACTTGTCGACTTTCTCGACCGGTACCACCAGTTCTGGCACCGCGCGTTCGCCGGCACCAGCCTCATCGGGATCGACGAGTACACCCGCATGTACGACGGTGTGGCCGCCGAGCTGGGCCGCCGGGTGAAGCTGATCCTCGCCCTCGTCGAGCGGGGCGAGATCCAGCGCCTGCCGGGCTTCCTGCGCGGCTGGGCCGAACACGCCGTGCTGCTCAAGGGGAAGGTGCTTGACCTGGCCGGGTCCGGTCGGTTGACCGTCAGCACGTGGAGCGGCGGCGGGGACCGGGTCATCACCGATCCGGGCGAGGCGCTCGCGGCGCTGCTCTCGCCGTACCTGCACATGACCAACAACCGGCTGCACGCCACCATCCGCGACGAGGCGTACCTGTCCTATCTGCTCGCGCGGGTGCTGCGCGACCCGGAGGTGCCGGCGTGACCGGCCCGGGTCTGCTGGCCAAACGCCCCCGACTGCGCGAGGAGTTGATCTTCTCGCGGCCGTTGCAGCGCGGGGCCGCCACCGTCTACCTGATCAAGGACCGCCGCAACGGGCGCGCGTTCGAGATCGCGGCCAAGGAACAGTTCCTCTTCCGCCGCCTCGACGGCATGCGCTCGCTGGCCGAGATCACCGCCGAGTACGCCGCCGAGTTCGGCCGCCGGCTCGGCGACGAACACTGGATCCGGCTGCTCTGGCTGCTGCACGAGCGCGACCTGCTCAGCAGCGAACCCGCCGAGCCGGTGGCGACACCCCCGCGACACCGGGCGGTCGGCTGGTGGGCCCGTCGGCTGCGGTGGGTGCTGCACCCGACGGTCTTCGCGCTGCTGGGCGTGCTCGTCGCCGCCGTGCTGGCGGGCGTCGTGCTGCGCCTGGACCCGCTCTGGCAGGCCGCGCGCCCGGCGTTCACCGACCCCGTCAGCCTGCTCGTGCTGGTGCCGCTCGCCTGGCTCGGGGCCGCGCTGCACGAGTTCGCCCACGCGGTGGCGGCCGTGCACTTCGGAGCCACCGTCAACCGCATCAACCTGGCCACCCTCACCTGCCGGGTCGACGACTACCAGTATCTGCCGCGACGTCGGGAGCAGGTGGTGATCGCGGCTGCCGGCGGGGTGGCCAACGGCCTGTTCCTGCTGCTCGCCGGCGCCGCGCTCGCGGCCGCGCCGGGCGGTTCCACCGGCCGGCTGTTCAGCGCGTACGTTCTCCTCGGCGCGGCCCAGACGCTGGTCAACTTCATCCCCCTGTCGCCACTGGACGGTTACAAGATCCTCAGCCAACTGCTGGGCGCGCTGGACCTGGCCCCGGAGAGCCGCCGCTACCTGTACACGGCGCCTCGGCGGCTGCTGCGGCGAGCCGGCACCCGCTACCCGCGTCGGGCCGCGATCTGTCTCGGCCTCTACGGTCTCTGGTGGATATTCGCGGTCGCCACGGTCGCCGTCACCGTGATCTACTTCGTTGGCGCGTGGCTCGAGCCCGGTCTCGGCGCGCTCGGCTACGTCCTGCCCGCCGCGATCGTCGGCCTGACGATCGCCGGCTGGCTGGCCCGGCCCCGACGCGTCCGCCCCACCGACCCGTCGCCGCCCCAACCTCTCCGGCAGGACAACCAGTGAAAGGCGAGCCAATGTCACCCACCGACGGTCCAGCCATCGTGCTGGACGCAGTGAGCAAGTCGTATGGCGAGGTGAGGGCGGTTGACGACATCTCGGTCTCGATCAGCCGCGGCGAGTTCTTCGGTCTGCTCGGGCCCAACGGGGCGGGCAAGACGACGCTCATCGAGATGATCGAGGGCCTGCGCACCCCCGACAGCGGCAGCGTGACCGTCCTGGGCATGTCGCCGGCCCCGCGCAACCTCGCCCTGCTGCCCCGCATCGGTGTGCAGACCCAGCGCTCGGCGTTCTTCACCCGACTGACCGCCCGCGAGCATCTGGTGACGGTCGCCGCGCTGTACGGCCTGCCCGCGTCCGCCGCCGACCGGGCGCTGGAACTGGTCGGGCTGACCGCTTCGGCCAACGTGCGGGTCACCAACGTCTCCGGCGGCCAGCGCCAGCGCCTGGCCATCGCCTCGGCGCTCGTGCACGACCCGCAGGTGATCTTCTTGGACGAGCCCACCGCCGCACTGGACCCGCAGGCCCGCCGCGACCTCGGGCAGATGTTGCGGCAACTCAAGGCCATCGGCAAGACCATCGTCTACACCACCCACCACCTCGACGAGGCGCAGGGGCTGTGCGACCGGGTCGCCATCCTCGCCGCCGGGCGCATCCTCGCCCTCGACGCTCCCCGGGAGCTGATCGCCCGTTCCGGCGTCGGCACCCGGCTGGTCGTGCCCCCCGGCCGGCTCAGCCCTGAGCGGGCCGGCCAGCTCGACGGCGTCGACGGCGTCGACCTTGAGGACGGCGCCGTCGTCCTGCGTACGACACAGGCCGCCCGGGTGCTGGCCGCGCTCGGCGCCGAGGGCAGCCTGGACGACGTGGAGACCCGGCCCGCCACCCTGGAAGACGTCTACCTCAAGCTGATGGGAGCGCCGCAAGCATGAGCGCGTACGCCGCACTGTCCCGAGCCACCTACAAGGCAACCGTCCGGGACGCCACGACACTCTTCTTCACCTTCGCGTTCCCGCTCGTGTTCCTGCTCATCTTCGGGCTGATCTTCCGCAACCAGGAGGTCGCCGAGACCGGCCACGGCTACATCGATTTCATCGCCCCGGGCGTCCTGTCCTGGGGTCTGGCCAGCGCCGCCCTGTTCGGGGTGTCGTTCACCCTGATGCAGTGGCGCAACGACGACCTGCTGCGCATCATTCGGCTCTCCCCGACCAGCATCTGGTCGGTGATCGGCTCCCGCTACGTCGTCGCGCTCGCCATCGGCGTGGCCCAGAGCCTGCTCTTCGTCGGCATTGCCATGCTGCCGTTCCTCGGCATGCGTCCCGACCCGAAGTGGCCGCTGTCGGTGCCGGTGATGCTGCTCGCGGTCACGGCGTTCCTGGCCCTCGGCCTGATCGTCGGCTCCCGGGCGGACACCCCCGAGGCGGTCGCCGCGATCGCCAACTGCATCGTGGTGCCGATGGCGTTCCTGTCCGGCTCGTTCTACCCGCTCGAACTCATGCCGGGCTGGCTGCAGGGAATCTCGCGGGCCCTGCCGCTGCGCTACGTCAACGACGGCATGGCGTACGCGTTCACCGGGTTCGGCACGATGAACGACTACCTGCTGGCGTGCGGCGCACTGGTCGCCTTCGCCGTCGTGTTCGCGGCCATCGGCGTGCGTACCTTCCGCTGGAGCCACGACAAGTGACCACGACCGCGGCGGCGGCAGTGCCGACTGCTCCGCTGTCCTCCGCCGCGGCCCGGCTGCGTGACCACCTGCACGACCGCTGGACGGCGCAGCCCACGGGCCGTGAACCGCGCGTCGTGACGCTGGGCGGGGGCAACGCGCTCGCCGGGCCGCAGCCGGACCGCCGCGACGCCACCGTGCACCTCAGCGCGGACGCCGTGCTGATCGGCCCGCTGGGCGGCACTGCGGCGCACCCGGCGTGCGGGCACTGCCTGGCCGTCCGGTGGCAACGGCTACGCACCCGCAGCGAACGCGACGCCCTGGAGGTCGGCGACGGGATGACCGCGGTCGGTCCGTGGCCGCCGCTGACCGCCTACCAGCTCGACGCGGTCTGGGACCTCTACCGGGCCGTCCACGCCGGCCCGCCGCTGCCACCGCCGCCCACCTGGGACCGGCACAGCGCCCCGCTCGCCCGGGTCAGCCAACTCGACCTCGGCAGCCTGCGGGTGCGGACGTACCCGATCCTGACCGAGCCGCGCTGCCCGACGTGCTCGGTCCCGCGGCCCGACACGCCCACCGACCCGGCGAGCCTGTGGCAGCCACGGCCGAAACCGCATCCCGACTCGTACCGCCTCCGCCCCGCCGGTGGCTACCCGATGCCGGAGACCGCGCTGGTCAACCCCGTCTGCGGAGCCCTGGGGGCGGGCACCCAGCTCACCATCACCTCACCCACCACCGCGCCGGTCACCGGCAGCGTCTTCATCCGCGGCTACGGCGGGCTGCTCGACGTCTCCTGGAGCGGCCAGTCGACCGGCTACGACGCCAGCCGGTCACTCGCGTACCTGGAGGGCCTGGAGCGTTACGCGGGCACGCACCGGCGGCGCAACGTGACCCCGGTCGTCGCGGCCTACGCGGACGTCAGCGCGGACGCCCTGCACCCCGACAGCTGCGGCACCCTGCCCGACGCCGTGTACGGCACCGACCCGATCCTGCGCCCGTTCTCGCCGGACCGGCCGATACCGTGGGTGTGGGGCCACAACCTGCACACCGACCGGCCGGTGCTGGTGCCACGCCGGCTCTGCTTCTACAGCTCGCCGGCCGCGGACGACACCTTCGTGCTGTCGTCCTCCAGCGGCTGCGCCACCGGCAGCTGCCTGGCGGAGGCGGCCCTGTTCGGGCTGCTGGAGCTGATCGAGCGCGACGCGTTCCTGCTGGCCTGGTACGGCAACCTGACCCTGCCCCGGATCGACCTGTCCTGCGGCCCGCCGGCGGTGCGGGCGATGGCCGACCGGGCCGAGCTGCAGGGGTATCGCCTGCTCGCCTTCGACAACCGGATCGACCTCGACGTTCCCGTCGTCACCAGCCTCGCCGTACGCCACGACGGTGGTCCCGGCCTGCTGTCGTTCGCCGCCGCGGCCCACGTCGACCCGCATCAGGCCGTCGCCGGCGCGCTCGCCGAAACGCTCACCTACATCCCCCATCAGCCCGGCACGGTGCGTCGCCGCCGGGCCGAGCTGGAGCAGATGGCCGACGACTACACCCTCGTGCGCCGGCTGCCGGACCACTCGGCGCTGTTCGGCCTGCCGCGGATGGCGCAGCACGCCGGCACGTACCTGCGGGGCGGTGAGCCGCTGCCCATGGAGCAGGTGTACGCCGGCTACCACCCGACGGGCGGCGGGGACCTGCGCGACGACCTCCACCGGGTGCTCGACACCCTGCGGGAGCGCGGGTTCGAGGCGATCATGGTCGACCAGACCACACCGGAGCAGGAGACCATCGGGCTCCGCTCGGTGTGCATGATCGTGCCCGGGCTGCTGCCGATCGACTTCGGCTGGACCCGGCAGCGGGCCCTGCAGATGCCGCGGCTGCGCACGGCGCCGCAGGCGGCGGGCCTGGCCGATGGCGCCCGCACCGACAACGATCTGCGTCTCGTGCCGCACCCGTTCCCGTAAGCCGGCCGCCTCCGGGTACGCACGCGTCGGGCCGCCCGGTCGGGCGGCCCGACGTGCAGCTGGCTTCGGTCAGGCCGAGCAGCTGGTGGTGGAGGTGGTGCTGCTGCAGGTCGAGGTGGTGGCCGACGAGGAGCAGGAGGCGAGGATCGCCTCGGACGCGTCGGCGTAGTCGGAGATCGCGAAGGTCTCCGACTCCAGCTCCATGATCTCCTCGGCGAGGGCGTTGAGGTCGGTCTCGGGCGCCATGATGCCTCCCAGCGGTCGGGGTTCGGCCGGCGTGTCCGGCCTCCGGCGTAAGCAGACCCCAGGGCGCTCACCGATCGCCTTCGGCTGCGGCCCCATTCCGCTGTCAACCCGTGACAGCGGATTGACAGCAGTCTGTACCTGGCTTGCTCCATGGCTTGACCGGCACGTTCCCCTGGGCCGGCCACCAGTGGCTGCACACACGTAGGACCGCCCTCCCGGGCGGCCCTACGCGCAGTTGCCCTCGGTCAGCCGCAGCAGCTGGTGGTCGAGGTGGTGCTGCTGCAGGTCGAGGTGGTGCCCGACGAGGAGCAGGAGGCGAGGATCGCCTCGGACGCGTCGGCGTAGTCGGAGATCGCGAAGGTCTCCGACTCCAGCTCCATGATCTCCTCGGCGAGGGCGTTGAGGTCGGTCTCAGGCGTCATGATGACTCCCCACGGTCGTGTTCGGCCGGCGCGTCCGGCCCTGGGCGTAAGCACACCCCAGGGCGCTCACCGATCGCTTTCGCCCGCAGTTTCAGCCCGCTGTCAACCGACGACAGCGGGATGACAGCACCCTGTACTTGGCTTGCACCATGGCGTCACCCGCACCGCAGGCCCGGGTCCGCGCAGCGGGTCCGACGCTCGATCCGGACCTCGTCGCCGGTGCGGGCCTGCTCTACCGAGACCTGCACGCGCACCCGGAGCTGTCCGGGCGGGAAGAACGTACCGCCGCCCGGTTCGCGGCGGCGCTGCGAGAGATCGGCTGCCAGGTCACGACCGGGGTCGGCGGGCACGGGGTCGTCGGCGTCCTCACCAACGGGATCGGCTCGACGGCGCTGCTTCGCGCCGAGCTCGACGCGCTGCCCGTCGCCGAGGTGACCGGGCTGCCGTACGCCAGCACCGCCACCGGCATCGATGCCGACGGCCAGGTCGTGCCGGTCATGCACGCCTGCGGGCACGACCTGCACCTGGCCGCGGCCGTCGGCGCCGCCGCCCACCTGGCTCGCAACCGGCACTGCTGGCGGGGGACCCTCCTCGTCCTGGGGCAGCCGGCCGAGGAGACCCTGCAGGGCGCGGCGGCCATGCTCGATGATGGCCTCTACGAGCGGTTCGGCCGTCCCGACCTCGTCCTCGCCCAGCACGCGGCACCACTGCCGGCGGGAATGGTGGCGCATGGCGCCGGCCCGATGACGGCCGGCAGCGTCACCCTGGATGTCACCGTGACCGGGCGGGGCGGCCACGCCGCCACGCCGCACCTGTGCGTGGACCCGGTGGTGCTGGCGGCGAGCATCGTCGTGCAGCTGCAGGCGATCGTGGCCCGGCAGGTGAGCCCCGCCGATCAGGTGGCGCTCACCGTGGGCACCCTGCGGGCCGGCCGGCATCCGGGTGTCATCGCCGACCACGCCACGCTCGGGGTGACGATCCGGGCGTTGTCCGATCAGACGCTGGACCGCGTCCTGGCGAGCGCGATGCGCACCGTGCGGGCCGCCTGCGAGGCCGCCGGCAGCCCGGTTGAGCCGCGGATACGGGTGGTGTCACGGGCCCCGGCCTACCAGGGCGACCCGGCGGTGACCGCACGGGTGCGGGCCGCCCACGAGGAGGCGTTCGGTGCGGAACGGGTCGCCTGGTGGCCGCCGTCCCTGGCGTCCGAGGACTTCCCACTCCTGGCCGCCGACATCCCGAGCAGTTACTGGATGCTCGGCACGGTCGGGCCGCGCCAGTGGCGGGCGGCAGCCGGTGCGAGCGCGGCCGAGAAGCTCGGCAGTCTGCCGACGAATCACAGCGGGGCCTTCGCTCCGAGCGTCGAACTGGCCCTGCCGGCCGGCATCGGGGCACTGGTCGTCGCCGCGTTGACGGTGCTTGAACCGGGGATTCGGGTGGCGGGAGCCGCCCCTGGCGAGTTGGGTGGGAAACAATGAAATTCTACGAACTGATGGCCCTGATCTGGATCTTCGCCGGGCTGGTCATCGCGCTGACCTGGATGATGCTGCGGCACCGGCGGGGTCAGGCCCGGCTGGAGCGGCGGTCGCGAACGAGGGACTGACTCCGTCCGGCTGCCGCGGTCGCTGCCGCCGTGGAATACTGGGCCAAAGGGGATAAGTAGGGCAGACCCAAATGGCCATGCGGGGTGAGGCGGCTGAGCTGCCGGGTAGCCGGGAGCCGCCGAGCCGGGCCGGCTTCGTCGAGCTGCTCTTCGACGTGGTGCTCGTGTTCGCTTTCACCCGCCTCTCCGACCGGCTGGTCGAGCAGCTGAACTGGTACGGCTTCTATTCGGCGATGGTGCTGACCCTGGCCCTGTGGTGGCTCTGGTATCGCATGGCCTGGACGGCCAACCGGTACGACCCCACCCGGCCGATGATCCAGGTCATGGTCATCGTGACCATGTTCGGCGCCCTGCTGATGGCGGCCGCCCTGCCGGCGGCCTATCGGGAGCGCGGGGTCGTCTTCGCGGGGGTCTTCGTCGCGATCGAGGTGCTCCGGCATCTCTGGCTCGTGCTGTTCGGCGGCGGGGGTCCGTACGCGCGCCTGGTCAGTGTCCGGATCGTCTTCTGGGCGTGCCTGTCGGCGGTGCCGTGGCTCGCCGGGATCTTCGCCCGCGACGGCGCGCGGCTGGTCTGGTGGACGGTGGCGGTCTTCATCGACTATGCCGGCGGGCTGCTCGACTTCCCGACCCCCTGGCTGGGTCGCGCGGGACTGCGGGGGCAGCCGATCGCGGAGGGACACCTGACGGAGCGTTATCGGCAGGTGCTCATCATCGCCTTCGGGGAGAGCATTTTGATCTCGGGCATCCAGATCAGCCCGTACGGCTTCCAACGCGATCGGACGGTCGCGCTGGTGGTGGCCTTCGTGATCACCGTGCTGTTCTGGCAGATCTACTACTACCGGGCGGGTGAGCTGCTCCCTGCCGCCATCGCGTCGTCCCGGGCCCCGGCGTACGTCGGCGACCTCGCGTCGTACGCGCACCTGCTCATGGTGGTCGGCGTCGCGGTCAGCGCGGTGGGGGACCGGTTGACCATCTCGCATCCCCTCGGCGAGGCCGCGCCGTCCCTGGTCGCGGTCACTCTCGGCGGACCGGCGTTGTTCCTGGTCGGCCGAGGAATGCTCGACTACGCCGGCTTCAGCCGGGTCTCCTGGTCGAGGCCGAGCGGACTGCTGGCGCTCGCGGTCCTGATCCCGGTGGCCCTGTTGCTGCCGCCCCTGCTGGTGGCCGTGGCCGCCGCCGTCGTGCTGGTCGGCGTCGCCACCGCGAACGTGATCAGTTGGCGGGTGTTCCCGCGAGAGATGGCGCCCCCGCCCGGCCTGCCCCGCAAGGGGTGAGGACGGCGACCGCGGCGTGAACGCCAGTCGTCGAATTTCATGCATTCCGCCGTATGAACTTGCAGTGGCCGGTCGCCCCTGTTAGCGTCTCTTGCATAGTCATGCGGAGGTGGGTATGGGTATCCGGGTAGCGGTCGCCGGGGCGAGCGGGTACGCCGGCGGTGAACTGCTCCGCCTGCTCGCCGGGCACCCCGAGCTCGACCTCGTCGCGGCCACCGCCCACACCCAGGCCGGCCAGCCCGTCGCCGCCGTACACCCGCAGCTCGCCGGGCTGGACCTGGTGCTCAGGGCGACCGACCCGGCCACCCTGGCCGACGCGGACCTGGTCTTCCTGGCCCTGCCGCACGGCGAATCGGCGGCCCTCGCCGCAGCCCTCCCCCCGACGGTCAAGGTGGTCGACCTCGGCGCCGACCACCGGCTGCGCGACGCGGACGCCTGGGCCCGCTACTACGGCGGCCCGCACGCCGGCGCCTGGACCTACGGCCTGCCTGAGCTGCCCGGCCAGCGCGCCGCGATCGCCGCCGCGACCCGGGTGGCCAGCACCGGCTGCTACGCGGTCGCCACCACCCTGGCCCTCGCCCCGCTGATCGCCGCCGGCGCGGTCCGCCCCACCGACGTGGTGGTGGTCGCCGCCTCCGGCACCTCCGGCGCCGGCCGGGCCGCGAAGGCCCACCTGCTGGGCAGCGAGGTGATGGGCGACCTGTCGCCCTACAAGGTCGGCGCCCACCAGCACGTGCCCGAGATCAAACAGGCCACCGGGGCGACCAGCGTCTCCTTCACCCCCGTCCTCGCGCCCATGCCGCGCGGCATCCTCGCCACCGTCACCGCCGTCCCCACCGGCGACGCCGACCCGCGCGAGGTGCTCAAGCGGGCGTACGCGGACGCACCCTTCGTGCACCTGCTGCCCGAGGGGGCGTGGCCGCACACCGCCGCCACCGCCGGCTCGAACTCCTGCCACCTGCAGGCGACGCTCGACGTCGACTCCGGCCGGGTGCTCGTGGTCAGCGCCATCGACAACCTGGGCAAGGGCGCGGCCGGACAGGCCGTGCAGAACGCCAACCTCATGCTCGGGCTCCCCGAGACCACCGGCCTTTCCGTCTTTGGAGTGGCACCGTGACCGTCACCACCCCCCGAGGCTTCCGCGCCGCCGGTGTCGCCGCCGGCCTCAAGGCCAGCGGCGCCAGCGACATCGCCCTCGTCGTCAACGACGGGCCCGACGCCGGGGTCGCCGGCGTCTTCACCGCCAACCGGGTCAAGGCGGCGCCGGTGCGCTGGACCCAGCAGGTCGTCCACGGTGGTGTGGTCCGTGCCGTGGTGCTCAACTCCGGCGGCGCCAACGCCTGCACCGGCCCGGCCGGCTTCCAGGACACCCACGCCACCGCCGAGCGCACCGCCGCCGCGCTCACCGCGAGCAGCCCCCGGCTGATGCTCGGCGCGGGCGAGGTCGCGGTCTGCTCCACCGGCCTGATCGGCGAGCGGCTCCCCATGCCCGCCCTGCTCGCCGGCGTACGCGCCGCCGTGCGCGGGCTGTCGCGCGACGGCGGCCAACCGGCCGCCGAGGCGATCATGACCACCGACACCCGTCCCAAGACCACCGTGGCCAAGGGCAGCGGCTGGACCGTCGGCGGCATGGCCAAGGGCGCCGGCATGCTCGCCCCCGCGATGGCCACCATGCTCTGCGTCCTCACCACCGACGCGGTGGCCGGACCGGGGATCCTCGACGCCGCGCTGCGGGCCGCCACCCGGGTCACCTTCGACCGGATCGACTCCGACGGCTGCATGTCCACCAACGACACGGTGCTGCTGCTGGCCAGCGGCGCGTCCGGCATCGAGCCCAGCGAGGCCGAGCTGACCGCCGCGGTCACCGCCGCCTGCCACGACCTGGCCCAGCAGCTCATCGCCGACGCCGAGGGCGCCACCAAGCAGATCGCCATCGACGTCGTCGGCGCCGCCGGCGAGGAGGACGCGGTCGAGGTCGGCCGGTCGGTGGCCCGGAACAACCTGGTCAAGACCGCGCTGTTCGGCAACGACCCGAACTGGGGCCGGATCCTCGCCGCGGTCGGCACCACCGCCGCCAGGTTCGACCCGGACGACGTGGACGTCGCGGTCAACGGGGTGTGGGTGTGCCGGGGCGGGGCCGCCGCCGAGGACCGCTCCAAGGTCGACCTCACCGGTCGGGACGTCACCATCCGGATCGACCTGCACGCCGGGGACGCGGCGGCGACCATCTGGACCAACGACCTGTCCCACGCGTACGTGCACGAGAACTCGGCCTACTCGACATGAGCCTCACCGCCGACCTCACCCGGGCCCAGGCCAAGGCCGAGACGCTGATCGAGGCCCTGCCCTGGCTGGCCCGTTTCTCCGGCGCCACCGTCGTGGTCAAGTACGGCGGCAACGCCATGGTCGACCCCGAACTGCAGCGTGCCTTCGCCGCCGACATGGTCTTCCTCCGGTACGCCGGCCTCAAGCCGGTCGTCGTGCACGGCGGTGGGCCGCAGATCTCCGCCATGCTGGGCCGGCTCGGCATCGCCAGCGAGTTCAAGGGCGGCCTGCGGGTCACCACCCCCGAGGCGATGGACGTCGTGCGAATGGTCCTCGTGGGGCAGGTCGGCCGGGAACTGGTCGGGCTGATCAACGCGCACGGGCCGTTCGCCGTCGGGCTCTCCGGCGAGGACGCCGGGCTGTTCACCGCCGTGCGCCGCCCCGCGTACGTGGACGGGGAGCCGGTCGACGTCGGCCAGGTCGGCGACGTGGAGTCGGTGGACATCTCGGCGGTGGCCGACCTGATCGCGGCCGGCCGGATCCCGGTCATCTCCACCGTCGCGCCGGACGCCGACGGGGTGCTGCACAACCTCAACGCCGACACCGCCGCCGCCGCGCTCGCGGTCGCCCTCGACGCGCGCAAGCTGGTCGTGCTCACCGACGTCCCCGGCCTGTACGCGGACTGGCCCGACACGTCCAGCCTGGTCAGTGAGATCAGCACCGACGACCTGGCGAAACTACTGCCGTCCCTGGAGTCGGGGATGGTCCCGAAGATGGAGGCCTGCCTGCGGGCGGTGCGCGGGGGAGTGCCCGCCGCGCACGTCGTCGATGGCCGGGTCGCTCACTCCACGCTGCTCGAGGTGTTCACCTCGGAAGGGTTCGGCACGATGGTGATCGCGTCATGAGCACGCTGGTCGAACGCTGGGGCCAGGCCCTGATGAACAACTACGGCACTCCGCCGCTGGCGCTCGTCTCCGGCTCCGGCGCCGTCGTGGTCGACGAGGCCGGCCGGGAGTACGTCGACCTGCTCGGCGGCATCGCCGTCAACGCCCTCGGCCACGCCCACCCGGCCGTGGTGGCCGCCGTCTCCAAGCAGGTCGCCACCCTCGGGCACGTGTCCAACCTGTTCGTCGCCGAGCCGCCGGTCGCCCTCGCCGAACTGCTGCTGGCCCTGGCCGGCCGCGCCGGGCGGGTGTTCTTCGCCAACTCCGGCGCCGAGGCGAACGAGGCCGCGTTCAAGCTCTCCCGGCTCACCGGGCGTACCCACGTGGTCGCCGCCCAGGGCGGGTTCCACGGCCGGACCATGGGTGCCCTGGCGCTCACCGGCCAGCCGGCCAAGGCCGACCCGTTCCGCCCGCTCCCGGGCGAGGTGACCCACGTCCGGTACGGCGACGCCGCCGCCTTGGCCGCGGCCGTCACCGACGCCACCGCCATGGTGATCATCGAGCCGATCCAGGGTGAGAACGGCGTCGTCGTGCCGCCGGCCGGCTACCTGGCCGAGGCCCGGCGGATCACCGCCGCGCACGGCGCGCTGCTGGTGCTGGACGAGGTGCAGACCGGCATCGGTCGCACCGGGCACTGGTTCGCCCACCAGGCCGAGGGTGTCGAGCCGGATGTCGTCACCCTGGCCAAGGGGCTCGGCGGCGGCCTGCCCATCGGCGCCTGCCTGGCCTTCGGTCGGGCCGCCGACCTGCTCGACCCCGGCTCACACGGCACCACCTTCGGCGGTAACCCGGTCAGCTGCGCGGCCGCCCTCGCCGTGGTCGCCACCATCGCCAACGAGGGGCTGCTCGACCACGTCAAGCGGACCGGCGAGCGGCTGCGGCGCGGGATCGAGACGCTCGGGCACCCGCTCGTCGCCGAGGTCCGCGGCGCCGGCCTGCTGCTCGGCGTCGTACTCGCCGAGCCGGTCTCCGCAGCGGTGACCACCGCCCTGCGCGACGCCGGTTTCCTGGTCAACCCGGTGCAGCCCGATGTGGTCCGGTTGGCCCCGCCGCTGATCCTCACCCCCGACCAGGCCGACGCCTTCCTCGCGGCCCTCCCGGCAGCCCTCGACGCCGCGGCGCCCGCCGCGGATCTTGGAGGGAAATGGCCCCTCCAGGGGCCGAAATCCTCCAAGATCTCCACCAGCCCGGCACCGACGAGCCCGACCACGACGGAGGTAACGGCATGATCCGGCACTTTCTGCGGGACGACGACCTGACCCCCGCCGAGCAGTCGGCCGTGCTCGACCTGGCCGCCCGGATGAAGGCCGACCGGTTCGCGCTGCGGCCCCTGGCCGGGCCGAAGTCGGTGGCGGTGCTCTTCGACAAGCAGAGCCTGCGGACCCGGATCTCCTTCGACGTCGGCATCGCCGAGCTGGGCGGGCACCCGCTCGTGGTGGACACCCAGGTCACCCACTTCGGGCGGGGCGAGACCCTGGCCGACGCCGGTCGGGTGCTGTCCCGCTACGTGGCGGCGATCGTGCTGCGCACCCACGGCGACGACCGGATCGCCGAGGTCGCCGCGCACGCCACCGTGCCGGTGGTCAACGCGCTCACCGACACCTACCACCCGTGCCAGCTCCTCGCGGACCTGCTCACCGTCCGGGAACGGTTCGGCGCGACCGCCGGGCGCACCCTGGCGTACGTCGGGGACGCGGCGAACAACATGGCGCACTCGTACCTGCTGGCCGGGGCGACCGCCGGGATGCACGTCCGGGTCGCCGGGCCGGCCGGTTTCCAGCCCGACCCCGAGGTGGTCGCCCGGGCCGAGAAGATCGCCGCCGGCACCGGCGGGTCGGTCCGCGCGCTCACCGACCCGGTCGACGCGGTCCGTGGCGCGGACGTCGTCGCCACCGACACCTGGACCTCGATGGGCCAGGAGGCCGACGGGCTGGACCGGCTCACCCCGTTCCTGCCCTACCAGGTCAACGACGCGCTGCTCGGCCACGCCTCGGCGGAGGTCATCGTGCTGCACTGCCTGCCCGCCCACCGGGGCGAGGAGATCACCGACGAGGTGCTCGACGGGCCGCGCAGCGCGGTCTTCGACGAGGCGGAGAATCGCCTGCACGCCCAGAAGGCGCTGCTGACCTTTCTCCTGGAGGCATCGACATGACCGCCCCGCTGACCCGCGCCGCCCGGCACGCCCGCATCGTCGAGCTGATCCGCGACAAGGCGATCCACTCGCAGACCGACCTGGCCGACCTGCTCGCCGGCGACGGCATCCAGGTCACCCAGGCCACCCTCTCCCGGGACCTGAAGGAACTGGGGGCGGTCACCGCCCGCGGCGGCGACGGGCGTGCCGTCTACCTGATCCCCGAGGACGGCCACCGGCCGCTGCGCGAGGCCGAGAACGCCCCGGCCCGGCTCGTCCGGCTGCTGCGCGAACTGCTCAACGGGGTCGACGCCAGCGGCAACATCGCCGTCCTGCGCACCCCGCCGGGCGCAGCCCACTACCTGGCCAGCGCGTTGGACCGAGCGGGCCTGCCCGAGGTCGTCGGCACCATCGCCGGCGACGACACCATCCTCGTCGTGGCCCGCGAGGCCGTCGGCGGCGCCGCGTTGGGCGACAAGCTCGCCGCGTGGGCCGGCCGGGAAGAAAACGTTGAAGGGAATACCACACCATGACCGAGCGGGTCGTCCTGGCGTACTCCGGGGGTCTCGACACCTCCGTCGCCATTCCGTACCTGACCGAGCAGACCGGCGCCGAGGTGATCGCGGTCGCGGTCGACGTCGGCCAGGGCGGCGAGGACATGAACGTCATCCGGCAGCGCGCGCTGGACTGCGGCGCGGTCGAGTCGGAGGTGGTCGACGCGCGCGACGAGTTCGCCGCCGAGTACTGCCTGCCGGCGATCCGCGCCAATGCCCTCTACATGGACCGCTATCCGCTGGTCTCGGCGTTGTCCCGGCCGCTGATCGTCAAGCATCTGGTCGCCGCCGCGACGAAGCACGGCGGCACGATCGTGTCGCACGGCTGCACCGGCAAGGGCAACGACCAGGTTCGCTTCGAGGTCGGCCTGGGCGCGCTCGCGCCCGACCTGAAGATCATCGCACCGGCCCGGGACTTCGCCTGGACCCGGGACAAGGCGATCGCCTTCGCCGAGGAGAAGGGGCTGCCGATCGACGTGTCGGCCAGGTCGCCGTACTCCATCGATCAGAACCTGTGGGGCCGCGCGGTCGAGACCGGCTTCCTGGAGGACATCTGGAACGCACCCGTCGAGGCTGTCTACTCCTACACCGCCGACCCGACGCAGGAGCGGGACGCCGACGAGGTGGTCATCACCTTCGACGCCGGCGTGCCCGTCGCCATCGACGGCGAGACGGTCACCCCGTACCAGGCGATCCTGGAGCTCAACCGGCGCGCCGGCGCCCAGGGCGTCGGCCGGCTCGACATGGTCGAGGACCGCCTCGTGGGCATCAAGAGCCGCGAGGTCTACGAGGCCCCGGGCGCGATCGCCCTGATCACCGCCCATCAGGAGTTGGAGAACGTCACGGTCGAGCGGGACCTGGCCCGGTTCAAGCGCGGCGTCGACCAGCGCTGGGGCGAGCTGGTCTACGACGGCCTGTGGTTCTCGCCGCTGAAGCTGGCGCTCGACGCTTTCATCGACGATGCCCAGCGACACGTCACCGGCGAGGTGCGCCTCACCCTGCACAGCGGTCGGGCCACCGTCACCGGCCGGCGCTCCGAGTCCAGCCTCTACGACTTCGGCCTGGCCACCTACGACACCGGTGACACTTTCGACCAGTCCCTTGCCAAGGGGTTCGTGCAGCTGTGGGGCCTGCCCAGCAGGATGGCCGCCGCGCGGGACGCCCGGCTCGGCGGCGCCTGACCGTGGAGACCACAATGGGCAGGGTGGACGACAAGAGCCTGACCGAGAACAGTGCCGCCACCAACCGGACGAGCCTCTGGGGAGGCCGGTTCGCCGGCGGACCGTCCGAGGCGCTCGCGCGGCTGTCGGTGAGTGTCCAGTTCGACTGGCGTCTCGCCCCGTACGACATCGCCGGTTCCCGGGCGCACGCCCGGGTCCTGGCCGGCGCCGGCCTGCTCGACCCGGAGGAACTGGGCAAGATGCTGGCCGCGCTGGACGATCTAGAGGCCGCCTGCGCCTCCGGTGCGTTCCGGCCGACCGTCGACGACGAGGACGTGCACACCGCGCTGGAGCGCGGCCTGCTGGAGCGGCTCGGCGGCCTTGGCGGCAAGCTGCGCGCCGGCCGATCCCGCAACGATCAGGTCGCCACCGACCTGCGGCTCTATCTGCGTGACCACGCCCGCGGCGTGGCCGCCCGCCTGGTCGAGCTGGCCGAGGCCCTGGTCGAGCAGGCCGAGCGGCACGTCGACACCGCCGCCCCCGGCATGACCCACCTCCAGCACGCCCAGCCGGTCACCTTCGGGCACTGGCTGCTCGCCCACGTGCAGCCGCTGCTGCGCGATCTGGAGCGGCTGCGCGACTGGGACCACCGGGCCGCGATCAGCCCGCTCGGTGCGGGCGCGCTGGCCGGCTCCGGGTTGCCGCTGGACCCGGTGACGGTCGCCAAGGAGCTGGGCTTCCGCACGTCCTTTGCCAACTCGATGGACGCCGTCGCCGACCGGGACTTCGTCGCCGAGTTCCTCTTCGTCACCGCGATGATCGGCGTGCACCTGTCCCGCCTCGGCGAAGAGGTGGTGCTCTGGACGTCGCACGAGTTCGGCTGGGTCGAGCTGGACGACGCGTTCGCCACCGGCTCGTCGATCATGCCGCAGAAGAAGAACGCGGACGTCGCCGAGCTGGCCCGGGGCAAGTCCGGGCGGCTCGTCGGCGGGCTGATGAGCGTGCTCACCATGCTCAAGGGCCTGCCGATGACCTACGACCGGGACATGCAGGAGGACAAGGAGCCGGCCTTCGACGCGGTCGACACCCTGGAACTGCTGCTGCCGGCCCTCGCCGGGATGATCTCCACGATGACGGTACGCGCCGACCGCCTGGTGGCCGCCGCGCCGGTCGGCTTCTCGCTCGCCACCGAGGTGGCCGACTGGCTGGTCCGCCGGGGCGTGCCGTTCCGCGACGCGCACGAGATCACCGGCCGGCTGGTGGCGCTCTGCGTGGCCCGCGACTGCGCCCTCGACGAGATCTCCGACGACGACCTCACCACGGTCAGCCCGCACCTGGACCCGTCGGTCCGGGACGTGCTGTCGGTCCGCTCCGCCCTGGCGGCCCGGACCACCCCCGGCTCGACCGGCCCCGGGCCGGTGGCCGACCAACTCGCCGCCGCCGGGGACAGGCTCGCCGGCTGGCGGGACTGGGCCGCCGAGCGGGTCGTACCCCGCTGAACCCGGGACAGCAGCGAAGGACCTCAGCCGGGGCCTTCGCTGCTGTCCCGTCTCGACCGGGCACAACGCTTCCCAGCTCAGTTCGCCTGTCCGACGAATTCGACTTCGTGATGTTGTTCCGGGTCGGCACCCGCCGCCTCGTCGCGCCCGCGAGCCGCGGCGGCCTCGCGCTGGGTGGTCCTGTTGCGGACGGTGATCCGGATGGCCTGGGAATACAGGAAGATGCCGATCACGATGCTGACGCCGGCGACCGGCAGCCCCCACAGCGGCGGCAGGTACATCGCCAGGAACCAGACCTTCACGTCGACGCCGGTGAGGATGAACACGAGCGGCACCAGGCCCTGAGGGAACAGCAGGATGGAACCGCCGCCCCAGCAGAGGCCGACGATCGCCGAGTCCCGCTTGGACATCTCGGCCTTGGTGCCGCCCGCTGCCGCCGCCCGGCCCGCTGCCGTTTTCCGGCCGGTACGCATGATGTGCAGCATCTCCGCGTCCGTGGCGGCGAGCTGCCTGCTCGCCACCGAGCCCAGCCACCAGGCGAGCGCGACACCGGTCGCCAGGCCGATCGGTCCGCCGGCCCACCGCAGCACGGGCAGGTCGAACCGGTCGCCGAGGAGCACGGCGGTCAGCGCCGGGGCGGCCGGAATCAGGCCGATCCAGAACAGCAGGTTGGACTGTCCGGTGGTGTCGGCGCGTTCGAGCGGGTTGTCCGGGCGCTTGTGCGCGTCGGGACCGGGCACCATCGCGGCCACCGAGGCGTAGCTGATCAGGCCGGCGCCGCCGCCGAGCAGCGCCGGCACGGTGGCGGCGACCCACGGCCAGGCCCAGGCGTAGCCGCTCCAGATGGTGAAACCGATGCTGAGGGCGATCGAGATCGGGCCGAACACGGCCAGGTAGGCCCACTGCCGGCCGCGTACGTCCGCATGGTGGGTGCCGGTGGTGATGGTCTGCCAGAGTGCCGTGCCGTCCTGGCTGTACAGGTTGCCGGCGGAGGTGATGGCGAACAGGGCGACGGCCGGGCCGGCCCACGGCAGCAGCGCCTTCGCGTCGAAGGTGAGTGGCAGCAGCGCGGTGAGCAGTGCCCAGGCGATCGGCACGGTGGCCGTGGTGGTCCGCAGCGGGTCACGCCACCAGGTGCGCAACTCCTTGCGGAAGACCGCGCCGGTCGGGCCGGCGAACAGGCCGCCGGTCGGCACGGTGGCGTGGCGGGTGCCGCGGATGGTGACCCGGGCGCGGCGTGGGGTGCCGAGGGTGGCCGCCCAGATCAGCAGGAGCAGGCCGCTGAGCACGGCCAGCCCGGCGAGCGCGCCGAGGACCAGCAGCCAGTCGCCGTGGCCGGCGGCGTCGACGGCGACCACGCCCCAGCTCGACGGTATCCAGCGCAGCGTGGTGGAGAACGTGGACGAGAAGCCGGTGGAGAGCACGTCCGAGTAGCTGATCGCCACGATGATCATCCAGCCGGACTGGGCGAGGACGATCATGGCGGCGAACAGCACGCCGGTGACCGCGGCGCCGAGCCGGGAGGTGGCGACAAAACCGAAAAGGGCGTACGCGACGCGCGACAGCAGCACCACGAACACGAGTTCCCCGGCAGCGGCCGGCACGGCGATCAGGGCCGGCACCACGCCAAGGTGCGCCGCGTACGTGATCAGACTGACGAAGGCCAGCGCCGTGACCGCCGTGGTGATGCCGACGAAGGCGGCGCCGAGCAGCCCGACCGCGAGTTTGCGGCGCGGCACCGGGAGCAGCGCGAAGTGGTCGGCGCGCAGCACGGCCGAACTGCCCCACAGCGGGCCGACCAGCCAGCCCAGCAACCACATCACCCAGACGCAGGCGAGCAGATCGCCCAGCACGCCCGGCTTGGCGATGTCGACGAACGTCAGCCAGATCGTGGCGGCGGCGAACAACAGCCCGACGGTGCCGCCGGTGATCATCCACGCGGCCTTGCCGCCGGTCATGGAGTTGCGGGTGATCGCCAGCTTCATTCGGATCAGGACGCCAGCCACGACAACCCCTTCCCGGCGTGCTCGTCGCCACCGACCAGCCGGACGAACGTCTGCTCCAGCGTCTGCTCGCCACGGACCTCGGCCAGCGGCCCGGCCGCGACGATCCTGCCCCTGGCCATGATGGCGACCGTGTCGCACAGCTGCTCGACCAGCGCCATCACGTGGCTGGACAGCACCACTGAGCGGCCCGACTCGACGAACCGGACGAGGATCGCCTTGAGCGCGGCGGCGGACACCGGGTCGACCGCCTCGAACGGCTCGTCCAGCACCAGCAGTCGCGGCGCGTGCAGCAGTGCGGTGGCCAGGCCGATCTTCTTGCGCATGCCGGTGGAGTAGTCGACCACGAGGGTGCTCTCGGCGTCGTTGAGCTCCATCACGTCGAGCAGCTCCTGGGTGCGCTCGGCGAGCACGGCCGGCTTGATTCCGCGCAGCTGCCCGATGAACGTGAGAAGCTCCCGGCCGGTGAGCCGTTCGGGCATCGCCAGCCCGTCGGGCAGGACGCCCACCAGCGCCCGAGCCTGGATCGGGTCGTCCCAGACGTCCACGCCGAACACCTCGGAACGGCCCTGGTCGGGGCGGAGCAGGCCGACCGCCATGGACAGCGCGGTGGTTTTGCCGGCGCCGTTCGGGCCGACCAGGCCGAAGAACGATCCCTGCGGCACGGCCAGGTCGACGTGGTTGACCGCGATGTTCGCGCCGAACGCCTTGTGCAGGCCGCTCAGCCGCAGCGCCGGCGCCCGGCCGTCCGCTCCGGACCGCTTCGTCGCTACGTCCTGTGTGGTTGCTTCCACGGGCCCCCCGAATAGCGGCTGTTCGATTCGGCCGTCAGTCTTCCCCACGCTGCCGCGTCGACGCTATTCGACCGGATCCCGGAGCAGTCAGGCCGTCGGCCGCTCCCGTTTCGGCAGCTTCGCCACCACCGCCTCATACGACCCGTCGACCGCGTCGATCAGCTCCTCGTCGGGGATGTCGCCCTCGAGCCGCAGCGTGTTCCATCCCGACCGCCCGATGTAGGGGGAGGCGCGGGCGTCGTCGGGGAACCGGTGCAGCCACTCGTCGGCGACCTCCCGGGACGGGCCGCATTTCACACCCACCCGCGCCTCGCCCTCGGGCGCGCCGAGGAAGGCAAAGATCCTGCTGCCCACCTTGACGACCTCGTCGCCCTCCCACGGCTGGTCCAGCCAGGCGCCCGGCTTCGCCAGGCAGTGTGCCCGCAGCTCGTCGCGATTCATCGCGTCCCTCCTGTGCCGCCCATCTGGGCAGTCTCGCCGGGCACTGTGACAATTCCGCCGTCAGTCGGCGGTGCCGGTGCGGACGGTGAGCCGCTCGTAGCGCTGCCGGGCCGCCTGGGCGCTGCCCAGGCCGAGCCCGAAGGCGATCGCCTGCCAGGTCAGCCCCCGGGCGCGGGCCACCTGCAACAGCCCCGCCTCGAGCACGTCGACCTCCGCCCGCACGTGCGGGATCAGGGTCAGCGCGGCCAGCAGATCCGCCTGGTCGACCGGCTCCTCACCCTCCTCCAGCTCCGCCCCGCCGGCCAACGCCATCACCAGGGTCGCCGCCTCGTATGCGTCGGGAACGTCCGGGTGCGCGTACCGCCGGCGCCGGGCGTCGGTGCCCGCGTGCCGCTCGGCGATCCGCAGCAGCGCGGCGTAGTTGCGGTGCGCCCGGGCCTGGGCAGCATCCGGAGCGGTGAACGGGTCGTTGTCCAGCATGTCCATGCCGTCCATCACACCCGCTGAACACTGCATTGTCAACCACTCGTTGAAAGCGGATCGCGCCAGTTCCGGCGTCGCTGGGATAGGGTTCCCCCGTGACCAGCACCGACCTCGCCACCCTCGCGGACCTGCTCGCCGGGCCGGTGGTGCCCGCCGCCCGCGGGCTGCTCGGCTGTCGACTCACCGCCGGCGAGGTCACCGTCCGGATCACCGAGGTCGAGGCGTACGCCGGCACCGCTGGGGACCCGGCCTCGCACGCGTATCGGGGGCGCACCGCACGCAACGCGGTGATGTTCGGGCCATCCGGCCACGCCTACGTCTACTTCACGTACGGCATGCACTGGTGCGTCAACGTGGTCACCGGCCCGGACGGCGAGGCCTCGGCGGTGCTGCTACGCGCCGGGGAGGTGGTCGACGGCCTCGACGTCGCCCGGGCCCGCCGGCCCGCCGTACGCCGGGACGTGGACCTGGCGCGCGGTCCCGCCCGGCTCTGCGCGGCGCTCGGCATCGACCGCGCGGCCTACGGCGCCGACCTGCTAGGTGACGGCCCGGTGCGGCTGCGGCCCGCCGTGACGCCGGTGCCGGCGGCGGCGATCGTGGCCGGCCCCCGAGTCGGGGTGACCGGGGCGCACGACGTGCCCTGGCGGTTCTGGATCGACGGTGACCCGACGGTGAGCGCCTACCGCCGGCATGTCCCGCGGCGGCGAACCTGACACTTGACCGGCCAGCGGGACCGTGTCATCGCGCCAGGGCGGCTTGGCGTCAGCCGAGCAGCTCCAGGAACTCGGCTGGTGTCAGACCTGCCTGACGAAGGATGGAGGCGAGCGTTCCGCGCTTGATCGTGCCGTGCTGGGGCACGATCACGACCTTGCCGGCGGAGTCGCGGTACACCGCATGGCTGCCCTTCGTGCGTACGTGATCAAAGCCGGCCTTGGTGAGCCCGGCGAGTACCTTCCTGAGCGGAAGGTCGGCCAAAGCCGGACTCACGCGGCCCGTCCGACCTGAAAGGACGTCACCAACGGAGTCGACTCGATCGTGGGCTGGGAAACCTCTTCGAGATAGAGCTCGACGGCCTCTCGCAGATTGGTGAGCGCCTCATCGAGGGTCTCGCCCTGGCTGGCAACTTCCAGCTCCAGACATCGGGCGACATACCAGGCCTCTTCCTGGTGAACCGCCGCGGTGAAGGTTTGCACCATTGAGGTCCTCCTGAGATTGTCAGCCGCCCCCTCCATGCTACGGGTCGGCCGGCTCGTGGAGACATCTTGCGTTGCGGTCAGCCGCGTCCTAGGCGAGGCTCAGCCGGGCCAGGTACGGCCGCAGCGCCCGGCGGGCGACCAGACTGCCCAGCGCGATTATCGTGACCAGGGCGTGCCCGATCCGCGCCACCAGCTCACCTGCGGACAGGCCGTAGATCGCCCAGCCGTTCGCGGCCGCGTCGCTGATCAGGATCAGACAGGCCAGGTCCATGCCCAACCGGCGTCGCCCCAGCAGCAGCGCGGCGGCGACCGGGTCGGCCACCGTCAGCGCGACGAAGTACGCGGCCAGCCAGGGCGGCGCCCACGGGTACGGGTCGGTGCCGCCGACGACCAGGTCGGCCACGTGCACGCCGGTGCCCCAGAGCAGGACCGCGACGTAGCCACCCGCCGTCCACCTGGCCCACCGTGGCAGGGCCGGCCAACCTGATCGCCGCACCGGTGAAGTCTCTCCCACGCGTCACCGTCTGTGAGCTGAGCCACCGGCGAGGGCGTCGCCGGTGGCGGTTGAGCCGCCGATCCGGAATAGTTGACTCGTCAAATAAGTTGTGTGGTGCGATCCGGGCGGCACCGGTCCGGACGTCACGCGAGGAGCTGGTCATGCAGTTCGGAGTTTTCACCGTCGGCGACGTCACGGTCGACCCGACCAACGGGCGGCTGCCGTCCGAGCATGAGCGGATCAAGGCCATGGTGGCCATCGCGCTCAAGGCCGAGGAAGTCGGCCTCGACGTCTTCGCCACCGGCGAGCACCACAACCCGCCGTTCGTGCCGTCGTCGCCGACCACCATGCTCGGCTACATCGCCGCCCGCACCGAGCGGCTGCTGCTCTCCACCTCGACCACGCTGATCACCACCAACGACCCGGTGAAGATCGCCGAGGACTACGCGATGCTGCAGCACCTGGCCGACGGCCGGGTGGATCTGATGATGGGGCGCGGCAACACCGGCCCGGTCTACCCCTGGTTCGGGCAGGACATCCGCAACGGCATCCCGCTGGCCATCGAGAACTACGACCTGCTGCGCCGGCTGTGGCGGGAGGACGTGGTCGACTGGAAGGGGCGGTTCCGTACCCCGCTGCAGTCGTTCACCTCGACCCCGCGACCGCTCGACGGCGTGCCGCCGTTCGTCTGGCACGGCTCGATCCGCAGCCCCGAGATCGCCGAGCAGGCCGCGTACTACGGCGACGGCTTCTTCGCCAACCACATCTTCTGGCCCAAGGAGCACACCCAGCGGATGGTCGACCTCTACCGGCAGCGCTTCGCGCACTACGGCCACGGCTCCGCCGACCAGGCCATCGTCGGCCTCGGCGGGCAGGTCTTCATGCGCCGGAACTCCCAGGACGCGGTCCGCGAGTTCCGCCCGTACTTCGACAACGCCCCGGTCTACGGGCACGGGCCGTCGCTGGAGGAGTTCACCCGCCAGACCCCGCTGACCGTGGGCAGCCCGCAGCAGGTCATCGACCGTACGCTGGGCTTCCGCGCGTACGTCGGCGACTACCAGCGCCAACTCTTCCTGATGGATCACGCCGGGCTGCCGCTGAAGACCGTTCTGGAACAGCTCGACCTTCTCGGCGAGGAAGTCGTACCGGTGCTCCGCAAGGAGTTCGACTCGCTGCGGCCGGCGCACGTGCCCGAGGCGCCCACGTACGCCAGCCTGAAGGCGGCCCGGCAGGCCGCGACCGGCGCGGAGGAGGGCCGATGACCCGGCGCACCCTGGCCGTGGTCTCGGCCGGCCTCGGCCAGCCCTCCTCGACCCGGCTGCTCGCCGACCAGCTCGCCGCGGCCGCCCGCGACGACCTCCTCCGGCGCGGCGCCGAGGTGGAGATCCGGCCGATCGAGCTGCGCGAGCACGCCCACGACGTGGTGAACCACCTGCTCACCGGCTTCCCGTCGGCAGCGCTGCGGGAAGCGCTGGACACGGTGGCGAGCGCGGACGGGCTGGTCGCGGTCACCCCGATCTTCAACGCGTCGTACAACGGGCTGTTCAAGTCGTTCTTCGACGTGGTGGACAAGGCCGCCCTCGCGGACCGCCCGGTGCTGGTCGGGGCCACCGGCGGCACCGCCCGGCACTCGCTGGCGCTCGAGCACGCGGTCCGTCCGATGTTCGCGTACCTGCGGGCGGTGGTGGTGCCGACGGCGGTCTTCGCGGCACCCGAGGACTGGTCCGGGGAGGGCGTCGAGGGTGCCCTGCGCGCCCGAATCCGGCGGGCCGGCGCCGAGCTGGCCGAGCAGGTGGACCGCCGCCCGGCGGGGACCGGACCGGCGGATCCGTTCGCCCTCACCACCAGCTTCGAGGACCTGCTCGCCGGCCGCGACCCCGCCTGATCCGGCGCCCCGTCCCCGAGCCAGCCGCCGCGCGGCAAGGGTTCCGGCGGCGGCGTCCGGTCGGGGCGCGGGGTCGGACCCGCCGAGCTGGAATGGTCGAGCGGGTATCCTCCGACCCGTGACCAGCGACGTGCGGCTCCGTCCGGTGCGCGACGACGACCTGGCTGCGTTCTTCGCCCATGAGCAGGATCCGCAAGCCAACTGGATGGCCGCGTTCGGCCCGAAGGACCCGGCCGACCGGGCCGCCTTCGACGACCACTGGGTGCGCATCCGGGCCGACCCGCGCATCGTGCCGCGGACGGTCACGGTCGACGGCGCGGTGGTCGGGCACGTGGTCGCCTTTCCGGTGGGGGAACGCACCGAGGTCAGCTACTGGATCGATCCGCAGCGCTGGGGCCGGGGCCACGCCACCGCCGCGCTGGCCGAGCTTCTGCGCGAGCTGCCGCAGCGGCCCGTCCAGGCCCGCGCCGCGAAGGACAACGCCGCGTCCCTCGCCGTGCTCCGCAAGTGCGGCTTCGTCGTGGTCGGCGAGGACGCCGGATACGCCGAGAGCCGCGGCGCCGAGGTTGAGGAGTACGTGCTGGAGCTGCCCGCCTGACTAAGGGCTCGTGCCGGGCGCCAGTGCCTCAGCCAGGGCCGAGCGCCAGTCCGCCAGTGGCCGCAGGTGGGCGGCGGCCCAGCGGTCGTGGCCCAGGACGCTGTACGCCGGCCGGGGCGCGGGGCGCCGGTAGCGGCCGCTGGTGGTCGGCCGGATGCGGCCCGGGTCGAGGCCGCGCAGGGTGAACACGGTGCGGGCGAGGTCGTACCAGGTGGTCTCGCCCGATGCGGTGCCGTGGTAGATGCCGGGGGCAGCGCGGCCGGCCAGCGCCGCGTCGGCCAGCGCGGCGAGTTGCTCCGCCAGCCGGTACGACCAGGTGGGTTGCCCCCGCTGGTCGGTCACCACGTCGATCGACTCGCGTTCGTCGGCCAGCCGCAGCATGGTGGCGACGAAGTTGGATCCGTGTTCGCCGTAGAGCCACGCCGTGCGCACGATGTAGCCCGCGTCGGGCAGCAGCCGGGTGACGGCGAGTTCCCCGGCCAGCTTGCTGCGCCCGTACGCGTTCAACGGGGAGGTGGGGGCGTCCTCCGGGTACGGCTCGGTGGCGTCGCCGGGGAGGACGTAGTCGGTGGAGATGTGGATCATCCGGCTGCCCGTCGCCGCACAGGCTTGGGCCAGGTGGGCGACCGCGTGGCCGTTGACGGCGGTGGCCGCCTCCTCCTGAGCCTCGGCCCGGTCCACATCGGTCCACGCCGCGGTGTTGACGACCAGGTCGTGCCCGGCGACGGCGGCGGGCACGGCTTCCGGGTCGGTGATGTCGAGTTCGGCGCGGGTGGTGGCCGTGACCGACAGGTCGCCTCGGGAGCGCAGCACGGCCACCAGGTCCCGCCCCAGCATCCCGCCGGCGCCGGTGATGAGCACCCGGGTCATGCGCCCGCCGCCGGTTTCAGCGGTTCCCACCAGGCACGGTTGTCGCGGTACCAGCGGACCGTCTCGGCGAGGCCACGGTCGAGGTCGACGCTCGGCGTGTACCCCAGCTCGGCGGTGGTCTTGCCGATATCCAGCGCGTAGCGGCGGTCGTGGCCCTTGCGGTCGGCGACCGGCACGACCCGGTCCCACCCGGCGCCGCAGGCCGCCAGCAGCCGGGCGGTGAGCTCCTTGTTGGTCAGCTCGGTGCCGCCGCCGATGTGGTAGACCTCCCCGGCCCGCCCCTTTTGCTGCACCAGCGCGATGCCGACGCAGTGGTCGTGTACGTGCAGCCAGTCCCGCACGTTGCCGCCGTCGCCGTAGAGCGGCACGGTGCGACCGTCGAGCAGGTTGGTGACGAACAGGGGAACTATCTTCTCCGGGTACTGGTACGGACCGTAGTTGTTCGAGCAGCGGGTGACCACCACGTCCATGCCGTGCGTGCGGTGGTAGGCCAGCGCCAGCAGGTCGGATGCGGCCTTCGAGGCCGAGTACGGCGAGTTCGGCGCGAGCGGGCTGGCCTCCGTCCAGAAGCCCTCGTCGATGGATCCGTACACCTCGTCGGTGGAGACGTGTACGAACCGGTGCGCGCCGTGCCGCAGCGCGGCATCGAGCAGGGTCTGCGTGCCGAGCACGTTCGTGACGACGAACGGTGCCGCGCCGGCGATGGAACGGTCCACGTGGGATTCCGCGGCGAAGTGCACGACAACGTCATGGTCGGCCACCACCTCGTCGACCAACGCCTGATCGCAGATGTCACCTCGCACGAACCGCAGCCGCCGGTCATCCCGCACCGCAGCCAGGTTGGCCAGATTGCCGGAATAGGTCAGCTTGTCCAACACGGTGACGACGGATGGTTCGAGCTGCGGGTCCGCCGGGCCGCAGCTGCCCGGCGCCGCCAACAGCATGCGCACGTACTCCGACCCGATGAAACCGGCCCCGCCGGTGACGAGGATTCTCAAGGGTGGTCACCTTCTGCGCGGCGGGGAGTGGCACTCGAGTTCAGGCTGGCCGTGAACGACCGGCAGGCCTGATATTCCGGGAGCAGCCCGGCGGCACGGGCCTCGGTCAGGCTCGGGGCGGCGGCGTCCCGGGCCGACAGCAACGGATGCCCGGCCGGCCAGGTTATCGCCAACTCGCTGTCAAGGGGATGCACGGTGTGCTCGGCGGCCGGGTTGTAGGTGGCGGAGCAGAGGTAGCTGAGGGTGGCGTCGTCGGTCAACGCGCAGAAGCCGTGTCCCAGGCCCTCGCTGAGGTATACCGCGCGGCGGTCGGCCTCGTCGAGGCGGACCATCTCCCACTGGCCGAAGGTCGGCGAGCCCGTCCGGACGTCCACCACCACGTCCATGACCGCCCCGCGTACGCAGGTCACATACTTGGCCTGGCCGGGTGGCACGTCGGCGAAGTGGATGCCCCGGACGACACCCCGCGCGGAGACCGAGAGGTTGCCCTGGGCGAGCCGCAGCGGATGCCCGACCGCGACGGCGAGCCGGTCGTGGCGATACCACTCGGTGAACATACCGCGTGGGTCGGCGTGCTGCTCGGGGCTGATCTCCCAGGCCCCGTCGATGCTCAGTGGCCGGATCTTCACCGGCGCGACTCCCCAGCGTGGTGCTGATCGAGCAGGCCGAGCAGGTAGTCGCCGTAGCCGCTCTTCGTCAGCGGCTCGGCCAGCGTACGCAGCTGGTCGTCGTCGATCAGGCCCGCTCGCCAGACCACCTCCTCGAGGCACCCGATCTTCATCCCCTGGCGTTCTTCGATGACCTTGACGAACTCGGCGGCCTGCATCATCGAGGTGACGGTACCGGTGTCCAGCCACGCGGTGCCCCGGTCCAGCACCGTCACGGAGAGCTCGCCCCACTCCCGGTAGGTCTCGTTGATCGCCGTGATCTCCAGCTCGCCGCGCGAGCTGGGGGTGAGCTTTCCGGCGATGTCGACCACCCGGTTGTCGTAGAAGTACAGCCCGGGCACGGCGTAGCGGGATCTCGGTCTCGCCGGTTTCTCCTCGATCGAGAGCACCCGGCCGTCGGCGTCGAAGTCGACCACGCCGTACGCCCCCGGGTTGGCTACCTGATGGGCGAAGATCCGACCGCCGACCAGCCCGCCGTGACCGGCGAGCTGCCGGCCCAGGCCGATGCCGTGAAAGATGTTGTCGCCCAGGATCAACGCCACGGGCTCGGCGCCGATGAAGTCGGCGCCGATGAGGAAGGCCTGGGCGATCCCTTCCGGGCGGGGCTGGAGGGCGTACTCCAGTCGCAGCCCCAGATGGGCGCCATCTCCGAGCAGGCGGCGGAACTGGTCCTGATCCTCGGGCGTGGTGATCACCAGGATCTCCCGTACCCCCGCCATGACGAGAGTGGAGAGCGGGTAGTAGATCATCGGCTTGTCGAAGATCGGCATGAGCTGCTTGGAGACCGCTCGGGTGATCGGCCAGAGCCGAGTGCCGGTGCCGCCAGCGAGAAGGATTCCGCGCATGGCGGGAGGCTACCGGCCGAACCGCGTCGAATGGTGGCCGGCGGCCGAACGATTCTGACTACGTCCGAAAGTCGTGCGGCCGCCTCGATCGGTCGTCTCCGAGAACTGGACGGGCCATTGCGGAACAGTTGTTCGGCCTCATGTGCGGCACCGGGCGATCGGCGTCCTGTCGGCAATTCGACATTGGTCAAAAAATACCGAGAACGACCCTGGCGTACTGAGCTGATGGTCAGCATGCTCATAGCTCAGTCGGTCCCGCCTATGCCTCCCGGGCAAGGGGCTCCCGGATGCGCGTCTTGGCGGGTACCGCAGCAGCTCGAGCCGGACGGCAAGCCGTAGGGGCAACGGCTGGCCGGCCTGTGTGCGTGGGGACGGTGTGCATTGGTAGAGCTGGCGCAGGTCATTGAGGACAGGGCCATCCGGCGCGGTGTGACGACGCCACCAAGGCCCACGGTTGGTAAACGCACTGGCTGGCAATCCCGTTACATCACATTGCTGTGCCTGGTCGACCTGCTGGTCGGCCTGGCATCAGCGGCGGTGGCCCTGGTCGTTCGGTTCGGGTCGTCGGCGGTCGAGCCAAACAACCGTGACCATTTGTGGGTCACCATTGCTCTGCCATTCGCCTGGATGGTGGCCCTCGCTATCGGCCGCGCGTACGAATCACGTCATCTCTTCGTGGGAAATGACGAGTACGCCCGAGTGTTCCAATCCTGCCTGGCCCTCACCGCCACCTTGGCGTTCGCCTCTTTTGTCGTCGATTTCCGGCTTGCGCGGGGATATCTGATCATCGCGATTCCGCTGCTCGTCGTCGCCGGCGTCGCGATGCGGTACCTGCTGCGCCAGCACCTGCACCGCTCGTGGGCACGCGGCGAACGGCTGCACCGGGTGATCCTGGTCGGGCCCGAGGCCGCCGTCGCCGAGATGGCCAAGCGGCTGCGCCGCGAGCGCTACCACGGACTCGGCGTGGTCGGTGCCTGCCTGCCGCAGCCGATCGTGCAGGGGCACGGCACCGGGCTGCCGCCGATCCTCGGATCGTTCGAAGAAGTGGCGGCCGCCGTGGCCCGGGTGGCTGCGGACACGGTCGTCGTGCTCTCCTGTTCGGAGATCGCCGGAACCGCGCTGCGCAGGCTGGGCTGGCAGCTGGAACGCGACGACGTCGACCTCATCGTGGCGAGCAACCTCGTCGACGTGGCCGGCGACCGCACCACGGTCCGACCGGTGGACGGGCTGCCGATGCTGCACGTCGAGCACCCCCGGCTGAAGGGTGGCCGCAGGGTCGTCAAAGCCGTCTTCGACCGGGTGTCGGCGCTCGTCCTGCTGATTCTCGCCGCGCCGATGCTGCTGGCGATCGCCCTGCTGGTACGGGTGGCCCCGGCCGCCGGGGGTCCCGCCGTCTTCCGCCAGGTGCGGGTCGGCAAGAACGGCCGGCCGTTCACCATTTACAAGTTCCGCACCATGTACGTCGACGCCGAGGAACGCCTTGCGGAGCTGCTCGACCGCAACGAGACCGACGGCGAGCTGTTCAAAATGCGCCACGACCCCCGGGTCACCCCGGTCGGGCGGTGGCTGCGCCGGCTCTCGCTGGACGAGGTCCCCCAGCTCGTCAACGTGCTCAAGGGCGACATGTCGTTGGTCGGGCCTCGGCCACCGCTGCCCCGCGAGGTGGCCAACTATCCCGCCGACATGCGCCGGCGCCTGGTGGTCAAGCCGGGGCTGACCGGTCTGTGGCAGGTCTCCGGCCGGTCCGACCTGTCGTGGGAGGAGTCCATCCGGCTCGACCTGTCGTACGTGGAGAACTGGTCCCTGACCATGGACCTGGCGATCCTGGCCCGGACGCTGAGCGCTGTGGTCCGCAGATCCGGAGCGTACTGAACGGGCCCCGGATCGGTGTGGTCAGCGCTCCCTCCCTCCGTCGGCTGGGACGGTGCCTGCGGTGGCCGCCGAGGTCGGCGGGAACGGCAGCCGCGACGGCCGGAGCAGGGCGGCCACGGCACGGCGGCTGCGGGACTGACCCAGGGCGGCGCGCACGGC
This sequence comes from Micromonospora sp. NPDC006766, assembly GCF_040636055.1. Lineage (NCBI taxonomy): Bacteria > Bacillati > Actinomycetota > Actinomycetes > Micromonosporales > Micromonosporaceae > Micromonospora > Micromonospora sp. NPDC006766. The sequence continues at coordinate 30,489 of NZ_JBEYIX010000009.1, read as the reverse complement.
CTCGCGGAGGAACACCGCGCACCAGAACAGCGCGGTCGCGACCCGCGAGTGCCGCATCCGGTAGAGCCGAACACGGTTGACCGTCAGCAAACTCCACAGCGCCGGTGAGACGCGCGACTCCCCACCGATGTGCACCACCTCCGCCGCCGCCGTCATCCGCGTCAGGTAACCGCGGTCGCGGGCCCGCAGCGCGAACTCCGTCTCCTCCGAGTACAGAAAGAACGACTCTTCCCAGGGGCCGCAGGTCGCGAGGCACTCGCGGGAAATCAACATCACCGCGCCCGTGGCCCACTCGACGTCGCCGTCGCGGACGTACGCCGCCTCGTCGAGGACGGTCTCACCCAGCGCCGCGAAGCGCCCCGCCCGCTGCCCCAGCACGGCCTCGCCGAGAGCTCGACGGAGGGTGGGCTCCCGCCGCAGCGACCTCGCCACCGCGCCCTGCTCGTCGACGATGCGGGGCACCGCGATGCCGACCTTCGACGGCCCGACCTCGGTGAGACGGTCATAGAGGGTGGCGACGCTTCCGGGCCCCAGTCGCACGTCGGGGTTGAGGATGAGCACCGCGTCGTAGGGCTCGGCGTCGGCGATCGCGGCGTTGAAGGCGGCCGCGTAGCCCGCGTTCCGGCCCATCTGCCGTACGCGGCATCCGGGCACGGACCGTGTCGCGACGGCGACGGAGTCGTCGGCCGAGGCGTTGTCGGCGACGGTCAGGTGCCACCGCACGCCGCGCAGGCCCTCGTCGAGGGACTGCAGGAGCCCGGGCAGCACGGCAGCGCTGTTGTAGGTCACTATCACCACTGCGACGACCGGAGTGGCCGGCGTCTCGCACCTCGCGCTCATGCGGCTCGGCTGCTCTCGTCACGTAGCCAGGTCGCGTAGTCGTGCGAGCGGATCGGCCGCCGAGCCCGCCATTTCGCCAGCAGGGTGACCCCGAGGAAGGCGGCCAGCTTCGGCAGCAGCACCGGGCGGGACGTGCAGAGCGTGACCAGATCGCGCCAGGTCGTGCGAGCGCCGTCGACGGCCTCGGGCATCCGCCCCCGCAACTGGGCGGTGGCGGTCAGGGACCGCACCCGGCGACGGATCAGGTCGGCGAGGGTGCGCGGCGCGTGCACCACCACCCTGGAGCCGGGCACCACCCGGCGTTCGTCCGGCCCGAAGGCCACGGAGGCGGCAAGGTCGTCACCCATCACCTCCGGCATCGCCGCGATTCGCTGCCCGCCCTCGGCCGACACGCCGATGACGCCCCGGCCGAAGAGGCCCTCGCGCACCCCGGGAAGCCGCTGCCAGACGTCGTAATACCACCTGACGACGACCGACGACCGACCGGTGTGGACGGTCCTTTCCGGTGCGACCGCCAGGACCCCCGGCTCGCGCAGCGCCGACGCCAGGCGGCGGACGTCGTCAGGCCCGATCTCCACGTCGGCGTCGAGGTAGAACCGAGGGTAGCCGGCACAATGGGCGTCGCCGAGGCGCAGTGCGGCGTACTTGCCCGGGGTGGGCGCCACCACCACCCGAACCGGGGGGCCCACGGAATCGGCCACCGCGGCGGTGCGGTCCGTGCACCCGTTGGGCACGACGACGACCTCGAACTCCGCTACGGCCGGCTCGTCCAGCAAACCGGTAAGCAGACGCCCGATGACGGCTTCCTCGTTGTACGCCGGGACGACGATGCTGAGCACGGAGTGAGTATCCCGGACCGATCGGCGCTGTGGCCTCGGCGACAGGGTGTCGGCTATCCGCCAACTCGGGGGATGGCGAGCCCGACCACCAGATGTCGATACTTTGTGCGGCTGGCCGCTGCTGGGGAAGCAGGACAATTTCGTGTACGTCTCGCTGCGCGATCGACCAACGAGTGAGACAGGCCCACGGACCGGCCGCGTCGCGACGACCGTGGTGCTGCTCGGGGTGGTCAGCCTGCTGACCGACGTGTCGTCGGAGATGGTCGCCTCGGTCCTGCCGCTCTACCTGACCGCGCAGCTGGGTCTGGGCTACCTCGCGTACGGCTTCATCGACGGCCTCTACCAGGGTGTGAGCGCGCTGGTGCGGATCGGAGGCGGCTATGCCGGGGATCGCGGCGGCCGGCCGAAGTGGGTGGCGGCGATCGGGTACGCGGTCTCCGCCCTCAGCCGGCTCGCGTTGCTGCCCGCGCACGGCATCGCCGCGATCACCGCCGTCATCACGGCCGACCGGCTGGGCAAGGGGCTGCGGACGGCGCCGCGGGACGCGCTGATCGCCGACTCCTCCGAGCCGGCCACCCTCGGCCGTTCGTTCGGGGTGCATCGCGCGCTGGACACCCTCGGCGCCGCCATCGGGCCGCTGGTCGCGTTCGGCCTGCTCGCCGCGGTGCCCGGCGGCTACGACTCGGTGTTCGTGGTCTCGTCGGCGTTCGCGATCTGCGGGGTCGCGCTGCTCGTGCTGTTCGTGCCCGACCTGCGTCGCGCCACCGGCGCCGCCCGGATCGGTCTGCGCCGCGCGATCGGTCAGCTCACCGGACCCCGACTGCGTCGTCCGCTCGTCGCCGCCGCCCTGCTCGGGGTGCTGACCGTGGGCGATGGCTTCCTGTATCTGTCCCTGCAGCGGCGCGACAACCTCGCCGCCGAGATGTTCCCGCTGCTGTACGTGGGGACCAACCTCGCGTACCTGTGCCTGGCGGTCCCGCTGGGCCGGCTGGCCGACCGGATCGGCCGGGCCCCGGTGCTGTTGGGCGGGCACGTCGTGTTGGCCGCCGCCTACCTGATGGCTGCCGGCCCGGTCACGGGCACCCTCGCCACCCTTGTGGTCCTGGCGCTGCTCGGGGCGTTCTACGCCGCCACCGACGGAGTGTTGCCGGCTTTGATCAGCGTCCTGATCGCTTCGGAGACGAGAGGCACCGGGATCGCTGCCGCGCAGACCGTGGTGGCGCTGGCCAGGTTCGTCTCGTCGCTGGCGTTCGGCAGCCTGTGGATCGTCGTCGGCCGGGGTCAGGCGCTGCTGGTTGTCGCCGGGCTGTTGACGGCTGCGGTACCGGTCGCGGCCTGGTTGCTGCGTACGAGGGAAATGGTCGAGGTGAGCGGGTGAGACGGTTGGTCGTCATGGCCGCGATCGTGCTCGTCACGGTCGTCGCAGCGGTCGCGTACGTGGTGCGTGCGCACGACCAGCGGGCGGGCGCCAACCGGGGCGCCGGTCCGGCTCGGACCGACCTCGCGTCGGTGGTCGTGGTGCCGCACCTGGTCTTTCGCAACACGGCCCTCGGTGACGGATACGGCCAGGTGGCCGTGGTGCCGCTGTCGGCGCCAGGCGGGCCACGCGCGCTCACGCCGGCGTCCTGCGATCGGGTGTACGCCACCGGTGGGCAGGCGTTGTGCCTGGCCGCGAACCGGGGTCTGACGACGACGTTCACGGCCCGCATGCTCGGGGCGGACTGGTCTGCGAAGGCCGACCTTCCGTTGTCCGGGCTGCCCAGCCGGGCCAGGTTGTCGCCCGACGGGTCGCTCACGGCGACGACGACGTTCGTCTACGGGGACGCGTACACCAACCCCGGCCAGTTCTCCACCCGTACCCTCGTCACCCGCAGCACCGGGCAGCAGCTTGCCGACCTGGAGACGTTCCGGTTCACCGTGGGCGACCGGACGATCAAGGCGGTCGACCGAAACTTCTGGGGCGTCACGTTCGCCGACAACGACACCTTCTACGCCACCGGCGCGTCCGGGGGAAAGACCTGGTTGGTCAGGGGAAGCCTCTCGGCACACACGCTGACCGCGCTGCGCGAGGACGTGGAATGCCCGTCGCTGTCACCGGACGGCGGACGGGTGGCGTTCAAGAAGCACGGCGGGCACGCGCCGGGCGCGTGGCGTCTGGCGGTGTACGACCTGCGCACCGGCGAGGAGACCGTGCTGGCCGAGACACGCAGCGTGGACGACCAGGCCGAGTGGCTCGATAATGCGACAATTCTCTACGGACTGTCACGTACCGGTGCCACCGGGGCGGCCACGTCCGACATCTGGGCGGTGCCGGCCGACGGCAGCGGCACGCCGCAGGTGTTCGTGCCCGATGCCTGGTCGCCGGCCGTGGTGCGGCCATGAGCCGAGGGCAGGCCCGAAGCGAAGGGATTCATGCCATGAGAGATAGGCGAGTTCGGCGCAACCGCAGGACTGTGTTCGGCATGGGCGCCGGCGTGGTGGCTCTCGGCGCGGCGATCGCGGTGGTCCTCACCGTGGCCCTGACGGCCGAGGCCGACAGCGACCAGGCGGGCGTGATCATCAACCCGCCGCCGCCACCACCGTCGGACGTCGCCGTTCAATCCACCGCTGCGCCTTCAGCGAAGGTGGGAGCCGCCTCAGCCAGCCGGGGTGTCTCCGCCGGCACGGGTGGCGGACGACGCTCGGGCGCACCCTCGACCGAGGCACCTTCGCCCGCGGCATCCTCGACCGGTGTACCCCGCCCGGCGAGCTGGCCGAGCAAGGCGACCACGGGCGTGCCCAAGTCCAAGACGCTGAAGGCGGCCGGCGATGTGCGGGTCACCAAGAACAGCGCTGTCGTCGACGGTCTGGATGTGCGCGGGACCATCACGGTGGAAGCGAACAACGTCACGATCCGGAACACCCGGGTCACCAATGCCGGCAAATCGGAGTGGGGAATCATTCAACGGGCCGGCTTCAGCGGCCTGGTCATCGTGGACAGCGAGATCCGGGGCAACGGCAAGCAGGAGATGCAGCAGGGGATCTTCAATCTCGGTGACGACCTGACCGTGCGGCGTACCGACATATCCCAGGTCGCCGACGGCATCGACACGAAACAGGGTCTGATCGAGCACTGCTATCTCCACGATCCCAGTGCCTTCGACGGCGACCATGTTGATCTGATCCAGGTGACAGGTGGCCCGCCCGTCGGCAAGTCCCTGGTCATACGGCACAACACGGTCATCAACAATCTCAACCAGACCTCGGCGATCGGGCTTTTCCAGGACTTCGGGGTGATGCATGACGTGCTTGTCGTGAACAACTACCTTGCCGGCGGCGGATATACCGTGTATGGAGGCGATGGCGACAAAGGAGCGTCGCGGAACGTCCGGTTCGAACACAACACCTTCGGCCGTGACGTCTACCCGAAAGGCGGCCGCTGGGGCCCGGTCGCGTACTTCACCCCCAGCGGCCCCGGCAATACGTGGAAAGGCAACGTCTGGGCCGTGACCGGCGCGCCGGTCACGCCGTGACGGCGAGTCAACCTGGGACAGGAAGATGGCCCTGATCATGCCGAAAGAAGCGAGCACGAACTCCTCCGCCTGGGACGGGACCCGTGGCGACCTGGTCGTCTACTTTGCCGGCAGCCGTTGGGAAGGCCCACCCGGGCACGACCGGCACATGGCCGAGGCGCTCAGCAGGTGCCGTCCGGTTCTCTTCGTGGAGCCGCCGGTGTCCGCGCTGACCAGCTTGAAGCGCCCCGAACTCGGTGGCCTGCTGGACCGACCACGGCTCCGGATCCTCAACCCACGGCTGGCCCACCTGGTGACACCGGTCGTGCCCGGGCACAGCCGGCCCGGTCTGCACCGTCTGGTGCCGCCCATGGTCGGGCGGGCGACTCGCCGCGCGGTCGATCGTCTGTACGGGTCCGCCTCCAGGGAGCCGGTGGCCGCGGTCGTATCCAGTCGGGCCGAGGATCCGGGTGCGGCGTTGCCGGCACGGCGTCGGGTCTTCTACGCCACTGATGATCTGGTGGCCGGGGCCGAGATGCTCGGTCTGCCGCGGGATCGGCTGATCCGGGAAGAGGCCCGAGCGCTGCGCTCGGCGGACGCTGTCGCGGTCGTGTCCACGGCCCTTCTGGAGCGGTATGCGCGCGACGGTGTTGCCGCGCAGATGATTCCCAACGGGTGCCGGCCGGATGCGTACGCCGACGTCGACGAAGCCCCGGTGCCGCCAGGCGTGACTCTCACCGGGCCGGTCGCCGGGCTGCTCGGACACATCAACGACCGCATCGACCTGGCGTTGCTGGAGGCCGTCGCCGACACCGGGTCGTCGATGCTGATCGTGGGCCCGGTGGCCCCCGGCTACCACGCCGAGCGCTTCACCGCGTTGACCAGGCGCCGTAACGTCTGTTGGGTTGGGCCGAAACACCACACGGAGATGGCCTCGTTCCTGCGTCTCATCGACGTCGGCCTCACCCCGTACGCGGACAACGAGTTCAACCGGGCCAGTTTCCCGCTCAAAACGCTGGAGTATCTGGCCGCCGGCCGAGGGGTCGTGGCCACCCCGCTGCCGGCCGTTACCTGGCTGAACACCGATCTTGTCAGCACCGCCGCCACGCCGGCGGAGTTCGCGGCACGGGTGCAAGCCGCCCTGGCCGTACCGCGCACCGGCGAACTCGCCGCTCGTCGCCGGGCCTTCGCTCGGGAACACGGCTGGGACCAGCGCGCCACGCAACTCGCTGAGTTGATCGGCTCGGGCGCATGAAGATCCTTGTCTTCGCACACCGGCTGGAGGTCGGCGGCACCCAGGTGAACGCGATCGAGTTGGCGGCCGCGCTCCGGGACAGCTACGGGCACGAGCCGGTTCTGTTCGCGACGCCGGGACCGATGGTGGAGTTGGCCGAGGCCAAGGGGCTTCGTTTTCTTCCCGCGCCGGACGCCACCCGGCACCCGTCGTCGGCGCGGATGCGGGCACTGCGTGCGGCGGTCCGCAGTGAAAGGCCCGATCTCGTCCACGCGTGGGACTGGCCGCAGTGCCTCGACGCCTACTACGGGGTTCACCTGATTCGGGCCGTCCCGCTGCTCGTCACCGTGATGTCGATGGTGGTGCCCCGGCTCATCCCGCGTGGGGTCCTGACCACATTCGGTACCCCCGAGCTGCTCGACCGGGCCCGCGCGGCCGGGCGGCACCGGCTCGGGCTGCTCCTTCCGCCGGTCGACGTGCACCAGAATTCTCCGGATGCCGCAGACGGCAGGGAGTTCCGGGCCACCTACGGCCTCGACGCCGACGACATCGTGCTGGTGACCGTCTCCCGCCTCGTGGAGTTCCTGAAACTGGAAGGACTGCGCCGCACCGTTCAGGCCATGGCGGTGCTCGGGCGGGACATGCCGCTGCGCTTCGTCATCGTGGGCGATGGCACCGCGCGACGGGATCTGGAAGGCCTTGCCGCGGAGACCAACGACGCGCTCGGGCGCCCGGCCGTGGTGTTGACCGGTGCGCTGGTCGATCCCCGCCCGGCGTACGCCGCGGCCGACGTCGTCGTCGGCATGGGCGGTTCCTCCCTGCGTGCCCTGGCGTTCGCCAAACCGACCGTGGTGGTGGGCGAGCAGGGCTTCGGATCGGCGTTCACTCCGGAGACCGCCGACTATTTCCGGTACGCGGGTATGTATGGCCTCGGCGACGGAGACGTCGGCAATGCCGGCCTCGTCGCTGAGCTCAGACGGATCGTGAGCCGGCCGGAGCGGTTCCCGGCGCTGGGCGAGTTCTCCCGCGACTTCATCGTGCGCCACTACTCGCTCGAATCGGTCGCCCGGCAGTTGGACGAGCTCTGCCGTGAGGCGGTCGCTGGCCGGTCGCCGGTTCGGGTGCGGGCTGCCGACGGCGTCCGCACCGCCGCGATCCGGGTGGCGGGCAGCGCGCTACCGCGGGAGTTGCGCCGGCAGGTCACCCGGTTCGCCGCACGCGGCTAGCGCGCGGCTCGCCGGGCGACGCCGGGTGCAGCCGCCCGGTACGGCTCAGGCGGCCGGTCTGCTCGGCTCACCAGGGCGTGGGCCGGGCGAGGAGTCCGACGCGAGCCGGAGGATCGGCCAAGCGACCACGGCGAACGCGGCCAGGCTCGCCAACCCGCCCAGAACGAGCGTGGCCAGGTCGCCGGCGACGAGCCGGTGCATGCCGATCGCGACCAGCGCGGCGGCCGCGCCGGCGGCGAGCGGCCGCCCAGCCGACCGCAGCACGTCCAGCGGTGAGATCCGCAGCGTGGTGAGCGCGGCCAGATGAGCTGGTACCGCGACGCAGAGCGCCACCGCGACGTGGGCGATGCCGGCGCCACGGATCCCGGCGTGCGTCACGCCGACGGCCATGGCTGGCAGCAGCGCGAGGATCCAGCCTCCCTGAATGACCAGCGTGAGTCGCGCCTTGCCGGCCGCGGTGAGCAGGTCGGCGGCGAGCTGCATGGCCACCCGCAGCCCCCCGAGCACCGCGAGGAAGGACAGCGCGGTCGCGGCGGCCGACCAGCGTGGTCCGTAGACGACGCGGGTGGCCGGTAGCGCGTAGACGGCAAGCATCACGGCGACCAGGACCGCCGGTGCCATGATGAGCGTGAGTGAACGCCGGAACGCCGCTCGCAGGGCAGCCCGGTCATGTTGCAGGCGCGCGAACGCCGGTATGGAAATCCGGGCGACAGCGACGGACAGGATGCTCACCGGCCAACTCGAGAGATTGAAGGCCAGCAGGTAGAGGCCCAGTGCCTCAGGGTCCAGCAACCGCCCGACGACGACGTAGTCGACGTTCATGAGGCCGACCGCGAGCAGGAGAGTTCCCGCTATGGGCAGCCCGCCGGAGAGGACGTGTCGGGCTGCCTGACGGGACCACCCCGGGCGGTAGCGCGTCGGTGCGAACGCCCAGAGCAGAACGCTGTTGACGGCGTTGCCGGCGAAGCGACCCCACGCCAAGCTCCATGCGCCGTAACCCAGGGCAGCCAGGGCCACCGACAGGCCGAGCGTCACCACCATGCCGGCCAGGTCGGCGGTGGCTCGCTTGCCCTGCATGAAGGACCTGGTCAGTACCGCCGACGGAACGGAGAACAGGCCGTTGATGGCCACGCTGGCAGCCATCAGTTGCACAATGCCAGTCGCGTTGGGCGCGTTCAACGCTGTCGCGATCGCCGGCGCACCGATGACCACCCCGCCGGCGAACAGGCAGCTGGCGCCGAAGATGATGGTGGTGGCGGTCGGTGCGATCTCGTCGATCGCACGCGGCCAGCGGACCAGGGTCGCCTCCAGGCCAAGATCGTTGATGTTCGCAACGACGAGCAACACGACCAGGGCGACGGTGAACTGTCCGTAGTCGTCGGGCGACAGCAGGCGCGCGAGCGCGATGCCGCTGAGCACGGTGCCGGCCCGCGTCAGGATGGTGCTGACGAAGCTCCACCCCAGTCCCCGGCGGACGGACCTGCCCAGCGGCTCGCCCTCCGCCCCGGCCGGCGGGATGTCGTCCCGTACGGGGGTTGCCTCCGACGTGGTCACTGACGAGGTGCGGCACGTCGAACGCCGGAGGGCAGCTGTGCTCGGAGCTTCCGCGCGCCCTGCCGTACCCGATGATGGGTGGTGAGCCGGATCCGCTGCGAAAGCGGAGCGAACGAGTAGTCCGGGTAGCCACGGTTGAATGGCTGGAGGTGCCAGTTGTCGTCAGGATCGGCGGCGGCGAGCTTGCGGAACGCTGCCGCCCGGTGATCGGCAACCTCGATCAGCTCCCAGTCGGGCGAGCCGTGCATGAAGCCGTACACGACCGCCACCGCCGGCATCGGTATGTCGTCGAGGACCAGCACTCCGCCCAACGACAACCTCTGCTCGATGAAGTGGAAGTCGATGACCGGGTGCGGGAACGAATGCTTGCCGTCGATGAAGGCGACATCCACCGGCCGATCGAGGGCCAACGCCGGCAGCGCGGCGTCACTCGTGTCGGCGATGAAGGACAGTTGGCTCGTGTCCAGGCCGATCGTCTGGCAGTAGTCGCGGATGCGCTGGTGTTCGTCGGCGGCCGGGCTGACCGCCGTGTGCTCCGACCCTGCGGCGGTGAAGATGACCGTTGAGGCGCCGGCACCTGTCTCGAGGGTGCGGTCGCCGGCGCTGACGTTGGCTGCCAGCAGCCGCAGCGTGTCGGGCAGTGCGTTCCAGACCCGCGTTCCGCTGGCGTGAAACACCGGTCCGTCCGACATCAGCCGGTCGACGATCGAGGCCGCCGCGTTGTCCCTCATGGGTCCTCCTTGCTGTCAGTTGACTGTGCGTCAGTCAGGACGTCGAAGGTAGACCCTCGACCATCATCGGTTCACCAGCAATGCCTATCGCATTGCCGACAATGCGGATGGGGGATTCCCACCGCGGCCGTCCACGGTCCTCTCGGCGCGGTGGACAAATAGGAGACACGAAGGCCCAGTTGGCAAAATACCGAGGGCGTAGCGGGCGATCCTCAGCCGTTCAGGCCGTGTTGCAGCCGCCGAGGTCCGTACTGAGTCACTGATCGGGCACCGCCCGGCCGTTCTCCTCGTTGCCGACGCGATGCGGGTCACATCGCCGGTCGTCAAATTATTGCTCGATCCAATACGGCGTGGAGGTGCGGATTTCCCGGGACGAATGTGTGAACCGCCAGACCGCGCCGCAGAGCCCGATCATCATGCCGAGTGTCAGCGAGTACGTCGTGTACGTGAGCGAGTCGAACGTGTATGCGATGAAGAGGGCCACCACCTGCGTGGAGATCAGTACCAGGCACAGGTGCCGGTCCGCAGGCGTGCTGGCCCTGCGCAGCGCGATGCCCGCCAGGGCGATCGCTGTCAGGTGCAGCACGGCGAGAACGGCTACGCCGACGTTGCCGGCCTCGAGTGCGGTCCGCAACCACTGATTGTCCAAGAACTGGTACATCGGTGGCTCCCAAGTGCCGGTGCCCCTGCCCCACCACGGCCGCTGGCCGTAGTAGAAGGCCACCATGGTGTACCGCTCGGTGCGCGCCGTGATGCTCGAGTCGTTACTCGCATTGGCGAAAATGTCGTAGAACGTTCGCACCGCCGACGGTTTGATGGCTGACATGCCCGCGACGGCCATCAGCCCGAGTACGAGGACGTTGTACCGGGCACGCCAGGTCCAGAGTGGCATGAGGATCAGCAGTGCGACGACGACGGAGACGATTCCGGTACGGGAGATGGTGACGAGCACCCCCGCCACGATGACGAGTGCGGCTACGCCGAACAGCCGTCGCCTGAGTTGAGTACTGGCGAACTTGGCGAAATGGATCGCGACCGGCAGTGCGAGCGACAGCGTCGCGGCGAGTTCGAGATAGTGGGTGGTGGTCGCCGCCACCCGTAGACCGTCTCCCCGCTGCTGGTATCCAGGCACGCCGAGGTTTGTCAGCCCCGGCACCGTCAGGTATTCCACGATGTTGAACGGCAGCAGCTGCTGGAGAACGCCGATGATCGACATGTAGACCGAACACCAGACGACGATCTGCAGGGCGACGCGCATTCGGCCCCAGTTGGAGATGCCGTCCGCGGCGACCAGGATCGTTCCGATGAAGGCCGCGCCGCCGGCCAGCATTGCCCGGTCGGCCGCGTTCGCCTCCAGCGGGGTGAGCCCCCGCTCGAAGCCGATCGCGTAGGAGATCAGCAGCGACACGAGATACAGAAGGACTGCCCAGCGCACCGGCTGTGGCCCGGGCATGGCCAACCTGCGATTGCAGCGGGTCGCGACCCACCAGCAGAAGATCAACACGCCCACGACCGTGCCGGGTCGGCCGACATCGGCCGAGGTGCCGGGCAGGATCAGCCGCGAAGGAATCAGGGTGAGCAGGCAGATGATCACCCCGAACGCGAAGGCGGCGTCCATGTTGACGGGCCTGCGGCGGGTCGCGTAGGTCTGGTCGGCGAACAGTGCCGGTTCGAGGTCCGCCGCGTGGATCGGCGTGCTCAAAACCGCCTGCCGCGCATGTCGGTCCTCCCCTCGCCCGCTCGTGGTGTCCGCGGCAGGATGATGGTCGCATCGTCAGGGATCCTTGAGGCCGCCGGAGGCCGCGGATCCCGGTCGGTTCTCGTGACCGGGTGACGCACCGCCGTCTGGGTGCCGTTGCTCGCCCTTGATGGCGGGACAGTGAAGTCGGGGCCGACCGGGGCGGTGGGCGTGCCGCGGCGACGCCGCCGGCGCAGCAGGGCGTCGATCAGGACCGTCAAGCCGCCGGTCATCAGCAGACCTATGGCAAAGACGGCGATCACCGCGCGCTTCACCTTACCGCCCGGTCGCTGGAGGTTTTCGCCCTTGTCGAGGCGGTAGGCGGTGATCATGTCGGTGGCCTTGACCCCGTACTGCGCCTGCAGCGACTTGACGGACTCCTCGTAGTGGCCAGTGACCAACGCCGTGGCGGACTGCGCCTGCTGAAGCGTGGGCGCGACGACCGCGATGATGGCGACCGGGTTGCGGTCCCCGATGGTGATCTCGAAGCTGGCAGTGTCGTCCTGCTGCTTCAGGCCGTCGAGGAACGTCTGGTCCTGCGTGGCGACCATGGCGGCATTGCTCAACGATGTCATGCCCAGCGCGAGCCAGGGATTCTGGATGTGGCTGGCCTGGTTCGGGTCGGAGGCGGCAGTCGGCGGGATCAACTGGACGTACGCGGTGATCGCGTAGTCGGGTTTCACCACGACAGCGGTGTACCCCGTCGCGGCAAGCGTCACCAGCAGGAGCGACATCGAGATGTACCAGCGGCGGAACATCAGTTTGGTGAGGTCCCAGAAGTCCATGTGGTTACCCCTCCGCCGGCTGCGCTCTTCGGAGGCCGCCGGCAGGTCGCGCTTCTGGGCGCGCTCGACCGACAACCTCCCCAGGTATCACCGGCGAAACTAGCGTTGAACGTCCACCCCGGCCATCCGTCGATAGGCTCAATTCGGTTTTACTACCGGGTCTTTCCCGAAGTCGGAGCCAACTCCACTTATGACCCACTGGACGTGAACACCACATCGACCCAGAAGTTGTGGTTGCTCGTCACGGTGGGGAACCCGGAGCCGTATCTGTAGAGCCCCCCGCCGGGCGGTATGCGCAACGGCGCGTTACTCACGCCGGCTGACAGGCTGTTCAGGTCCACCGCGTAGCGTCCACCGACGCTGGAGTAGGACACCACGTAGGTCGCACCGGGGGTGACGGTGACCGGCGACGCGAACAGCATCGTCTGCCATCCGGACACCGTCTCGCCGACGAACGTCCCGGTCGCGAGCAGCGTGCCCGTCGACGACCACAACGAGCCGGTGTGCGTACCGCCATTGGCCGCGCCCTTGTAGAAGCGCACTCCGTTGACCACGCCCGCCACGTCGGTGGTGAACTTCGCACCGACCTCGATGGCGGCCGGGTCGTTCCAGCTAGGGTTGGCCGGCGTCGTCGTGTCGGCGAACACCGTCACCGCGCCGGGCGGCACCACCGGCTGCGGCGCGGTCGGTGCCGCGATGAACAACGGGTCCACCCAGTAGTTGGTGCTGCCGAACGAACTGGTGGGGAACGAGTCTGACCCGTACTGGTACACGCCGTTGACGCCGGAAGGCGCGGTGAACGGCCCGTTGGTCCAGGTATTGGCGAAGAAGCCGCTGTTCACGGCGTAGTGTCCGCGCGGCGCGTAGTACGAGGCGACGTACTGGGTCCCCGCGGTGACCGGGACCGCCTGCGCGAAGTACACGCTCTGCCAGCCGCTGCTCGACTCGTCGCTGAACGTCGCGGTGGCCAGACGTGTGCCGGTCGACGACCACAGGCTTCCGGTGTGGGTGCCTCCGTTGCCGGTCCCTTTGTAGTAGCGAATGCCGATCACCGAGCCGTCGGTGCTCACGCTGAACTTCACCCCGAGCGAAACGGCATCCGAATCATTGGTCGCTGATCCGGCCGGCATGGCGTTCACGTCGAACAGCCGGTAGATAGTGGTATCGCCCGGATCCGTGGTGAACGTCCACGTCTTCGGCGCCGTCATCGGGTTGCCGTTGGTGTCCGACGCCCGCGCGCTGGCCGTGAACTTCTGCCCGGCCGGCAGGCTGGCCGACGGCGTGAAGGTGACCGTGTTGCTCGTGCCGTCGTAGGAGACCGAACCCGCAACCGGTGTGTTGCCGCTGTCCTGCACGGTGAACTGGATCGTCGTCGGGTTGATCGGCTTGCTGAATGTCGTCGTCAGAGGTGTGGAAACCGGCACGTAGAGCGCACCGGACGCCGGCGTCACCAGGGTGACGCCGGGTGGTGTCATGGCCGACGAGTCGAACAGCACGTCGACGTAGTAGTTCGTGGCCTGGTATGAGCTGGCGGGGAACTTGCCCGCGCTGCCGTACACCCCGTTGCCGCCCGCTTCGTAGCTGCGGGGAGCACGCAGCGGGGCCGCGAGATGAGCGGAGTAGCTGAAGAACCAGAGGTCGGCCGCGTAGTGGCCGTTGGGTGCGGTGTAGGACGCCACGTAGGTGGCGCCGGCCACCACCGCTATTGGCGACGAGAAGGTGAGCGTCTGCCAGCCGGTCGTCGTCTCGTTGGTGAACCTTCCCGTGGCGAGCAGGTCACCGTCGGCCGACCAGAGATTGCCGTCATGCGTACCGGTGTTGCCGCTGCCCTTGTAGAAGCGTATTCCCTTGATGACGCCGTCGGTCTGCGGGATCACCTTCACGCCCAGCTCGACGGCGGCTGAGTCGCTCGTTGCGGGTACGGCGGGAACTCGGCTGCCGAACAGCGAGGTCGAGCCGGTCAGGGTGAACTGCCGGCCGGCCGGGGCGCCGATGTTCGCGCTGTCGTCGGTGGCGCGTACCTGCACCGTGGAAGAGCCGTCACCGGTAGCGTGGTAGCTGTATGACCAGGAGCCGGTGCCGGTGGCGGGATGCCAGGTGGCGCCGCCGTCGGTGGACACCTCGATGCCGGCCACGATGCCGCCGCCGCTGTCGGTCGCGGTGCCCTGGACCGTGATCTTTGCTCCGTTGGCGAAGGTGGCACCGGAGGCCGGTGCGGTGATCGTGACCGTCGGGGCCGTCCTGTCGGTGGACCTGGTGGCCGGCGCCATGCCACTCATCAGCGTCGCCGCCCCCGCGCCCATGTCGGCGAGCAGGTTGACGGTGGCCTGCTGCATCCTGGCGTCGGCCGGGGCGATGGGGTTGAAGCCGCTGTCATGGTTGGCGTCCAGCCCCCAGGACCACTGGATGGTGCCGGCGCTGAAGACCAGTGCACCGCTTGCCGCCCGGTAGAGAGTCAGGTGGTGGGTGGTCGTGCCCGGAGTGACCTCGCTGCCGAAGTCGCGCAGGTATTCGAGGGTGTTGCCGGTCGTGGTGGACAAGTGGATCAGACCGGCGGGCCGGAACCCGTTGTCCACGTCCTCGTCGGACTCGTAGCCGATCGTGTGGGGAGCGAGAGTGGCGGTCTGACCGGCGCCGAGGGTGGCGACGCTGGTGTTGCGCCAGAATCGGGTCTTGCCCTGGGCGGCCGGCACCTGCAGGGCCAGGTCGGAGCCGTTGCTCATGAACATGGTGCCGCTGAGCGCGTTTTCCGGTTTGCCGCCGTTGGACGGCGGGCTGAAGCGCGGATCGCGATAGGTGCCGGTCCATTCGGGCGACGGATCCGACTTGTTGTTCGCCCAGGTCTCCTTGTAGCAGACCAGGGTCCGGTGGTCGGTGTTGCGGCCGTCCTGGCTGTTCTCCCAACGGGTCTTCCAGTACACCTCGTTGCCGCTGAAGAACGCCAGGCTGGTGCCGGCGTCGCGGGCCGCCTCGACGGCGGCACGCTCTGGGCCGGACCAGTATTCGTCGTGGCCGACGGAGAGGAACACCCGGTGGTTGGCGATCAGGTTGCCGCGACGGTCGGCGTCCACGTCGGTCATGTAGGTGAGGTCGTACCCGTTGCGCTCCAGGAAGCGGATCATCGGGTACTCGTTGCTGAACAGGTAGTCCCGGCCGGCGAACTGGTCCCGGGTGGCGAACGGCCGGTTGTAGCTGAGCTTGGTGGCCCGGCCGCTGGGGCCCGAGTAGAAGTTGGCGCCGCCGTAGCTGTTGTACGCCTGCCAGGTGGCGTCGGAGGTCTTGAAGATGACCTGGGAGGTGCTGGCGTCGTCGCGCACCACGAACGGGATCTGGCTCGCGCCTCCGTCGTCGGTGCGGGTGAGCAGCGCGAAGTAGACCCCGGAGACAGCGGTCGCGGGCACTGACCAACTGGCCGACACCGCCCAGGTGCCGCACTCGTAGATCTGGGTTGCGACGTCCGTCACGCACGCGGTGGACTGGTTCTGCGCCGGGAAGGTGCCCGGCAGGGTAGTGATCTTCCGGGCACCACTGCCGCCGTACCAGCCCAGGCGGTAGATGTCGATGGTGTACGCGTGCCGGGCTTGAACCTTGAAGCTGATCAGGTCGCCCGCGTTGACGCTCATGTCGGTGGCGAAGCCCTGCAACGTTTCGTCGCCGGCGCCGTCGATGTCCCACACGCTGGCGGGGCTCCCGGGCTTGCTGTTCTCGCAGACCACCGGGTTGGGCGAGCAGGGGTCGGCCGAGGCATGCGCTGTGCCGCCGGTCAGACCCGCCACGACGAGCGCGGCCGAGGCCGCGAGGGCGACGGTGGCAGAGCTCGAAGGCTCCGCCACCCGACGACGCGTCACGCGTGACCATACCGACGGTGCGAGCGACCGGCGGCTGCCCTCGCTGACCATGTCCATTGCTGTGGGCCTCTCTACAGAGAGCTGTCCGGCCCTCTCACGAGAGCGGCACTGATCACGAAACTTGTTCTCCGAAGGTAGGAAAGGCGTCGGGCGCCGACAACCATCTTCCGAAATAGATTTTGCGCCGATCGGCTGATGCTGACCGATCGATCAGACAGTTTCGTATCCGGGCCAGGGCTTTCGATGCGAACAGGGGATGCGCTTCGAACCCGAAGCCCCGGCCGATGGCATTTGTCCCTTTTGGACCTGCCAGATGGGCACGACGCATGCCGGAACGGCCAGTACTCCATCCGTCCACTTCCGACGGCCGGGCGCCTTCGGTCCCTGTGTGCCATCGATCGATCGTTCATCACCGGGTCATCCGAGCGTCATGGGGAATGTCGGATCGCTGATCCCGGCGGTGGTTCCGCCCGGCTAATCTCCGGTGCGAACGTGAATGCACCTCGGTTGGGGGCCATCGTTGCCGGGCTCGCGGTCGACGTGAGCCCGGCCGTCGGCGAGGGGATCCCTTCAGCGAAGACGGCATGGCACGCCCGTGGCAACAACGGACGCACAGCGCACGGAGCATGCGACTCCGGCATCCAGACACCTGCGGCCTAAGGAATCCGACCGATGACGACGCCCCGACACGCACGCCTGGCGGCTGCCGACTCCGGCGCCGGCGAGCTCGTCACCCGGCTACTCGACGTGGCGATGCGCGGCCTACCGACGATGTACCGACAGGACACCGACGAATTCGCCTTCACCCGGGCCGCCGTCGGCGGCAGCGGCGACGGCACCTCGACCGAACTGCGCGGCGTCAGCACCCGGTACGCGGCCATCGTGGCACTGGGCGCGCTGTGGCTGACCGATTCCGCACAGCGCACGGTGCTGTCCGGGCATGGCGCCGCCGATTTCACCGCGATGCTGATCCGACGGCTGCCCGACGTGACCAACCTCGGCGACGCCGCGCTCATCTGCTGGGCGGCCGCTGCGGGCCGGCACCCGATGCTGCCCGAGGCGCTGGCCCGGCTACGTGCGCTCGACGAGAAGCCCGGCCCCCGCTACGTGGTGGAGGCCGCCTGGGTGGTGGCGGCGCTCGCCACGGCCCGGGGCCAGGCGGATGTCGAAGACCTGCTCAAACGGTCCCGGGACACGCTGCTGACCAGCCGGCACCCCGGCAGTCCGCTGTTCCCGCACGCGACCGCTCCCGGATTGCTGCCGTGGTACCGGACGCACGTGGCCTGCTTCGCGGACCAGGTGTACCCGATTCAGGCGTTGGCTCGGCTGCACCAATCCGGCGACGACGCCGCGGCGCTGGCCGCGGCCGAGGAATGCGCGACCCGGATCTGCGACCTGCAGGGCGGCGGCGGTCAGTGGTGGTGGCACTACGACTCGCGCACCGGCCGGGTGGTCGAAGGCTACCCGGTGTACAGCGTGCACCAGCACGCGATGGCGCCGATGGCGCTGCTCGACCTGGCCGAGGCCGGCGGGTCCGACCGTACGGCCGAGATCGTCCGGGGCCTGAGGTGGATGACCAACCCGGTGGAGCTTGGCGACGACCCGCCACCGATGATCCTCGACGACGCCGGCCTGACCTGGCGCAAGGTCCATCGGGGGGATCCTCGGAAGCTGGTCCGAGCCGCACAGGGGCTGACCACCAGGGCGGCGCCCGGTGTGCGGCTACGGCCGGTCGAGCGGATCTTCCGCCCCACCGCCGTCGACCGGGAATGCCGCCCGTACGAGTTCGGCTGGCTCCTGCACACCTGGCTCGGTGGTCTCGACCTGCCGGCCGACACGAAGCGTGCGGCCCAGTGAGCGACACCATGCGGCCGCCCGTCCCCTGCCGTCGCACCCTCTTCGGCATCGACCTGGACGCGCTGACGCTGGGGGAGACGGTGCAGCGCTGCGTCGATGCCGTGGGATCCGGCGACCGCCTCGAGGTCGGCGTGGTCAACGCCGCCAAGGTGGTGAACATGCTCCGTGACCCGCGGTTGCGGGCGGCGGTCACCGGCTGCGACATCGTGGTCGCCGACGGCCAGTCGGTCGTCTGGGCGAGCCGCATCCTGCGCACCCGGCTCCCCGAGCGGGTCGCCGGCATCGACCTGTTCGTCCGGCTGCTGGCCGAGGCCGAGCGGCGCGGGCTGTCGGTCTACTTCCTGGGCGCCCGACCCGTCGTGCTCGACGCCATGATCGACCGTCTCCGCGAACGTTTTCCGGCCCTGAAGATCGCCGGGCGCCACCACGGGTACTTCGCCGACACCGACGCCGCGGCGATCGCCGACACGGTGGCGGCCAGCGGCGCCCAACTGCTCTTCCTCGGCATGACCTCGCCAAAGAAGGAAAACTTCATGGCCGAGTTCGGCGACCGCACCGGTGTCGCGGTGGCGCACGGGGTCGGCGGCTCCTTCGACGTCCTGGCCGGCGTGGTCAAACGGGCGCCCCGGTCCTGGCAGCGGCTGGGGTTCGAGTGGCTCTACCGGCTGCTGCAGGAGCCTCGGCGGCTCGGCGGCCGCTACCTCACCACCAACCTGATGTTCGTCGCGCTCGTGGCCTCCGAGTTGGTGCGCCTCAGGCGGCCGGCGGATCGCGTGACGGCCGTCGGACGTCCGAGAAGACCTGAACAGCAGGGGGGAAGCTGATGCGCGTCGTTGTCGTCGGCCAGGGGTACGTCGGCCTGCCGCTCGCGGTCCGCGCCGCCGAGGTGGGACATCAGGTGATTGGGTACGACGTCGATTCCCGGCGAACCGAACTCCTCGCCGGCGGGGAGTCGTACGTGGAGGACGTCACGGCGGAGCGGCTCCGAGCCGTAATGGCCTCCGGGCTGTACCGACCCACCGCCATCGCGAAGCACTGCGCCGGGTTCGACATCGCCATCGTCACCGTGCCAACCCCGCTGCGCGACGGTGCGCCGGACGTGTCGTACATCGAGGCGTCCGGACGCACCCTGGCGCGCTACCTCACCCCGGGCTCTACCGTGGTGCTGGAGTCGACCACCTATCCCGGCACCACCGAAGAGCTGTTCGGGCCGATCCTGGAGGAGGGCTCCGGCCTCTCCGCCGGTCCCGACTTCCACCTCGGGTTCAGCCCGGAGCGGATCGACCCGGGCAACCAGACCTGGACGCTCGAATCCACCCCGAAGATCGTCTCCGGCATCGACGAGGTGTCGCTGAAGGTCATCCAGGAGTTCTACGACGGGCTCGTGGACACCACCGTGCCGGTCAGCTCGCCGAAGGAGGCCGAGCTGGCGAAGCTGATCGAGAACACCTTCCGGCACGTCAACATCGCCCTGGTCAACGAGGTCGCGATGCTCGCGCACGACCTCGGCATCGACGTCTGGCGGGCGATCGACGCGGCGGCGAGCAAACCCTTCGGCTTCATGCGGTTCACGCCGGGTCCGGGCGTCGGCGGGCACTGCCTGCCGATCGACCCGTCCTACCTGTCCTGGCGGGTGCAACGGGCGCTCGGGCAGAGCTTCCGCTTCGTGGAGCTGGCCAACGACATCAACAACCACATGCCCGACTACGTGGTCCGCCGTCTGACCGATGCGCTCAACCGCCGGCGCCGCTCGGTCAACGGATCCAAGGTGCTCCTGCTGGGGCTGGCGTACAAGAAGAACACCGGCGACGCGCGGGAATCCCCGGCGGTACGGGTGGCACAGCTGCTCGTCCAGCTCGGCGCCGAGGTCAGCGCGGTCGATCCGCACGTCGTCGAACAGATACCCGGCCTGGACGAGCGGGTACGCCGGGTCGCGCTGAGCGCCGAGGAGTTGACCGCTGCCGACGCGGTCGTGCTGCTGTCCGACCACGACGCGTTCGACTACGAGCTGTGCCGGACGCACGCGCGATACGTACTGGACACCCGGCGCCGGCTGCAGGGCCCCAACGTGGACGTCGTCTGACATGCCGACGATCGTCTGTGTGGCCGGTGCCCGGCCCAACTACATGAAGATCAAGCCGGTCCTTGACGCGTTGGAGGCGCGCGGGGCGCGCACCGCGCTGGTACACACCGGCCAACACTACGACGAGTCGATGAACGAGGTCTTCTTCCGCGACCTGGGCCTGCGACCGCCCGATCACCACCTGGGCACCGGGTCGGGAACACACGCCGAGCAGACCGCCCGGGTGATGACGGCGTTCGAGCCGCTGGTCGACACGCTCGCGCCGGACGCCGTGGTGGTGGTCGGCGACGTCAACTCGACGCTCGCCTGTGCCCTGGTCGCCGCGAAGGCCGGGCGGGTGGTGGCGCATGTCGAGGCGGGTCTGCGCAGCCGCGACTGGTCGATGCCCGAGGAAATCAACCGGGTGGTCACCGACCGGGTCAGCGACCTGCTGTTCGCACCGTCGCCGGACGCGGTCGCCAATCTGCGGGCCGAGGGCTACCGCGACGACCAGATCCACCTCGCCGGCAACGTGATGATCGACACCCTGTACACCAACCTGGATCGCGCGCTCGCCTCGGACGCGCTCGCCCGGCACGGCCTGACGGCCGGCGGGTACGGGTTGGTGACCCTGCACCGGCCGGCCAACGTGGATACGCCGGAGATGTTGGCCGCGCTGCTCGAGGCGCTGGGCCAGATCGCCGCCGGGACACCGCTGATCCTGCCGGTGCATCCGCGCACCGCCACCCGACTGGAGAGCGCCGGCGTGCCGGCCGGGCTGCGGCTGATACCGCCGGCCGGATACCTGGACTTCATCGCGCTGCAGGCGTCAGCCCGGCTGGTGCTGACGGACTCCGGCGGCGTACAGGAGGAGACCACGGCGCTCGGTGTCCCGTGCCTGACGCTGCGGGACAACACCGAGCGGCCGATCACCGTCGACGAGGGCACGAACCAGGTGGTTGGCCGCGACCCCGCACGCATCGTCGCGGCGGCCGCCGCCGTGCTGCGCGACCCACCCGCCCGGCGTCGACCGGCCCTGTGGGACGGACGCGCGGGCGAGCGCATCGCCGAGGTGCTTCTCGGCCGGTTGCGGACGCCGGACGCGCCGCGGCCGACCGATCTGGTGGCCCTGCTAGCGCAGCGCGGCCGCTAGGGCCGCGACCACCCGCTCCTGCTGCTCGACGGTGATCTGCGGAAAGATCGGCAGGGACAGCAGCTGCGGGGCCACCTGTTCCGTGTTGGGAAACGCCCCGCGCCGGTGACCGAGGTCGGCGAAGGCCGGCGTCACGTGCACCGGCACGGGATAGTGAATGGCCGCACCGACCCCGGCCGAGTGCAGTTCGGCGAGCACCCGGTCCCGTCGGGCCGGGGTGCCGTCGCCGGGAATCCGGACGCAGTAGATGTGCCACACGTGCTCGTTGCCGGGCAGGGTCACCGGCCGGATCACCTCGACCGACGCCAACAGCGCGTCGTAGCGGCCCGCCGCGGCCCGGCGCAGCGCGTTCCATCCGGCCAGACGGGCCAGCTTGGCGCGCAGCACGACCGCCTGCAGGCCGTCCAGCCGGCTGTTCACACCGACCATGTCATGCGCGTACTTCGTCAGGCCGCCGTGGCTGCCGAGGGTGCGGACCACCGTGGCGAGTTCGGCGTCCGAGGTCACCACCGCGCCCGCGTCTCCGTACGCGCCCAGGTTCTTGCCCGGGTAGAAACTCGTCGCGGCGATGCCGTCGACGCCGGCGCCGCAGCCGTGCCGGGTGGCCCCCTGGCACTGCGCGGCGTCCTCGACGATCGTGACGTCCCGCCCGGCCAGGCCCGCCCGCAGCCGTTCCACCGGCGCGAGCTGGCCGTAGAGATGAACCGGGATGACCGCCCGGGTCGCCGGGGTCACCGCGGCCAGCGCCGCGTCGACGTCGATCAGAAACGAATCGGGCTCGCAGTCGACCAGCACCGGTCGCGCGCCGGCCCGGACGACCGCCTCAGCGGTGGCGATGAAGGTGTTCGCCGGAAGGATCACCTCGGCGCCGGGCCCGACGCCGGCGGCGCGCAGCGCCAGTTCGAGCGCGTCGGTGCCGTTGGCCACCCCGACACAGTGCGGCACGCCGCTGAACGCCGCGTACTCCCGCTCGAACGCGGCGACCTCGGCCCCACCGATGAAGGCGGTGTCTGCGATGATCCGCTTGAACCCCGCCTCCACCTCCTCCGCGACCTCCGCGTGCGCGGCGGCGAGATCGACGAGCGGTATCCCCGGCATGACTAGCTCCCCACACTCTTCGACACGATCGATTCGTCAAGCGACGCCGCCCGCAGCCGGCGGGCCGGGCTGCCGGCCCACACCTCACCGGGCGGTACGTCGCGCAGCACCACGGAACCCATTCCGACCAGCGACCAGTCGCCGATCGTCACGCCCTCGCGGACCAGGGCTCCCGCCCCTACGTACGCGCCCGGCCGCAACACCGCGCCGCCGCCGAGGCGAACCCCGGAGGCGAGAGTGGCATAGTCGGACACCCGGTCGTCGTGGGTCAGGACGGCCTGCGGCATGACCGCGACATGCGCGCCGACGCTCACCTCCGCGGTGAGCACCACGCCGGCGAGCAGCACGCTGCCGGCAGCGACTGTGCTGCCGGCGCCGACGGTGGCACTCGGATGGACGATCGTGGCGTACCGCTGCGCGGGCAGGGCGATCCGCTCCACGATTCGCCGCCGCGAGACGTAGTCGCGCGGGTTGCCGACGCAGACGACGACCGCCGCCGCCGGCATCGCGGCCACCAGGTCGATCCCGCCGAGGATCGGCAGGCCGGCTCGATGCGTGCCGTGCAGCGCGGTGTCGTCGTCGAGGAACCCGCGCAGTCGCCAGGTCGGCCGGACCTCGTTGATCGCCCGTACCGCGGCCGCGGTCTCCCGCGCGAACCCGCCCGCCCCGACGATGACCAGGTCGCGCATCAACCGGCCAGCTTGCGCAGCACGCCGACGATGCGGTCCTGGTCGTCCTCGGTCAGCGCATGATGCAGCGGCAGGATGAGCGAGTCGCGGGTCAGCCGCTCGGTCACCGGCAGCGGCCCGGACCTCACGTCGGCGTAGGCCGGTTCCAGATGGGCGGCCATGATGCCGCGCCGGGCCGACACCCCGGCGGCGGCCAGCTCGGCCAGGACCTCGTCACGGCCGGTTCCGTACTCCGGGTTGATCAGCACCCAGAACGACTGGAAGTTGGTCTCCCCATGGTCGGGGTCGCGGACCGGGACCAGGCCCTCGATGCCCGCGAGCAGCTCGTGATACCGGGCCGCCAGCGCGCGCCGGTGACGCACCAGTTCCGCGAGACGGCCGAGCTGCACCAGCCCGACCGCCGCCTGAATGTCGGTCATCCGGTAGTTGAACGCGGTCTCCAGGTAGGACTCCAGCACCGGTTGCGCACTGGCGTGACGGTCGGCGGCGGAAACGTTCATGCCGTGCTCGCGCAGGCGGCGCAGCCGGGCGGCCCACTCGGGATCGTCCACCGTGACCATCCCGCCCTCGCCGGTCGTCAGCAGCTTGCGCGGATGGAACGACCACGTGGAGATCGTCGAGCCCGCCCCGACCGGATCCCCGTACGCCGTCGACCCGGCGGCGCAGGCCGCGTCCTCGATCAACGGCACCCCCCAGCCGTGGGCCGCGCCCCGCAACGCGGCGGTGTCGAACGGCACGCCGCCCTGGTGGACCGCGATCACCGCCCGGGTCCGGGGAGTGCGCACGGCGTCGATCGCCGCCACCGTCAGGTTGCCCGTGCTGATGTCGACATCGGCGAAGACCGGGGTGGCTCCGACGTAGCGCACCGCGTTGGCGGTGGCGATGAACGAGAACGACGGCACGATCACCTCGTCGCCCGGGCCGACCTCGAGTACGACCAGCGCCAGGTGAAGCGCCGTGGTGCAGGAGCTGACGGCCACGCCGTGGCCGGCACCCACCAGGGCGGCGAACTCCTGTTCGAACCGGGCCACCCGCGGCCCCTGGGCCACCCAGCCCGAGCGGACCGCGTCGGCGGCGGCCTGCGCCTCCTCCTCGCCGAGGCAGGGGATCATCACCGGGATCCGGGAGACGGTCACTTCTCGGCCCGCCACCAGTCGACCAGCCCCTGAAGCCCCTCGTGCAGGCCGATCTCGGCGCGGAAGCCCAGCTTCTCGGCGGCGGCGGTGGTGTCGGCCAGCCGGCGGGTGACCCCGTTGACGGCGCGGGCCGGGCCGTGCTCCGGAGGAAGGTCGGACTTCATCACGTCGCTGAGCGCCTGGGCCAGCTCGCGGAGGCTGGTCTCGGCGCCGCTGGCGATGTTGAACACGTCGTCGGTGACGTCCGCCTGTGCGGCCAGAATGTTGGCCCGGGCGATGTCGGCGACATGGACGAAGTCCATCGTCTGCAGGCCGTCGCCGAGGATCAGTGGAGGGACCCCTGACTCGATCCGCTCCATCCAGCGGATCAGGACCTCGGTGTAGAGGCCGTGGATGTCCATCCGGGGGCCGTAGACGTTGAAGTAGCGCAGGGCCACGTAGTCCAGGCCGTACATGCTGTGGAAGCTGCGCAGCATGCCCTCGTTGAACGCCTTCGCAGCGCCGTAGAAGGTGTCGTTGTGGTAGGGGTGGTGCCGCTCGGTGGTCGGGAACTCGTCGGCGAGCCCGTACACGGATGCCGACGAGGACAGGACGACCTTGCGGACCTGCGCGGCGGCCGCCGCCTCCAGCACGTTGAAGGTGCCGTCGACCAGTACCTCGTTGGCGAGTCGCGGCTCCTCCGCACACTGGGTGATGCGAATGGCGGCGAGATGGAAGACCAGGTCCTTGCCCCGGGTGAGCTCGTGCACCAGCGCGACGTCGCGGATGTCGCCCTCGACGAGGTTGACACTGTCGTGCGGCAGGGCTCGGGCGAGGTTCTCCCGCCGGCCACGGACGAAGTTGTCGAGGACGACCACCTCGGCCGCGCCGCCGGCGACCAGTTGATCGACGACATGCGAGCCGATGGTGCCCGCTCCACCCGTCACCAGGGCGCGTGCCCCGGCGATCGCCACCCCGCTCATGCCGTTGCTCCGCTTCGCTCCGTGCCGCCCGGCGGCAGCGCCGCACCAGATCCGATCATGCCGCTCACGCTTCGGCCCATTCACTGAGACTGATCAACTTTCCGTCGGTGGCGAGGCTACGAGAGGCAGCCTCCAAAATGGTCATCACCCGCAGCCCCGCCGCACCGTCGGTCAGGGCCGGCGTGCCGCTGTGGATCGACCGCGCGAACTCCTCGACCATGGTGCGCAGCGCCTCCCGCTCCGTCAGCGCCGGCGCCACCATGTCGCCCGAGCGGTACGACACCAGCATGTCTCGGCGCTGCTCGTCACCGAGCTCGTCCGCCGACGCCACATCGACTCCCCGATCGAAGATCGACAGCCGCTGACTGGGATTGAGATCGTCCCAGACGAGCGTACGTTTCGAGCCGCCGATGATCGCGGTCCGGATCTTCACCGGGGAGAGCCAGTTGACGTGGATGTGCGCGATCGCGCCGGTGCTCAGGTGCAGCGTCAGGTAGGCGACGCAGGCCCGGCCCGCACCGATCCGGTCCGCGCCCTGCGCCGCCACGGAGACCGGCACCACGCCGGGCGGCAGGATGAAGTCGAGAATTGACAGGTCGTGCGGCGCCAGGTCCCACACCACGTCGATGTCACGCTGGACCAGCCCGAGATTGATCCGCACCGAGTCGAGGTACTGCAACTCGCCCAGTTCCCCGCCGTGCAACAGTTCCCGGATGCGCAGCACCGCAGGCGTGTAACAGTAGGTGTGGTCGCACATCAGCGACAGCCCCCGCCGCTGTGCCTCCGCCACCAGCGCGCGCCCCTGCTCGACGCTGGCGGCCAGCGGCTTCTCCACGAGCACGTGCTTGCCGGCCCGCAGCGCCGCCATCGCCACCTCGAGGTGGGTGCCGGCCGGGGTGGCGACGGCCACCGCACGCACCGCGTCGTCGGCCAGCACGGCGGCGAGATCGTCGGTCGGCTGGACGACCGAATAGCCACCGAGCACCCGCTCGGCCCGGCGCACGTCGAGGTCGCAGAGCCAGCGCAGCCGAAACTCCGCGGAGTTCTGGAAGTTCCGGACAAGGTTCGGCCCCCAGTAACCGGCACCGATGACGGCAACGCCGATCGGTTCGCCAGCGGCAGCACCCGATGAGTTCACGGACATCCCCTTCCCCGGTCAGGGACAGGATCATTCGCCGACGTGAAAGCTAGTCGCGAGTCCCCGTCGGCAAGCTACCGACGCCGTCGTCGGATGCGCCAGGGTGCGCTCGGAAATCCGGCGGTGCCGCCGGGGTACGCCGGTCCGTTCGGTTCGCCCGACCTCCTCGAACAGCCCTTCTGCGGGCACCGCGTCGGCTTCCTGACATCGGTCCTGTTAGGCAACGTCTACCCTCCACCCGCCAGATTCGCCCTGCAGCAGGGGGTACGAAAGATGACGCAGGCCAACGGGGCGCCGCGTGACGGCGTGCAGATCGCCGCGACGGCTGATGTGGACGAGCGAGCGACGATCCGTACCGGCACCCGGGTGTGGCATCTGGCGCAGATCCGTGAGACCGCCACGGTCGGTCGGAACTGCGTGATCGGCCGCGGTGCCTATGTCGGGCCGGGCGTCCGCCTGGGCGACAACGTCAAGCTGCAGAACCACGCTCTGGTGTACGAGCCGGCGGAGCTGGCCGATGGCGTCTTCGTCGGGCCGGCCGCGGTGCTCACCAACGACGAGTACCCACGCGCGGTCACGCCGCAGGGACGGCTCAAGAACAGCGACGACTGGAGCCCGGTCGGCGTGGTGGTCGGCGAGGGAGCGGCCATCGGAGCCCGTGCCGTCTGTGTGGCGCCGGTCACGATCGGTCGGTGGGCGCTGATCGCGGCGGGCGCGGTGGTCACCAGGGATGTCCCCGACTTCGCGCTGATGGTCGGAGTTCCGGCCCGCCGGGTCGGCTGGGTGGGGCGGGCGGGTGAACCGCTCGTCGCGAAGGGTGACGGCCGGTGGGTCTGCCCACATACCGGAGCCGGATACCACGAGGACCAGGGACGGCTCACCGAGCTGACCCCGGCCTGACCGCCGCCGTAGGGGCCGCCCACCGGCCGTCCCCGTTACCGGCCCGAGCCAGAGGGCACTACCCTCGCCCGGGTGAACTGGTGGGAACTCGTCGGCTGGGCCGGCTCCGCGCTGCTGATCTGGTCGTTGCTGCAGACGCGCATCCTGCGGCTGCGCGCCCTCAACCTGCTCGGCTGCCTCATCCTGATCGGCTACAACGCCGCCGTGCACGTGTGGCCCATGGTCGGGCTGAACGTGGTGCTCGCCGTGATCAACGTCTGGTACCTGCGCGCGATGCTGGTCACCCGGCATGACGAGCAGACGTACCAGGTGGTCGAGGTGGGCACCGCCGACGCTTTTCTGGCCCACACGCTGCGGGTGCACGCCGCCGACATCGCCCGCTTCAACCCGGAATTCCGCTGGGACCCGGCCGCCGCCGACCGCTCGGCCTTCCTGGTGGTCCGCGCCGACGAGGTGGTCGGCGTGGTGGTGTCGCACGCCGAGGCCGGCGGGGTGGCCCAGATCGACCTGGACTATGTCACTCAGCGCTTCCGCGATTTCACCCCGGGTGAGTTCGTCTACCGGCGCAGCCGCCTCTTCACCGACCGCGGCTTCCAGCGGGTGGTCAGCCCGCCCGGCATGGTCGCCCCCTACTACCACCGGCTCGGTTTCCAACGGGAGGGCGAGGCGTACGTCCTCGACCTGCCCGCCGCCCCGGCCCACGCCACGGATTAGCCGGACGCGGATCCGCCACGCCGCCCGGCCGTGGTCAGGCGGACGTCAGGTTCTGCAACCGCACCTGGCCGCGCGCCACCAGCCGGTCGTTCTCGTCGGTGATCTCCACCGCCCAGAGCTGCTGGCTGCGACCCCGGTGGATCGGGGTGCCGATCGCGGTCAGCTCGCCGTCCCGCACCGCGCGCAGGAAGTCGGTCTGGTTGGACACGCCGACAACCTGACCCTGGTCGCCCAGCCACCGGGCCGCGCCGACGCTGGCCGCCGTCTCCACCACCGAGCAGTAGACCCCGCCGTGCTGGATCCCGTACGGCTGGTGCAGCTCCGGGCGGACCCGCCAGCGGATCACGACCCGGTCGCCGCTGACCTCGTCGAACTTGAGGCCCAGCAGGGCCGTGAAGCCGCCCGTCAGATCCGACATCTCCACGGCAGCCCCTCCTCGCCTCCGCCAGCGCGGCCAGCTTAGTCGTCCCCGGTGGGCAAACCCGCTACGGGCCGAGGTCGGTGATGGGGGAGAATCGGTGACCGTGACCGACAGTAACCTCCCGCACGGGCGGGACTCCCTGACCGAAGACCTGCGGTGGCGGGGCCTGATCCAGGACTCGACCGGCCTCGACGAGCTGCGCGAGCTGCTCGACGGCGAGACGGCCACCTTCTATGTGGGCTTCGATCCGACCGCCCCGAGTCTGCACGTCGGCAACCTCATGCAGGTCGTGATGGCCCGCCGGCTCCAGCTCGCCGGGCACCGGCCGCTACTGCTGGTCGGTGGCGCCACCGGCCAGATCGGCGACCCGAAGGAGAGCGCGGAGCGGACGTTGAACCCGCCCGAGGTCATCGCCGGCTGGGTCCAGCGGATCCGCGACCAGCTCGCGCCGTTCGTCTCGTACACCGGGGAGAACGCCGCGCAACTGGTCAACAACCTGGACTGGACCGGCGAGATGTCAGTGGTGGAGTTCCTCCGGGACGTCGGCAAGCACTTCCCGGTGAACAAGATGCTGGCTCGGGAGGTGGTCAAGGCCCGCCTGGAGACCGGGATCAGCTACACCGAGTTCAGCTACCAGCTTCTGCAGGCCAACGACTTCTTCGAGCTGCACCGCCGGCACGGCTGCCAGCTCCAGTACGGCGGCTCCGACCAGTGGGGCAACATCACCGCCGGCGTCGACTACATCCGCCGGCGGGGCGCCGGACCGGTGCAGGCCTTCACCACGCCGCTGGTCACCAAGTCCGACGGCACCAAGTTCGGCAAGAGCGAGACCGGCGCGGTGTGGCTCGATCCGGAGATGACCAGCCCGTACGCCTTCTACCAGTTCTGGGTCAACGCCGACGACCGCGACGTCACCCGTTACCTGCGCTACTTCAGCTTCCGCTCCCGCGAGGAGTTGGAGGAGCTGGAGAAGGCGACGGCGGAGCGTCCGCAGGCACGGCTCGCCCAGCGGGCGCTCGCCGAGGAGCTGACCACGCTGGTGCACGGCGAGCGGGAGATGGCGCAGGCGGTCGCGGCGAGTCAGGCGCTCTTCGGCCGGGGCTCGCTCGAGGAGTTGGCGCCGGAGACCCTTCGCGCCGCGCTGACCGAGGCCGGCCTGGTCCACCTGACCGAGCTGCCGGACGTCGCCGGCCTGCTCAAGGAGTCGGGCTTGGTGCCGAGCATGAAGGAGGCCCGGCGGGTGATCACCGAGGGCGGCGCCTACGTCAACAACAACCGCATCACGGCGGTGGACGCCACGGTCTCGCCGGAGGACCTGCTGCACGGGCGCTACCTGGTGCTGCGCCGCGGCAAGCGTTCGTTTGCCGGGGTTGAGCTGCGCAAATAGTCGTACCTCGACAATGTGACGCGGGACGCGCCCAGCGGATTTGACGATCAAACCGCTGGGCGCGTAACTTTCTCTCTGCCAGCGCGGAACGGACGAAACAGGGCGAAAGACCTGGAAGGCCGGAGCGCAGAACCTGAAACGGGCGGTGCCCCGAATTCGTCGCGAGGCGGATTTGGCGAGGCGGAACCGACCGGGTAAGGTTACCGGCCGGCAGGGAAGCGGGCGAGCGAGCGGGAGACCGCGGCGGCCGTCCTGCCGAAATCCACGGAGCGGACGACGCAAGTCGACCGGATCGTGGTGCCCGGCAAAAGGGTGGAAGCCCCGCCAAACCGCGAGACACCGGTTTGACACGGCAGAAACCACCGGGTAACGTAGTAAAAGTGCCCGGCGCGAGAGCGGCGGGGGCGGACGAACGAAATGCCCCGGATGGGGGTCCTGCGGTGCGGGGCTTTCGGATGGTGTGTGGTTGTTCTTTGAGAACTCAACAGGGTGCTTGATAAGCCAGTGCCAAATTGATTTATTACCCCGTGCTGGGCAGGTCTTCTTTGGGAGGTCTGGCTGGTGGGGATTCCTTTGGCAACATTTTGTTGTCGGGATGGATTGTTCAACAAGTTTTTGTTGGAGAGTTTGATCCTGGCTCAGGACGAACGCTGGCGGCGTGCTTAACACATGCAAGTCGAGCGGAA